>JBCQTX010000051.1:0-12849 GCA_047174605.1 Rikenellaceae bacterium | reverse complement strand
CCTCGGAGACATACAAAACGACCTTAAGTAGCTTCATGAAGTTTCGTGAGGGCGAGGATCTAGCGTTAGTCAATATTTCGTCCGATCTGATGATGGATTATGAGGCGTATTTGAAAGAGCGTAACATCTCGATGAACTCTATTTCGTTCTATATGCGAATATTAAGAGCAGTATATAACCGTGCGGTAGACAACGAGTTAATAGAACAACGTTTCCCATTCAAAAAAGTATATACGGGTGTCGATAAGACTGTTAAGCGAGCATTACCGTTAAAATATATTAAGAAAATAAAGGCATTAGACCTCTCGCTTAAACCTGATTTGATGTTTGCGCGAGATATGTTTCTATTTAGTTTTTACACACGTGGAATGTCATTCATCGACATGGCATATCTTCGTGAAAAAGATCTACAAAATGGGATTATCACCTACCGAAGACGCAAAACGGGACAGCAGTTACATATAAAATGGGAGCCTTGTATGCAAGAAATCATGGATCAATACCCAAGATTTGACACTGATTATCTACTGCCGATCATACAAAATAAATCAATAGCTGCTCGTGCTCAATATACAAATATGCTGAGATTAATAAACAATAAGCTCAAGAAAATAGGTGAAATAATAGGTGTTGCAAATACGCTAACGCTTTATGTAGCACGTCATTCATGGGCATCAGTAGCCAAAAATAGCAATATTCCGACCTCAGTAATTTCCGAAAGTATGGGGCATAATTCAGAGGCAACAACGCAAATATATTTAGCATCATTAGACACCTCAATTGTAGATAAAGCCAATTGCCTTATTATAAAATTGCTAATAAGTCAATAAATAGTATGACATAATATAGCAAAATATTCCATCTCTAGTAAAGAGATGGATTTCGCATGCTAAGTTAGGGAAAATATTGAATAAATGTCAATGATAAAACCTCGTAGGTTTAATTATTTTTTATTATATGTTTGATAATTTAGCAATTGTTAAATTGTATAGTTGTCTAATAGGCTGCATATCAGTAAATTAAGCAAATATTCCATCTCTTTACTAGAGATTTTTACACTGTTATTAAATAACGACCTAATAATTTCAGATAAAATGCGACAATTAACAGTCATACTAGCACTACTTCTGTTATCTCTGCCAACATTTGGTCAGGGATCAACAAGTGTTGACGAAGAGCGTAAAAATTATCTCGACAATGCAACGATCTATTATCGAATTAACGAGTCAAAAGTTGATCCGACCTATCTAACAAATAGCGAGGCATTGAAGTTGGTAAAAAAACGCCTAACAGACACAGAGTCGATCAATCATCTCGACTCTATCACCCTCGTGGCAGCTGCGTCACCTGATGGACCCGTAGCGCTCAACAACTCGCTTTCGGATAGCAGAGCGAAGTCACTCATGGAGTACCTAAAACAAAATTATCCAAATATCATCGATAAGCTACGAGTAGGATCGTCGGGCGAGGATTGGGATGGATTTCGTGCAATGGTGGTCGATGATCCCGATGTTCCACACAGAGCACAAGTTTTAGAGCTGATCGATTCTGACGCAGAACCCGATGTCAAAGAGTGGAGAATCAAGCAGCTTGAAGGAGGTGAGTCATGGAGTTATCTGAAAGCAAACATATTGCCCTATTTGCGAAGTGGAGCATCGGCAATATTCCACTATGACATTATATATATAGAGAAGTATGTAGCTCCCAAACCCGTTCCAGAGCCAGAACCCGAGCCGATCCCCGAGCCCGAGCCCGAGCCAGAACCTGTTCCCGAGCCAGAGCCAATCCCAGAGCCAATAGTGGAGGAGGAAGAGGAGAAACCACTATTTGCACTCAAGACCAACCTGCTATACGATATTATATCAGTGTTGAACGCAGAGATAGAAGTTCCCATCAAAGATCATTGGTCTGTTGCAGGTGAGTGGACATTCCCATGGTGGATATGGGACAACGGAGAGTCGAATAGTAAGCGACACCGCATCCAACTTCTAAATGCAACTATAGAGGGTAAATATTGGTTTGGTGATCGCACCGACAAACTCCAACTAACAGGGTGGCACTTAGGTGCTTACGTTAGCGGTGGAATCTACGATTTCGAACGCAGTCGCGAGGGTCTCCAAGGGGAATTCTATGGAGGAGGTCTCACGGGAGGATATGCTCACACTATTAATAAAAAAGGCAATCTACGCATGGAGTACTCATTAGCGGTGGGTTACTTCAAGACGGACTATCACGATTACGAAGCGTTCTATGGCGCAGATGAAAAATGGCATCCGATCCGACTCTCGACAAATGAGTTTAGTTGGATAGGCCCAACACGAGCACGAGCTTCATTAGTTTGGATGTTAAACCACAAGATTAAGAAAGGAGGTAAGTAATGAGACGAAGTATGATTATCCCTATTTTAGTCGCATTGATGACTATGTCGGCGTGTGTACGTCAAAATTTGGAGGAGATCCTCTATACCAAGGCGATTTTCCCTGTCATTATCGATTGGGAGACGAGGGCTTTGATGTATGTCGATGACGACCCCGATAAAGATCTCTACAGTGCCTCATTGTGGCTCTTTCCGACCAAGGATAGCGCATATCAAGGCGACCCTATAGAGTATAAATTGGGTAACCCAGAGTATGGTTACAATGAAGTTCCGATTGGCGAGTATAATGTTTTGGTCTTTAACAAGACGATAGATGACTATTCGGATCGAGTAGGATTCCGAGGCACGGATAAGTTCGAGACTTTCGAATATTTTGTCAACCCCACACCTGTCGCATCGCTGTTTGATAGTAGCAATAGCGTAACGGGTGATGGTGTGGCATACCCCGATCTATTGGCAGCATGGACATTCGATGATGGAGTGACCTTCAAGGTTACCTTCGAGGAGATCTCACGCTATGAGACCGTTGTTGAGCATCGAAGTATCTTGAGCACTACAAAATCGTCGACAAAGGTTACGGCAGATGATTTCTCAGATTTGAGCGAGGAGCTACTTCAATTGACCCACATCGTCCCAGAGCGTTTGGTTCACAATGTGACAATCCATGAGTGTGTTAGGAATCTTCATAGTGCGAACAAGGCGTATGCGAAGTTGACAGGTATGAGCACCTCTGTATTGCTAGCCTCTAGGGAGTACTCAAAAGAGATCACGTCACACGCTGTGGAGCTTACGGAGCGAGAGTATTTCAATGAGTATCAGAAAGATGGAGCGATCTGCGGAACATTCAATGCGATAGGCCCTCTCGAAGAGCCAGCCTACTATAGCGTGGAGTCTCTCTTTACACTGGTTACGGTGTATGACGAGAGTATCTACTATCCTACGCCACCATCCTATGCCTACTATTTCGATGTTACACGACAAGTCGAGGATCAGGAGATCGAGCTAGACAAACATATCGACATCTATATATGTTACAATTGGGGTGATCCAGACGATCCAGGCGATCCAGACGATCCAGATCCAGATCCAGACCCAGAACCAGAGATTGACCTTCCAGATCTGATCATCACCGAGGATAGTGGATTTGATGTTAATGTGAATGAGTGGGGTGAAGAGGTAGTGATTCCTATGTAAACAATTATCAAACTTTTATAAAACAAAAAACAATGAAAAAATTTTTATTTTTAGCAGGTGTCATAGCAGCTATGTCATCGTGCGCCAAGGATGAGTTGGTTGATGTCAACCTCAACGATCCTAACATGATTAACTTCACGACATCGTATGTCGGAGCTACTAAGGCAGGTGTGGTTACCACTGAGAATGTTGCTGAGATTGGAGTCTATGCAGTTAAGACCACTGAGGGTGTTTCGAGTCCTACAAACGGTTGGATCATCCCAAACACAAAGCTAACAAAGAGTGGTAGCATATGGTCATCATCAAATAAGTATTATTGGCCATCGGATGAAGCTAGTACTACTCCTTACGACTTCTATGGTTATTATCCATTTAAAGGTGGTGCTGATGTTGCATCTATCACTAAGGGTGTTATCGGAATGGATCTTATCGCTGCAACAGCAGATGCACAAATCGACATCCTTGCAAGCGAGGCGGTTACTCCAACAGTAAAGGAGGATGTAACAATCACCCTCGACCATATGCTTTCTAAGGTTGACTTCCGTGTTGATGTTATCTCGCAGAATAAAAATGGAAACTTGAAGGTTACTATCACTGGTTTGGAGCTATACAATGTTAATTCAACTCATGGTGGTTTGAATCTAGCAACTCCTGCAATGGTTGAGGCAGCCCCAGCCGTTAAAAACACAACTACTCCATACACATATCTTACTTCAAGTGCTCTTGTTGTAACAGATGCAGCAGGTGATGTTATTTCTGGCGGTGCTATCACAGGAGCAACAGCAGGAACTGCAACATCAGGAAACTTGGATGCTGTTGCTGCAACAACAGGTGTAGAGGCGATCGAGGCATTCATGTTGCTTCCTCAGACTTATGTGACTGCTTTGGATGATGCAGCTGGTTATACAGCAGGTACAGACCCACTACCAGGCGAGTATGGCTATGCATACCCATACATCAAGCTAACATACAAAATCGAGCAGAATGGTATCTTAATCGCAGGTACTAGCGCAGCCGCAACATCAAGCTACTACGCTCTTCCGGGATTTGCTGAGCAGACTCCAACTGGCGCAACAGCAGCGAACGCAGCCAACACATGGGTGGCAGGTAAGCAATACATGTATGTACTTACATTCGACGAGGCGAGCCTTGATCCACTTCACGATGTTACTCTTATCAAGTTCGACGTCGTGGTTAATGAGTTCGATTATGAAATTGAGACAGAGATCACAAACGATCCTCACGTAACAGCAGCTAACTTGATGGCTGAGGCAGCGGCTTATGCAACTGAGATGTTGGGATACAAAGATGATACTGATAATACTAATGCAGACGCAGCCCTAGCAGCAGCTCAAAATGCAACTAACACTGCAAGTGACGCGCAAGCAGCAGCAATCTTAGCGGCAAACGATTTGATAGCAGCACAAAAAGTGGTAGATGATGCTAACGCTAGTAGCACTGCAACTGCTGAGCAGACCGCAGCATTGGCAACAGCTAAAACAGCAGCAACAGACGCAGCAGAGTACGCACAAATAGCATTGTCATATGCTAATGCAGCTTACTATATGTATTATAGCAATACTAGCTTTGGAAATGAGACTATTACAGCAACTGCATACCAGACAGAAGCAAAGGCAGCATACGATGCAGCAGCAGCGCTTGCCTCAGAAACTACTGAGGTTGTATCTGCATTGAGCACACTGAAGACATTCCTTACAACTAATTGCGGTATTACAATCAACAATTAACCAACAACCTACAGGCCATAGGGGTTTGATCGCCCCTATGGTCACAAATTTCACATTTGAGCGAATTAAAATTTAATAATATGAGACAAATATCCTATACTCTGATTTCGGCGTTCCTGCTGGGGCTGGTGTCGTGTGCTGAGAATGATATTGATGGGGTGTATCGTTCTGAGACCTCCGACCAAAGCATCAACTTCACCAATACTACGGTCGATCCCGAGACTAAAGCGATGATCAATACGGGCAACTTCGCAGATGGCGAAAGCATCGGTATCCACGCATACTATTTCGATGATGGTGAATCGTGGGATAGCGATAACTCAATCGCCAACTATATGTATGACCAAGAGTTGACATACATCAAAGATAACGACTATTGGAGCTACTCACCAAAGAGGTATTGGCCATCGAATTTGGATGAGAAGATCAAATTCTTCGCCTACTACCCATATGCCGAGGATTCAAAAGGACTAATCTCGATCAACGACTCCGACCACACAGGTAGCCCAACGCTAACATATAGCGTACCACAACTTTGCACCGATCAACTAGATGTATTGGTAGCCCAGACCGAGGCGATAAACAACAGCGACACCGCAGCAGCAGTGCCGCTCGACATGGTTCATGCGCTATCGCAGATCTCCTTCCAAGCTAAACTCGCAAAAGAGGGTGCAACAACAGTTTATATCAGCGGAGTCAAGATCCTAGGAGTCAAAAACGCTGGTACACTCGACATGGAGCAGCTCACATGGAGCGTTCCAACGGATGACACTGAGGATGGATTCGAGAGTGCGGCTATACTTTATTTAGGTGATGAGGTAGATGGAAAGGCGCCAGAGTATCGTAAAATTAGCTCAACAACAGCAACAACCGACCTAACAGCCAACGATGGCTATCTACTCATGATGCCACAAAAAGATATGTCGGCAGCAAAGGCGGTAGTGACATTTGCCAATATTGATGATGGCACAGTCACCTACAACGACATCACCTACGACCTACCGAACATAGCTTGGGAGCCGAACACACACTACAAATACATATTCGCATTCGATAGCCAGACAGCGACTGTAACGGTAGAGGTTACGGCAGAGTGGCTGATGGCGGAAATTCCTATTGATGTTAAAGGTGTGACGTATGACTACACACCTGCCGAGATGGGTCGCTCGAACTGCTACTTCATCCACCCTATGCCAGTGGAGCAGACACTCTATATCCCGATCGATCGAATTGATGCTTTTTGGGGTAATGAGGGATATGAGAATAATGAGAATTATATGATTGATGGTAATGGCGATACAGAATCCGAGGTTATTTGGGGTCGCCAGTTTGATGTGGATGATGTGAATACTAATTATAGTTCTTTTGACTGGGATACTAGTGGATCTGACTTCTCCGCAGCGGAGCGAAAAGCCGTAATCCGCCAAAATGATTATGCCCCAGAAGACAACGATGGCGAGACTAAAGACAACATAACACACAAAATCACCACAAGCCCAAGCGGCAACCCAGCGATCGAGATCACTGTACCAGCAAACTGCCCAGAGGGTAACCTGCTGATAGGTGTCTTCAATCCTAATAATACAAATAGTACCGATTATTCCATCGACCACAATTACTCATGGAGCTGGCACTTCTGGATCACAGACTACAACCCCGACCAAGTTGTGACCGACAACCTTGCAACGATTGAGAATGGAAAAAATAAAAATACATGGACAGGTTCTCAAGGCTCGGTTATTCGTCTTACACCTGATAATGATGGCGATCTCAATCCCGATTACATCTGGTCGAAAGGCAACTCGTACTATGGTAAGGTGATGATGGATAGAAATATCGGTGCTGGAGAGGATAATGTTAAGTCGGCAATGCGCTATCAGTTTGGTCGCAAAGATCCGATTCGTCCGATGGTGTATAAAAATACTTGGTATAATTGGGGTACAACAGGTAATCAATATTACTATATAAATTGTAAGGGTAATCGCTCGGTGTCCTCCTTCAAAGATGCGGAATACGATGCAGAAGATATGGGTGAGAGTGTTAACGATCCTGTTTTGCTATTTGGTCGTGATAATGTTACATTATCTATGTGGTTGGATCCAAATAGTGGTAAGAATGACAAATACCTCGATGCACACGTTGTATGGCATGATCCATACAAGCGTTCCGAGACCGATGACTTCGACAACATTGAGCGTAAATCGATCTTCGACCCTTCGCCACTTGGTTGGATGGTGCCGAATTTGAAGGCTTATCAATATTTGGTGGATGATGGTGTGAATCAAACTATTAAGGAGAGAACTAATAATGGCAATTCGTATATAGGTCTATTATACTATGGCTTAGAGTTCAGAGCAAACTACTACCTGAATAGTTCTAACCTTGTCTCTTCTTATAATAATAGCACAGATAAAGACAATCAAGATAGTTGGTTTACAACTGAGATCCACCTAGCGTCAAACGCCCCAGTGCCAGACGAGGATGATACAATGGGTACTGCAGTTTCTCAGATCTATACATTTGCAGCGTTCGATACTGATGGTCATGCAGATGCTACTTCGGGATCTGGTGACACTAACCATTATGCAAATTACGACGAACAACACCGTATAGATGCTGTTATGGTACGTTGTGTTCAAGAATAAAAAAAATGAGAGATATGAAAAAGTTGAATATTTTATTTGCTACTATTGCTAGCATTGTGGTTTTAGCTTCGTGTGCGGATAGTGGTCTCGATGAATTGGTCGGATATGAAGCGGTTGTGTTGGGCGAACCCGTTGAGGTGTCGTTGTCGGTCGATTGTGTCGCATCATGGGATTCTAGTGCATCTGTAGTGACGCGTACTGAGTTCGAGGAACAGGAGTATGAGATAACGATTACTGACCTGTGGATTATATGTATTGATCCAAATTCTGGCAATATTTTGTGGAGTCAATATTCTGATGAGCTAATAGTAGATAATGTGGATAAGACTATCACGATGACCGTTCCTACAACAACGGCAGCCACAACAATGATCTATATTGCGAATAGTGGAAATACCGATCTATTGACAGGAGCTGTTGATTTAGATGATATTTATGCCCTTACGGCAGCTGAAATCACGAGTAGCGATGAGTGTGATGATTACATTAACGTGGTCTCGGGTGCAATATCGCAGGATGCTATTACTAGAGAAACTAAACTCAAAGAACCAACTCTTCGCCCTATCATGGCGCTGATTGATGTCTATGTGACTATCCCTGATGACATGGCCGATTATATCGCATTTCAGGGTATTCAGTTGCGTAATGTGCAGCCTGACCTCTACTATTTTGCCGCTCCATCACCGCGAGAGGATGATGGGGATATAACGACAGCAGATGATGGTAAGGGTGATAAAGTATCAGGCATATCTGGATTGACGATATGGGATCTATTCCCAAACTTAGGAGATGCTCTTCTGACGATCGATTATGTGGAGGATTTGACGATTAATAGTACGAATATTACAACTGAGGTGCTCGACACTAGCGATAAGGATGTTGACAAAGATGCGACACGTTACCACTGTCAATACTACGCACCCGTCAATCGTCGCGATGGAACTAAGAAACGTGATACACAGGTGAGTGTTACAGTGCGAAGTAATGGTAAGGATATGGTCTACTCATTTGCTGAATCACTCGCTATTGAGCCTGGGTTTAACTACATCTACAACATCAACCTTAATGGATTTGATGATTTTGAAGATGATGCAGTGGCAAATGAGATGACGCAGATCATCGACTACACCCCCGTGATTAAGAATCGCACAAATTGTTATATCATCAATCCTCACGACTATCCGCAGATTATCTATATCCCGATCGATCGTATTAATACTTTTTGGGGTGAGTATGAAAATGACAATAATAGAACAATCGATGTCGAAGGTGACGGAAGCGCAGACGCGGATTCTGAGTGGATTGTCGAGACTATCTGGTATGATTTTACCATTAATGCAGATGATGTGACTGACAGAACCGACGTAGTACAGTTGGAGCGTTCGGTGAGCCCCCAGACAGGATATGACGCTATCAAGATCACCATTCCACAGATGTCCGGTGACAAAGTATTCGATCAAGCGGCGCGTGGTAACTGGCTCATTGGAGTTAAGAGGAATGAAGATGCCACGGAGTATCTTTGGAGCTGGCACATCTGGATCACAGACTACGACCCTAATGATATCACTGCTGGATATGTAGATGTTAATGGTGATGGAGTCTACGAGTCTCGTACCGTAACTTCGGGATCTATTCGACATTTTGAGGATGGTGCGGATATGCATATTCAGTATTCACTATTGGAAGCGGAGTTAGCGCCTATTGTTGCAGCACGTAATGCAGATAATACGATATTGGTGGAATATGAGGCAAAGGTAAATAATGGAGGGACGTTAACTGATGAAGATAAGGCTGATATTACCGTAATCAATGAAAGAAAGATTAAATACAACGACGATATCGCAGCGATCCAAGCCAAGATGCTAAAGTGCACAGTCTGGGAAAACAGTGGTAACTACGAGGATAAATGGTTGATGGATCGTAATATTGGTGAGGTCTTCGATGAGGAGAGTAACGATTCAGCGGCTACGGAAGAACGTGACGCTGGACGAGGTATCTTGCTCTATCAATTTGGACGCCCTACGCCATTCCCTAGAGTCGGTGTCGCTAAGGGAGTTGATGGAAACCCTTTCGAATTTAAGGTAGCCACATCTGCCACAAATATGCACGAGGGTATTCTCCATCCCGATACTTTCTTCTTGGGTGGAGATAATGGTCACTGGCATTCCGATTCAAATTATACATCAACAACAACTCAAGAGAGTGATACGGATACTGGATTCTTGTGGGGCGATAAATTAATTACAGGTTGGGGGTCGAATGCTAAGTCGATATTTGACCCGTCACCACTAGGTTGGAAAGTCCCTAACTACCTTGTTTGGAATGCGTTTGAGGATCTCTACCCTTTGTTAGATGTAACTGTAGGACAAGATACTAATGACGAATATATAGCTACTGATACTACTTATGATGCTAATCCGTATACCATATCGAGATTTGTAACACAACAAGATGCTAGTGGTAATGACCTTGGTTACTACTGTTATGGTAATGGCTCTAACAACCACTCTCACTACTCATTCCGTTATTATCTTGATGGTATGAATAATGCGACTGAATATAAAGAATTGGAGTCAAGTTCTACGTCGGCATCTGTGTGGAGCTCTACTCCGGGTTATGCCGAAGATGAGAGTGATACTGGAACAAAGGGGTATATATTCCGTATTAAGAAGGAGGAGAATGTTATAATCAATGATCTCAGCGCAACAAATCCTGTCGTGCAGGATGGTGTTAAGTATATGATGTCGTCCGAGGAAGGTACCGATATAGGTAGCACCATCTCCATCAACTACGACGACCTAGAGCCGCGTGCATCGGCACATATGGTGCGTGCTATCATGAGGTAGCTATGGTGTTTACGTTGGAAGTATGGGGCGATTTGGCATGTTTCACTCGCCCCGAATTCAAGGTCGAGCGGATGAGCTACGAAGTGATAACACCTTCGGCTGCCCGGGCGATCTTCGAAGCGATATTTTGGAAGCCTGAGATAAGATGGGAGATCAAAGAGATAGCGGTGTTAAACCCTATCTCTTTTGCCCATTTCAAACGGTGCGAGACTGCTGCTGAGGCGCACACTGGCAAAACAGAGATCATAGCCGAAAAATGTCGACAAATTCGTAGTTCTGTTGTGCTTTGGGATGTTAAATATAGAGTTACAGCCGAATTAATAATGATACATTGTTAATCGTTAATGAGGAGCAGAGAGCAAAAGAGTTAGCTAAATATTGTGCTATGTTTCGTCGCAGAACCCTGCGTGGACAGTGTTTCACACAACCATACTTGGGTTGCAGGGAGTTTGCGTGTGATTGGCGATTGGTGGGAGAAGGAGAGGTATCTCCGCCAATTGCTCAGTCACGAGAGCTAGGCAGGATGCTCTACGACATGGATTTCTCCGACCCTAAACACCCCAAACCAATATTCTTCGATGCGAAACTAATAGATGGAAAATTAACCATTGATTCTACAGTCGCTACATAACCACTACCTTAGCGAGTCCGCAAAAGGCAACCCACTCTATCCACCGCAAGGGATGGAGCTGAAACGCATACACTTTGTGGTGGTGATCTCGGCTGATGGTGTTTTGGTCGAGATCGAGGAGTGTGACGGGATGATGAATGTAGTACGCTCTCGTCAGCGTGCAGGGCGCGATGCCGCGATAACACCCAATTATATGTGGGACTCACTCGGTTACATCACGGCCGAGCCGTTTAAACAGCTAGTTTTTGAGATATATAAAAGCTACCCCGACAACCCAACATTCAAAGCTGTACGCAAATTTTACTATCAAGGTGTCGAGCAACTATATTCGCACCCCTCGTGGGAAAAAATATCATCCAAAACAGGTCACACACTAACATTCAGACTCCTAGGCGAGACCAAAACCGCAGCTCAGCAACCCGAACTAATAAAACCTACAAACAAAGGCATTGCCATCACCCACCCAAAAATCTACATCAATGGAGCTGCTGGAACAGGTGCACGATTGGTCTCATATGGCAGAAACCTAGGCTACGAATCATACGGATTACACGCAGGTGAAAATGCCTCGATACCAACCGATATAGCGGAGGGGTACGCCTCAGCAATCACCGCACTCAGGCAGATGAATAGCGATGGTAACAGAGTGATTGGCGAGGTTACATTTCTGAGTTTCGACCGCCAAATAATCGCACTTGTCCCCAATGCAGCAAGGATCTCTGTGAGGCTACACATACGAGACTGCGACACCTCAAAGCTGACCGACAAAGAGCTACTATCACAACTGATGATCCTAGCTCCCAATGGCGATATAAAACGTCTCTCATCGCAATTCATTGTCGACTTCGTGGAGTCATTCATAACCGACAAGCCACTTCCGAAACAGACTTTGAACCTCCTTTTGAAATATAAGGGCTACCACTCAACACACTTAAACTTACTACGTAAATACCTAAATATAAATGATATGGCACTAAATAGAAATTACACAAATATCGGCTACCTATTGGGTCGAATGCTAGCGATCATCGAGCGAGCACAGACCTCATCGCAACCACATATAACCTACACGATCAAGGATCAGAGCTACGCGACAATGTCAGTAACACCAGCAGCACTCTACAATCGAGTCTACTCATTATCAACGAATTACTTCAGGCGAATACCGACTCAAGGAACACAAGTTTACTTGAAAAACCTACTCTCCGAAGTGACCGATAAGATCTCAATTGATGGTGTTCCAATGCGACTATCCTTGGAAGATCAAGGACGATTTGCTATCGGCTACCAACACCAAAATCAATCATTCTATACCAAACGAGAAGATGAGCGAGACAGTTAAAAACAGATACGAATTTGTTGTGATCTTCGATGTCAAGGATGGAAATCCAAATGGAGATCCCGACAA
>JBCQTX010000013.1:0-50467 GCA_047174605.1 Rikenellaceae bacterium | reverse complement strand
GGGGGGATCATATGATTTCAAATAAAGATCCAAGCTTGAAAATGGGCTTGGTTCAAATAGTTATGGATGTGCATCATATTTATTTTGGACACGATTGCATCAAGTGCGGGATGACGACAAGCGGTGCGGGATGACGAGGATAAAGCCACTATATATATATTATTTTCAGGCGTTTGCCCTGTCTATTTCTCCCCAACGCATTGTATATTTAAATAAATGTCGTATCTTTGCGCCGTCGGACGCTGTGAAGCGTCAGGGGTGAGCTGGATATAGGAGCTCAGGAAAGGTGCGGGGGCTCGTTGGAAGAGCTCTCAGAGGTGCCTACATAACAATTACGAGCTTTTTATATCGAGCTCATTTACAATTCTTTAATGAATACAGAACAGATTCTTTTCGACAATCTCGGTCTATCCGAGCAGATGTTGAACGCCATCAAGGCAAAGGGCTTCGAGAGCCCAACTCAAATTCAAGCATTGTGCATCCCAAAACTTCTAGATGGAACAGGTGACATCATCGCACAATCGCAAACAGGAACAGGAAAAACAGCAACTTTCGGAATTCCAATCCTACAGATGCTAGACAAAAACGAGCCGGGTGTCAAGGCGATCATCTTGGTCCCTACACGTGAGCTAGCGATCCAAGCAGCTGAGGAGCTCAACTCTTTCAACGCAGAGACTCGTCTGCAGGTAACAGCAATCTATGGTGGAGCGTCAATGAGCGAGCAGCTACGTCGCCTCTCGAAGGGTGTAAATATCGTCGTGGGTACTCCGGGACGTACACTCGACCATATTCGTCGTGGCACGATGAAGTTGGGCAACATCAAATTCCTCATTTTGGATGAGGCGGATGAGATGCTCAACATGGGATTCGTGGAGGATGTGGAGGAGATCATGAGCCACACTCCAGAGGATCGTCGCGTGATGTTGTTCTCGGCGACAATGCCAAAGCGTATTGTGAACCTTGCGGATCGCTATATGAAGGATATCGACATGGTCAAAATCGAGGCGCAGCAGCTAACAACTTCACTTACGGAGCAGATCTACTTCGAGGTGCGTGAGGGCGATAAATTCGATGCCTTGACTCGTATTATCGATATCGAGCCAGAGTTCTACGGAATCATCTTCTGTCGCACAAAAAATAGTGTTGACGAGACTGTAAACCGCTTGTTATCACGTGGTTACGCAGCTGATGGATTGCACGGTGATGTCTCGCAGGCATCGCGCGAGAAGATCCTCGGAAAGTTCCGCGACAAGACAATCAATATCATGGTGGCGACAGATGTTGCAGCACGTGGAATCGATGTAAATAACCTTACACACGTAATCAACTACGCCTTGCCGCAGGACTCTGAGAGCTACGTACACCGTATCGGTCGTACGGGACGTGCAGGAAATTCGGGTACAGCGATCACCTTCATCACGAAGGGCGAGATGCGCCAATTCGGATGGATCAAGCGCGATGTAAAGGCGGAGATCAAGCGTGAGGAGTTGCCAACGGCACAAGATATCGTGGCGATGAAGCGCACAAAGATCATGAATGATTTGAACGAAATCATCGTGGCAGATACATATATGGGACACACAGAGATGGCATCGGAGCTACTCTCGATGTACTCTCCAGAGGTGGCACTTAGCTCACTTCTTCACCTTGCATATCGTGGTGAGTTGGATGAGCGCAAGTATCCGGAGATCCGTTCATTCTCAGTTGATAGAAAGGGAACAACGCGTCTCTTCTTGGCCGTAGGTAAGAAGGATGGCTACACAGGTCGCATGGTGGCAGATATGTTGAAGGATAAGTGCGGATTGTCGGATAGCACGATCAATGATATCGCAGTGTTGGAGAGCTATTCGTTTGTGAGTGTGCCATTTGCAGATGCTGAGAGTGTGGTTCGTGTATTGGGTGAGCACAGAGGTCGCCCACTAGCGGAGATCACAAAGGAGAAGAGCGAGCGCGCGGATCGTGGTGATCGTGGCGGCCGTTCAGATCGTGGCGAGCGCCGTTCATCGGATCGTGATCGTGATCGTGGTGATCGTCGTAGCTTTGGTGGAGGTGATCGTGGTGAGCGCTCAGAGCGTCGTTCGGGAGGTTATGATCGTGATCGTGGAGGTCGTTCGGATCGTGGAGAGCGTCGTTCAGGAGGATTTGATCGTGATCGCGGAGGTCGCTCAGATCGTGGTTCGGATCGTGGCTCAGATCGCCGTTCAGGAGGCTATTCAGATCGTGGCTCAGATCGTCGCACAACTCCAAGCGTTCGCAAGAGCGAGTTTAGAGGGGGGGCGGATCGTGATCAACGTTCACGTCGCGACAACGATGCTCCATCGATGATGAAGAAGGAGAGCTTCGATTGGTCAATCTTCACCCAAGGGGGCAACTCATGGGATGATCGCGCACCAAAGGGCAAGAAGAGAAAATAATTCCTAGATAGGTATAAAAATAGAGAGGGTGACCAGTAAAAAGGTCACCCTATTTTTTGGTGTATTGCTCGAAATTGATTAACTTTGGGGGTGTAATATTTCAAACAACAATAAATATATCATCATGCTAAATGCACTAACTGCGATCTCGCCCGTCGATGGACGATATAGACGCGTAACAGAGAAATTGGGTGACTACTTCTCGGAGGCAGCCCTAATTAAGTATAGAATCCGTGTTGAGGTGGAGTATTTCATCTCGCTCTGCGAAGTACCACTTCCGGAGTTGAAGTCGTTCCCAAAGGAGAAATTTGAGGATCTTCGCGCTCTATACACCAACTTCTCATACGCTGATGCTGAGCGAGTTAAGGAGATCGAGTCAGTTACAAACCACGATGTGAAGGCCATAGAATATATCATCAAAGAGAAGATGGATGCGCTCCAATTGTCGGAGTATAAGGAGTTTGTACACTTCGCACTAACCTCTCAAGATATCAACAACACCTCTGTTCCATTGTCGATCAAAGAGGCGGTGGCGGATGTGCTCAACCCTGAGTTGGATGCTACGTTGCAGGTGATCAAGGGGATGGCTGCCGAGTGGTCGGATGTATCGCTTTTGGCGCGTACTCATGGTCAGCCAGCTTCGCCTACTAAGTTGGGCAAGGAGATGATGGTCTATGTGGAGCGTTTGGAGAAGCAGATCGCTATGCTTAGCGAGGTGCCGATGGCTGCTAAATTTGGTGGTGCAACGGGTAACTTCAACGCACATAATATCGCCTATCCAGATGTTAAGTGGGTGGAGTTCGCAAATAAATTTGTGGGTGAGCGTTTGGGGCTCTCTCGTTCGCAATATACCACACAGATCGAGCATTATGATATGTTGGCGGCGTTGTTCGACACGTTGAAGCGTATCGACACAATTCTCATCGACCTAGCGCGTGACTTCTGGACATACATCTCGATGGAGTATTTCAAGCAGAAGATCAAAGCTGGAGAGGTGGGATCGAGCGCTATGCCTCACAAGGTCAACCCAATTGATTTCGAGAATGCTGAGGGTAACTTCGGAATTGCAAATGCCATCTATGAGCACTTGGCGGCAAAGTTGCCAATCTCGCGATTGCAGCGTGATTTGACCGACTCTACAGTTCTTCGTAATGTTGGAGTGCCGATCTCTCACACGTTGATAGCGCTGAAATCTTTGCAGAAGGGTCTTGGCAAGGTGATTTTGAATCAAGCGGCTATCGATGCAGATTTGGAGAATAACTGGGCTGTAGTGGCTGAGGGAATCCAGACATACCTACGTCGCATCGGCTACCCTTCGCCATACGAGGCGTTGAAGGCGTTGACTCGCACAAATTCGCACATCACTGCGGAGTCGATCGCGGAGTTCATCACAGGGCTCGATGTCAGCGACGATGCTAAAGAGGCGCTACGTATGATTACGCCGCACTCGTACACTGGCGTTTTATAACTCCATCAACTGCCTCCGGCGGGCGGGGATAGCACCCCCGCTGGTGCAGTTATCTTAGGGCGCAGCGTAGCCACCATATTGCGTTAACCACCACGAGCAGACCGCGCAAATAAATAGTAAAGGGGCGCAACCCCTCACCACGTCGCAAAGCAAGCCATTTACGAAGGTTCAAGCGAAGCAGCTTTATAACAACCCGATATCTATCGCCATCCACACACCCAGTCAAAAACTCCTCGACACGCTTCACAGCCTCGATATAGCTATTTTGCTTGTCGAGCGAGATGCTCTTCGTGGCGGAGGAGTCGTTGTCCGTGCGATAGATATATAGCGGTTTACCAACGTGGGCAATGCATTGTGAATGGTAGAGCAGCTGAGTGAGGAAGAGAAAATCTTCGCCCATAACAATCTGAGGCTCAAAGCGAAGGTCGTTATTCATGATCAAAGAGCGACGAATCAGAACTCCCCAAATGCGATTTGCAAATGCGAAACTCTGCGATGCCAATAACTGCAACGACCCCTCACGACCCCCGATTATCGGGTTGCGTGACTCCTTCGTCTCGCCGTTCGCGAGGTTGTAGTAGTTCGAAAAAACAAGATCCGAATTATCCAGTAGCTGCTCAATAACCAGCTCCTCCGCAAGTTCCGGATCGACATAATCATCCCCATCGATAAAGATCACAAAATTACCCTTTGCGATGGTGAGAGCGGTATTTCGAGTCTCCGACACCCCCTGATTCGAGGCGTGACGCACCAAGGTAATACGATTTTGAAGGTGCGAAAATTCATGTGTGACAAGCTCCATAAGCAGCTCCGCGCTACCATCGGTCGAGCAATCATCGACAAATATAAATTCGCAACTCTCCAAGGTTTGTGAAAAGAGCGAGCGCGCACATTGCTCAATATATTGCGCGACATCATACATCGGGACTATAAATGAAACTACCATTCTTAAGTTTTGGTTGTGTTGAAATTCAATATTACGGGTGAGTGGTTAACTCGTTTATTTTCAGCTGGATAGCGTGTGATTCCGGGATAGTGCCAATTGAGGTATCGCTCCAAATCATGAGGTGCTGCGACCTCCATATCTCCGAATTTCACCATCTGAGGAGGGTTCACGGTCGAGCGTTCGATATGGTCGCGCGGCATCTTCACTATATTAATATAGCGAGTGTCGCAACGGTTGAACCAACTCTGGCCAACAACCAGCAGCTTGTAGATCCACGATTTGGGGATCGGAGCGGTGAAGATTTTATAGAGCAGCTTCGCAAATTTCGGCCCCTCCAACTCGATCTGCTTCGCCACGAAGGCGTTGCACAAAACCCGAACCTTGAAGCGGTGGATCTTCTCGATAAACTTTATGTCGGGGACTCGATCCATCGGAAAGATATCGATATATATCCCGTGATGAATATCCAGATCGACCTCCTCCTCGGTGATGAAGAGAGTGTCATCTTTGCGGATCTTCGTAAAATAGTATGGCGTAAGAGGCTCATTGATAGGCGATTGCAAGACGTACCCTTTGGCAAGAACAGCAGGTGCTTCACGAATAAATCGCTCGTACTCCGCTCTCTCCATACAGATATCAATATCGTCATCCCAAGGCAGGATCTCACCCTCGTAGAACGCACCGATAGCCGATCCTCCATTGATGAAGTATCTGATGTTCAGCGCCTTACAAGCGTCGATCGTATGCCTTAAAATATCATACAGATGTATGTGGAGCTGCTCTAGCTCACCCTCTTTGTATGCCATCGCGTTACTGAATTAATAGGTTGCAACCCCTTATGTCACTGCCCGATATGCGCCCATCGATGGTGAAACTCCCATCCTCCATCACGCGTCCCATATCTTGACTCTGGATAAATGCGCACGAGCTCTGCGAGGCCAAATCGATGATGTTGAGCCCTCCACGTCCACTGCTCGAGATGTCGAATGGATCGGCCAGATCGCGAGTGAGAATCCTCATCCAAAGTGGGGTCTGAAACACCCCTCCGCCCTTTGAGTACCCCTGCGATGTGAGCTCCGCCATGCCAAATTCGGAGTGGATCACCTCCACCCCAAAGGCACGTGTTAGGATCTGGTGAAGCTCGGATTTTGGTAGCTCCTCGCGATGTCCCTTCATCCCTCCGGTCTCCATTATGATCGTATCCTTTAGTGGCGCTGTAACCAACTCACTTTCAGCGAGATCAAGCAGCGCGTAGGTTACTCCAAGGAGGATTTTTGGCCGCGAATCCAACGCCATATCCGCCAATAATTTCTCATGATCATAGAGGTAGAATCCGCCCCCTCCCGAGAGCTTTATCAGCTCCTCGACCATGTATATTAGCGACGATCCTTCGCGCTCCAGATAGCTTGGCAGCAGGGCATATATCCCCCACCCTTTCGGGTCGCCATAGAATATCTCGAACGCTTTGGTGAAGGCCTTTTCGTAGATGCGCAGCGACTCCATGAAGTGTCGTGATGAGACCCCTCCGCTCGATGTGAATATCGCCTCGGGGGGGCTTTCGCCACAATATACCTCGTGTGATTTGAATAGTTCGATTGGCAGGAATGGGATCTTCTCCACTTTGTCAACCGACTCTATGTCGCACTCTATCAAGGAGATATACTCTCGGTATGGGATACAGCTGAGAGCTTGACGACGAAATGTCGCCAAGGCTGCGGATTGAAATTCCGCCTCTCTATTTATCTCCCAAAACTCCATCAATAATATATAATAGCACCAGCGGGGGTGCTATCCCCGCCCGCCGGAGGCAGTTGCTCACGTTACTCTCGAGCAGTAAAATTAGCCACAGCCTTCTCATACTCGGCCTTCAGCGAATCGACTAACTCCTTGACACTCATCAACTTCTCAGCGCGCCAAGCGTTGCTGCCGGCAAAGGCATAACCCCTCTCCAACTTACCTTTGAAGGCGTTGAATAGAGCCAGCATAATGCAGTAAGGGCTCTTCTCGACCTTGCAAGTCTTGATGCAGTCAAAAGGACACGCCTTAGGCATGGCGATACCAGCTTTGACACGCTCCAAGAAGGAGTTGTGAATCGCGCGTCCGGGCATCCCGACAGGGCTCTGGATGATCTCGATATCTGCTTCAGTAGCATCTATATAGCTCTGTTTGAAGGCGACGTCGGCATCACATTCGTGTGTGGTGACAAATCGCGTTCCGAGCTGCACTCCATCAGCGCCCAATGACAAAATAGAGCGGATATCCTCACCAGTGTAGATTCCACCGCCTGCGATAACGGGAATCGTGCACTTATGAGCGCTCTCGAACTCTCTAACAACCTCGACAACCTCAGTCACAATATGCTCCAACGAGTGGTCGGGACTCTCGAGATCCTTCGCTGCATAGCCCAAGTGGCCACCAGCCTTTGGGCCTTCGACAACGATCGCGTCTGGGATGTAGTTATATCCTGCGAACCACTTCTCGCACAACAACTTAGCTGCACGTGCACTCGATACGATAGGGACCAATTTCGTCACGCTATCCTTCTCCAAGAATGATGGCAACGAGAGCGGAAGCCCTGCGCCCGAGAAGATGATATCGGCCTTTTCGGCGATAGCGGTCTTGACCATATCGGCAAAATTCGACATCGCCACCATCACATTCACACCGATCACCCCTTTGGTAGCCTCGCGCGCCTTGCGTAGCTCCTCGCGAAGTCCGAGGATTGATGCCTCGTTGTATTTCGACGATAAGTTGTTGTATATCACCCCCAAACCTGCTGAGGAGATCACTCCAACACCTCCCTGATTAGCGACCGCAGATGCTAATCCCGAGAGGGATATTCCAACACCCATACCCCCTTGAATGATGGGAGTTGGGATTGTTAAGTTTCCAATTTTCAATGATTTCATCACTTACTTTGCTTTTTAATATTTGTATCACCTATTTGATACAACGGCAAAGATACGATAAATGTTGGGAGTGACAAAAGTATTTTGGACTATTCGCTGCTCGAAATACCCTATTGTTGGTATGTTTCGGCACATTTGATGGGTATTGCACCCCTTTACATCCTCGTTGTAGGCGCTATATCGAGCGATGAAAAGAGCCCTTCTTCGAGTCGATAGAGCCCCGAGATGGCGATCATCGCGGCGTTGTCGGTGGTGAATTTGAATGGCGGAAGGAAGGTTCTCCAACCACGTCTACGCCCTGCCTCGGTGATGGCATCGCGCAATCCGGAGTTGGCCGAAACGCCACCTGCGATGGCTATATCTTTGATGCCGGTCTGCTTCGCGGCGAGTATCAATTTTTTTAACAATATGTCGGTAATGGCTCTTTGCAACGATGCACAGAGATCCGCCTTTCGCTCCTCGATAAAGTTCTCATTGATCGCCATCTCATCGCGCAGAGTGTACAAGAAGGATGTTTTGAGCCCCGAAAAGGAGTAGTTATACCCATCGACCAGAGGTCTCGCAAATTGAAAAGCTGTCGGATCGCCCTCCTTAGCCAGACGATCAATTACTGGACCTCCGGGATATGGTAACCCCATCACTTTAGCGCACTTATCGAACGCCTCGCCAGCGGCATCATCTATTGTCGAACCCATGATCTCCATCTCCATCGGAGAGGTGACCTTCACAATTTGGCTATGTCCGCCACTCACCAACAGACACAAAAACGGATAGTCGGGATGGCGAAGATCCTCCCCCTCAACATCGATAAAGTGCGAAAGGATATGCCCCTGAAGATGGTTCACCTCCACGAGCGGAATGTTGTGCGATATCGAGAGTCCCTTTGCAAACGAGACTCCGACAAGCAACGACCCCATAAGCCCCGGCCCACGAGTAAATGCTATGGCATCAATATTGTCGATCGAGATATCGGCATCACGAAGCGCAGCATTGACCACCGGAATGATATTTTGTTGGTGGGCACGAGAGGCCAATTCGGGGATCACACCTCCATATTTCACATGCACCGCCTGCGATGCAATGACGTTCGAAAGGAGCTTTGTACCCCTAATTACGGCAGCAGAAGTGTCGTCGCATGAGCTTTCGATCGCTAAAATCGTTTTATCCATAATAAATCTCTACTAAAATTTCGTTTTCTTAAGGAATATTTGGTACTTTTGTCTCTTGTTGTACAGCAATGTACATATGTTAAAAAAGAGATTGAAAAAAAGTCGAATAATACCCTACGTGCGCAAAGTTACAAAAATATTGGGAATGATCATATCAGCAGCTATATTGTTGTTGATTCTTTTGCCGATTTTTCTATCGCTCGTCCTCTCGTTGCCCATTGTTCAGAATGGAGTGGTAGATTTTGCTACGCAGCTACTCTCCGAGAAGATCGGCAGTGAGGTGCGGATCGGGCGTGTCGATGTCACGATGCGTGGCTATCTGGAGGTGGATGATCTGTTGGTGCGCGACCTGCAATCCGATACGCTGCTCTATGTGGAGCAGATGAAGAGCCGATTGAGGAGATATTCGCCAACGCGACACGCACTTGTGTTGGGCCACTCCACCATCGATGGCATGATCCTCAATATGCAGGAGCGCGAGGGTGGTGAGATGAATATCCGTGAGGTGATGTTGAAGCTCACCTCCCAGAAATTGAATCGCAAGGCGCTCATAATCGAGGTGGGAGAGTTGGAGGCGAAGGGGCTCGATGTCACCATTGCGCGACTAGAGAAGCTCAATCCCAAGTATGGTGTAGATATGCGAAATATGCGAGTCCAAAATATGTCGGCACATATTCTCGACCTGATGGTCGATGGCCCTGCCATTCACGCCCAAATCGAGACGATGTCGGGGGTGGAGCAGAGCGGTTTTGAGGTGGCCGATATCGGGGGTGAGCTCTATGTCACCTCGGGGGCACTCGCCATCATGGATATGAAGCTCGATAGCAGATGGAGCAGTCTCAGGCTCGAATACCTCACAATAGCAGATAGGGATTGGGGGGCATATCGCGACTTCAACAACACTACGGGGCTTTCATTGAAGGTCAGCGAGGGATACCTCTCAAGTGACGATGTGGCATACTTCGCCCCGGTACTTCGGGATTGGGGAGTCTCGCTCTATGATCTGGAGTTTGGGTTTCATGGCGAGGTGAATAATCTGGAGCTCAATATCGAGAACGCCTCATTTGGTGATGGCACTCATCTCTCGGCACTTTTGGAGTGCGAGGGGGTGGCCTCTCCTTCGACAGCCAAGGCGAAGTTTAAACTCAATGGACTCACCACAATGGCGACCGACATAGATCAAATAGCGGCAGCAACAACCAAAAAGAGTCTCGATGCAAAGAGTCTATCAATGCTCTCGGCATTGGGGAGAATCGTGGTTCGAGGTGAGGCGAGTGGCGAGGCTAAGAGATTCACAATCGGGGGATCGGTGGAGAGCGAGGCGGGTTTGGCCTCTACGCAGATGACCATCTCGCAGAGTGACTCCACTTCGATGCACCTATTGGGAGATATCAAGGTCGATAATGTTGAGTTGGGAAGAGTCTTGAGCAACGATGATTTTGGGGCAATAACGCTCCATACCTCGCTTGACGGATATATCGGAGAGGAGGATCGAAACTTGCAGGTTCGAGGCGAGGTGGAGCAGATGCAGTGGAGGGAGTATCCGTTGCATAACATCAGCTTAAGTTCGCATATAACACCCTACTACGTAGGCGGCAATGTGATCTGCCGCGACCCTAAACTGCAATTCGATCTGAGGGCACATGGTTCGAACCTCCGTAGCGAGAGGGCGAGATATGACGCGGTATTGGATTTGAAAGATGCTGATCTAAAGACACTTAACATAAATAAACGAGACACGACCTCTTCGCTTTCGGCCATTGTAAAGCTCGCGGCCGAGGGGCGTAGTGTCGAGGATGGATCGGCATGTGTGGTGGTGGAGAGGGCTGAGTACCACTACAATTCGCAGGTGGTGGATAGCTCAAATCTGGTGTTGGAGGTTAATAGCGAGGAGGGGAGTCGAGATATGAGCCTAACGAGTGATTTTGCCGATGCCACATTCCATTCGACAAATAGCGTAGCCCATATAGTGGAGTATTTGAAGGGGGCAATGGCGGCCTACATCCCATCGCTCTATGACTCGCCAACGAAGGTGAATTATAGCATGAGCACCATGTTTAGCGATGAAAATAGGGCACATCGTCGCCAATTAGCGGTCGATGCTGAGTTGGATGAGGAGGAGTTCTCGGAGCTCACAATCACGGCACACAATATGACCCCGATAGCCACAGCAATAAGCGATGGATTGCAGATCGGAGGGGGAACACGTGCCTCACTCCGATTCAATGTCCCGCGCCAACTCTTCGACCTGCAATTTAGATCGGGCTATCTGGAGCATAAATCGCTGCTTGCGATTGGGGTCGATATGCAGGCTATAAATCGGGGTGACTCGGTGGCGCTTATGAGCAATGTCGAGGAGCTCTTTGTTGGGACAAACTATATGGAGGGGGCAAACCTCAAAGCTAGCGCAAGACGAAATAGAGTCAACCTAGAGGCGGGCTTCTTGAATAAGGCAGATAGCTCCTCGGCAAATATCGGTGCGACACTCGCTATTAGCCGCAATGTGATGGGGCGACAAGATGTGGCGGCACGTCTGCTCCCATCGGTGGTCTATAGGCGAGGTGAGGAGTGGCAGCTCTCGGCTGGTGGAGTAGATATCACGGAGCGAGGGGTGGATATCGACCACTTCAAGATGGAGAGTCGAGACCAATTGATGACTCTCGATGGTATCGCCTCACGATCATTGCAAGATACGGTTCGTATGGAGATGCATAACTTCGACCTCTCGATCCTCTCGTCGATCATTGCGCAGTTGGGCTACTATATCGAGGGAAAGACCAATGGCGAGTTGGTGGTCTCATCGGCGCTCGAAAATGCGAGGTTGGAGGCGCAGATAACCCTTGATAGCATCCATGTCAATACAATCCCAGCTCCGGCGATGGCGCTTAGTGCCGATTGGGATTTCAAACAGAATAGAGCTCGATTATTCCTCTCGGATAGGGTAAAACGCGATACGCTGATCCGAGGATACTACATACCGAGTCAGGTGCGATACTACGCCAAGCTCAATGTGGATAGCGTCAATATGGGGCTTTTAGATCCGCCATTGGGAGGGGTGATCACCGATACAAAGGGGTATGCCGATCTGGATCTCACACTGCAGGGGCAACGACGTAGTGCTGACCTCTCGGGAACGATTGAGGTGCGTGATCTATCGACGCGAGTCGCTTATACCAATGTGCGATATAGCGTTCCACAAACCACACTCGCTGTCCATAACAACCTGCTTAGTGGGGTCGATGCCCAGATGTTCGATAGGGATGGAGGCTCTGCTAGGGTGGATCTCACGGTTGATCTGCAACACCTCTCGAATATAAAATATGATCTGAGGATTGTGCCAAACAATATGTTGGTGCTCGACACTTCGGAGCGCGACAACGACCTCTTCTATGGCGATCTCTACGCCTCGGGAGCAGCTACGATATCGGGAGATAAGAGTGGTGTGAGGATGAATATCACCGCTACGTCGGCCGATAATTCGCGCTTCTTCATGCCGTTGTCGAACAAATCCTCGATCTCGACAGCCGACTTCATCACCTTCATCACCCCGACAGTTGTAGACTCTGTGAGTCAGATCTCGTTGAGGCGTCAACAGTTTGAGCGCAAGAGCAAGGGGGTGGCTAATACAGGTGCGCTGACGATAAACATGGCGCTCGATGTGAGGCCAAATACTGAGTTGCAATTGGTGATCGACCCTACGGTGGACGATATCATCAAGGTGAGGGGCGAGGGAAAGTTGAATCTGAAGATCGAACCCAAATCAAATATCTTCGAGATGTATGGCGACTATACGATCGATGAGGGAAGCTACCTATTCACGCTGCAAAACATTGTGAATAAGCGCTTTGTGATCAACCCCGGATCTTCGATACAGTGGACAGGCTCACCAACCGATGCACTGCTCAACATCGATGCGATCTATAAACTCAAGACCTCGTTGCAACCCATCATGTCGGATGAATCGTCGCGAAGCGTGCCGGTGGATTGCATCATCCATCTGGGGGATCGATTGACGCAGCCCGATGTCTCGTTCGATATCGAGCTCCCATCCGCAGATCCGGAGCAGCAGGCGGCACTAGCCAATCTGCTCAACGATCAGGAGGCTATCTCGCGCCAATTCTTCTACTTGATGTTGGCCAACTCCTTTATCCCCGAAAGTTCGGGCGTTACGAGCGATTTTGGTGTTACGACCACCACGACGACTGGTTTTGAGCTGCTGACAAATCAGCTGAGCAACTGGCTCTCGACAAGCAACTACAACATCATAATCCGCTATCGCCCCGAATCGGAGCTCACGGATGAGGAGGTTGACTTCGGCTTTTCGAAGGGGCTGATCAACAATCGGTTGTTGGTGGAGTTGGAGGGTAACTATGTGATTGACAATCGAGAGGCTTATTCTGAGAGTGCTTCGAATTTTATGGGTGAGGCATATATCACATGGCTCATAGATAGGGCTGGAGCGTTGAGGCTCAAGGGATTCACCCAGACCATAGATAGCTATGATGAGAATCAGGGATTGCAGGAGACGGGAATTGGAATCTCGTACCGCGAGGATTTTGACAACTTCTACGACCTACGCCAAAAGGTGAAGGCGCGATTCTCGTCCAAGGAGAGAAAAAAGAGAAACAAAACAATAAATTAAAAACTATTAAACTTAAACAATTATGATCAATTTTTTGCAGACGATCGTTGCTGACTCTCTAGCGTCGGCCGATGTAACAACAATCACTACTGAGAGCTCAATGGGGCTATGGGAGCTATTCACCAAGGGAGGGTGGTTGATGTGGCCACTTTTGGCGTTGGGAGGCGTCACGATCTTCATCTTTGTGGAGAGATATGTCGCTATTCAGCGTGCGGGTAAGATAGACCGTGATTTTATGAATATCATCCGCGACTATATCTACCAAGGGCGTGTGGCAGCAGCTGTGGAGGTGTGCCAAAATAGCGATACCCCAATCGCACGTATGATCGAGAAGGGACTCACTCGTATTGGCCGTCCGATGAGTGATGTGCAGAACGCAGTGGAGAATGTTGCGAATTTGGAGGTGTCGAAGTTGGAGGAGAACCTTCCGCTGTTGGCAACTATCGCCGGAGGAGCTCCGATGATCGGATTCTTGGGAACTGTTCTGGGTATGGTTCAGACCTTTATGGATATGGCGGCAGCTGGCGGAACGGTCGATATGTCGCTGTTGGCAGGTGGTATGTATGTGGCGATGGTGACTACTGTTGCGGGTCTTATCGTGGGTATCCCTTCGTTCTTCGGTTACAACTATCTTGTGGCACGCATCGAGAAGTTGGTATTCCGTATGGAGGCTAACTCGATCGCATTCCTCGATATTTTGAGTCAACCAGTTAAGTAAGGAGGGGCAGATATGGCTATAAAAAGAGGATCGAAAGTTGAGAAATCATTCTCGTCGTCATCTATGACCGACTTGATGTTTCTGCTGCTGCTATTTTTGTTGATCGCCACCACGCTGATCAACCCTAATGCGTTGCGTTTGATGTTGCCAAAGAGTGCTAATGTGCTCAAGGATAAGGCGCAAACTACTGTGAGTATTGCCCAAACCGATCACGGCTATCTCTACTATGTGGAGCTAGAGCCTGTAGATGGATTGGAGGGAATCGAAGAGGCTTTAGCGGCGCGATTTGCCGATGTCGAGGATGCTACGGTATCGTTGCATTGCGATAAGGGAGTCGCTATTGATGAGGTTGTTCAGGTGATGAATATCGCCTCGCAGAACAAATATAAACTCATCTTGGCTACCTCTCCAAATTAAAGAGACTAGCTTATGAACTACTTAAATAATGACTTTAATGATGGTGCAACACCTCGAGTAAGTGGAGTGATCGCGGCAGTGATCTACTTCGTGGTGGTGGTGCTCTCGTTGTGGCTCACGCGGTGCGACATGACCACCGAGGAGGATTTGATTAACTCTTCGGGGAGTCTGATCATCGCCTTTGGAGACTCACGCGATGGCTTTGGCGAGCTGAAAAATAGCAAGCGCACACCAGCCACAGCGTCGGTCAAGACCCCAACAGTCAAGGAGACACCAATCCTCACCGATGAGACAAGTGAGGTGGAGCACGTGCAACCCGATACCAAGGTGACCCAAGCGGCGGAGACTCAGCAACAAGGCAAGGTCGAGGCTAAGGAGCCGGAGGTTGCGCCACGCCAAGTGAATCAACGCGCACTCTTTCCGGGGACGAGCAACTCCAACGATGGAGGGCAGGGCTCTACAACATCGGATGGTGTTGTGGGAACTGATCGCGGTACGCCGGGGGCAGATTCGAGTCTGGGAAATGGATTGTCGGGAGACTACTCATTGGCCGGACGTTCGTTGATTGGGGCGTTGCCTGTTCCGGGCTACAACTCACAATCCGAAGGGCGTGTGGTGGTCGATATATTGGTGGATGAGAAGGGTCGAGTCACCTCGGCAAGTCTACGTCCGGTGGGATCTACTACCAATGACTCGCGTCTGGTGAGTGCAGCGATCGATGCCGCAAAGAGGGCACGTTTCTCCTCTAGCGACTCATTTAACCAGAGTGGAACGATCACATATATCTTCAAGATGAATTAGCGATGAGACTTTTTGTAAAGATATCACTGCTTCTGGCCTTTGTGCTCTGTGTGGATGGGGCGATGGGCGAGACTCGCAAAGGGGCACTCCTAGTTGCAGATCGCACGACACATGATTTCGGGGTTATTGACTATCGCGGAGGGGATGTCAGCTGCACCTTTGTCGTGACCAATAATGGCGATGAACCGCTGGTTATCGAGCGTGTTGTAACCTCGTGTAGCTGCACGAAGGCCAACATCTCGCGTAAGCCATTGGCCATTGGTGAGAGCCGTGTGATGAAGGTGACCTACGAGGTTAAGAAGATGCCTATCGGGCTCTTTTCTAAGTCGATACTTATCTTCTCCACCTCGCGCGATGACGAGATGCTACGATTTACGATCAACGGCCGATCTAGCTATAAATCTCGGTAAATACTGGAACTGCCTACGGCGGGCGGGGATTGCACCCCCGCTGGTGCAATTAATCCCGCTGGTGCAATTAATATTTAATGCGATATGAAAAAAGCAATACTACTATCAAAAGGGGCAATCCTAACGATGCTCGACACAACACCAACACAACCCAAAGAGGGATACGTAGGGGTAGTGGATGGGCGCATTGTGATGGTGAGCTATGAGGAGTCTCAAGCCGAGGAGTTCTTGAAAAACCACACGGAAGCGCAGATAATAGAGTGCCAAGGCAAGATCATCATGCCGGGGTTGATAAACACCCATTGCCATGTGGCGATGACGCTCATGCGCAACTATGCCGATGACATGGAGCTCATGGAGTGGCTCACCAAACATATCTGGCCATTCGAGGCGAAGCTCACCGACGAGGATATCGCTGCAGGGACACGTCTGGGTGTGGCGGAGATGTTGATGGGCGGCACAACGACCTTTGTAGATATGTATTGGTCGGAGTATAAAATCGCGGAGGTGGTGAAGCAGATGGGTATCCGCGCGATGCTCACCGAGAGCGTGTTGGATGGTCGCGAGGAGCTATTTGTGAGGGATATGGATCGACTTCGCGAGGTGGCGGCAGAGAGTAGCCGAGTGAAGGTGGGCGTAGGGCCTCATGCTCCATATACGTGCAGCCCAGCGACGTTGCAGCTAGCGGTGGAGTACGGCGCAAAGCATGGATTGCCCGTTACAATCCACCTGAGCGAGACCACGAACGAGCGACCAATGATCGAGGAGCGATATGGGTGCTCACCCCTTGAGTACATAGATAAACATGGAGCGTTGAGCAGCAGCACGATTCTAGCCCACTCAATCTACCTGACGGAGGGGGAGATCCAGAGCATAGCGCAAAGTGGTGCATCGGTAGCGCACAACGCACAATCGAATATGAAGCTGGCGAGCGGAGTAGCTCCCATCACGAAGATGTCGAAGTGCGGAGTGAACTGCACGATAGCGACCGATGGCGCGAGCTCAAACAACGACCTAGATATGTGGGAGGAGATGCGAACAACGCAGTTTTTGCAGCGTGCCGTGCAGCTTGATGCCTTGGCTCTTCCGGCCTATGAGATACTCCGCATGGCGACTCTCAATGGAGCTCGTGCTGTGGGCATGGAGGGTGAGCTGGGTATTATCAAGGAGGGTGCGTTGGCAGATATCATCACGGTGGATTGCTCAGCTCCGCATATGCGACCTCGCCACAATCTGATCTCAGCTTTGGTCTATTGCGCCAAGGCTCACGATGTTTGCGATGTTGTGGTGGATGGAGTGGTGCGACTTCGTAATCGCCAACTCATAGGCGAGAATATTGAGCAGATCTGTCGTGATGCCGAACAACGCAGCCAGCGAATAATAGATGAACTAAAGAGTAATTAACCTAAAAAAACTTAAAATTATGAAGAAGAGCTTAACATTAATCGCGCTAGTACTAACTACACTATGCGCAAGCGCACAGAAACCAATTAGCCTATTCAATGGCAAGACACTAGAGGGATGGAGCACCTTCACAAAGGAGATTAGCGACTCTGCAGCCGACACCTATTCGGTGGAGAGTAAGTGTATCAACATCTCGGGTGCGTATGGTTACATCTACACCGATGCAAAATATAAGAGCTACACACTCACGTTGGAGTGGCGTTGGGTTGGAGTAGGAAGCAACAGTGGAGTGTTCCTAAATATGGCTGGCGAGAATAAGTGTTGGCCAAACTGCTATGAGGTGCAGCTCGCTAATGGCATGGCGGGCGATATTATCCACTCGGGCGATGTCACTTCGGATGAGTTCTACTCGGTGGGTAAGAAGGTGACACGCAACAAGAAAGATAAGGAGAAGGCGATAGGAAAGTGGAACACGATGGAGGTCACTTGCAAGGATAACACACTCACAGTCTACATCAATGGCACTAAGCAGAGCGAGCTTCACAACATATCGCAGAAGTCGGGTCACATTGGTCTTCAGAGTGAGGGCAAGGGAATCCAATTCCGCAATATCGAGCTCACGCAGCTCTAGGATTAGTGCGTAGAGAGTAGTTAGCGTAAATATGAGAATAAAGTAAATATTTTTAAAATATCACTTTTTTTCATATTACGTGGCGAAAAGATTTTGTTTTTGTGAATTTTTTGTTATATATTTGCATAACAAATCAATAAATCAAACGAACAAACCAACTATATGAAGACAAAAGTACAAGGTGCCTTCGAGGCACGCTTTGGCGGCAGTGGGCTCCTATATGCAGCTCCGGGACGCATCAATTTGATCGGTGAGCATACGGATTACAACGAAGGATATGTCCTTCCGGGTGCTATCGATATGGGCATTGTAGCGGCAATTCGCTCAAATGATACCAATAAAGTGCGTGCCTACGCAATCGATCTTGACGAGTACGCTGAGTTCGAGCTAGGCCAGAGCGAGCTACCAGAGCAGAGTTGGTTGCGCTATATCTATGGCGTATGTTGCGAGATGGCAAAGCGCGATCGCAAGGTTGAGGGTTTCGATGCTGCCTTCTCGGGTAATATCCCAGCAGGTGGTGGATTATCATCTTCGGCAGCGTTGGAGTCAGTATTTGGCTTCGCTATCAGCGATATGTACAACGAGGGTGCAGTGGATCGTTTCGAGCTAGCTAAGATCGGACAGGCTACGGAGCATAACTATTGCGGTGTGAAGTGCGGAATCATGGATCAATTTGCATCGTTGTTTGGCTCTAAGGATCACCTTATTCGTCTCGATTGCCGCTCTATGGAGTATGAGTACTTCCCATTTGAGAGCGAGGATTACCGCTTGGTACTTATCAACTCATGCGTGAAACATGAGCTTTCGGGATCACCTTACAACCGTCGTCGCGAGAGCTGCGAGAGAGTTGCAGCTGAGCTAGGTACACCATCATTGCGTGGCGTGTTGTTGGATCAGGTTATGGAGCTTAAGGGCAAGGTGAGTGACGAGGATTTGAGCCGTGCGATCTATGTCGTTGGCGAGGAGCATCGAGTATTGAAGGCTTGCGAGGCGCTTACAAAGGGCGATTTCGTCACTGCAGGAGAGCAGATGTATGCTACTCACGAGGGTCTTTCGAAGGATTATGAGGTGAGCTGCGAGGAGCTAGATTTCTTGAATGATGTCGCTAAGGAGTGCGGTGTTACAGGATCACGTATGATGGGTGGCGGCTTTGGCGGTTGCACTATCAACCTTGTCTTGAAGGATCGTTACGATGATTTCGTTAAGAGTGTAACTGAGAAGTTCTTCGAGAAGTATGGCATACATGCAGGTGTTATCGATGTTAATATCAGCGAGGGCGCACGTAGACTAGAGTAATAACAAGGGGGCTAACAAGGGCCTAATAATAGGACTAACAAGGGGACACCCCCCCAATCAAACAAACAATATGAAACCAACACTTTTTGTACTTGCAGCAGGAATGGGTAGCCGTTATGGTGGCCTAAAACAGCTAGATGGAGTCGGCCCAAGTGGCGAGACAATCATGGATTTCTCTATCTTCGACGCTATTCGTGGCGGCTTTGGCAAGGTAGTATTTGTTATCCGCAAGGATTTTGAGCCAGATTTTCGCGAGAAGATCTTGACTAAGTATGAGAACCACATCCCAGTGGAGCTTGTATTCCAAGCAATCGATGACCTTCCGGAGGGCTTCACAGCGCCAGAGGATCGTAAGAAGCCTTGGGGAACAAACCACGCGGTATTGATGGGTAAGAGTGTTATCAACGAGCCTTTCGCGGTGATCAATGCTGATGACTTCTACGGACGTGATTCATTCGCTGTATTGGGCGAGTGGTTGTCTAACCTCGAGAATAGTAAGGGGACTTACTGCATGGTAGGATATCGTGTAGGAAACACACTCTCGGAGAGCGGATCTGTAGCTCGCGGAGTGTGCGAGACCAACGAGGATCGTTACCTTACGGATGTTGTTGAGCGTACAGCTATTGAGCGTATCGATGGTGCTATCTCATTCACAGATGAGAACGACACAGTTCAAACTTTGGAGGAGAACACACCGGTTTCTATGAATATGTGGGGCTTTACACCTGACTATTTCGAGTATTCGGAGCGTATCTTCAAGGAGTTCTTGGCTGAGGAGATCTCAAATCCTAAGTCTGAGTTCTATATCCCTGTTGCGATCAATAAGTTGATCAATAGCGGCGAGGCTACTGTTAAGGTTCTAGATACAACTTCTAAGTGGTTCGGAGTGACCTATGCACAGGATCGTCCAGATGTAGTTGCTAAGTTGCAGGCGTTGGCAGATTCTGGTGAGTATCCATCACCATTGTTCAAGTAGTCAGCATATTATGTATAGATGAGGGGTGGTCGCAAGATCACCCCTCTTTGTATTTGCTAACGAACTAATATTAATTGCACCAGCGGGGATGGCACCCCCGCTGGTGCAGTTAGTTGGTGCAGTTAGCTAATCCGCCCTATTATTATAGTACGGAATCCGATCCTTCCACAACTTATTCTCCAACGGAAACACCTTGTTCCCCTCCGCCCAAGCCTGCCATTTCGCCCTCAGCTCCTCGATTTTCGCCTCGTTATCCGTCGTCAGCGAGCGTACCTCATACGGATTCTTATCCAGATCTATGAGCTCCCATTCGCTATTCATATCGGCACGCACCAATCTCCACTTGCCCGAAATAATCGCTGCGGAAGATTCATGCTCGAAGTAGAGATCTCGTGGCTCGATCTCTCCACCCGATAGCGCCGGAAGTATCGTCACCCCATCTGGAGGTGTGATCTGCCCACCTGCAAACACCTCGGGATACTCTATCTTCGCCATGTCGAGACAGGTCGGCATGATATCATTGATATGGGTGTAGCAATCGTTGTTGATCTGCCCAGCTCGATCCTTGTATAGTTCAGAGAATATTATCAGCGGAGAGCTTGTGCCGCCCAAATAACAACGTTTCTTATATTCGCGAAATGGGGTGTTATTCAGATCAGCAAGGTACTTCGAGATCTCCCCCTGCTCCTCTGTGCCGCCATTGTCGCTCAACATTATGAAGATCGTATTGTCGTAGATCCCCTTTCGCTTGGTCGCCTCGATGATCTCGCCTATCCCATCATCCGCGATCTCCACCATCGCGGCATATGTCGCGGCATCATTGATCCATCTCTCCCTCTTTATAGAGTCAAAATCCTCCCAACTAATGCGCACACCATCATTAAACTCATCGTTGTGTATCGGGGCATCACCGCCAATCGGTATTATCCCCATCTGCACCATCCTCTCGAACCGCTTTTCGCGCACGACATCATACCCAACCTCATAGCGTTCGCGGCACTTGTCGATCCTCTCCTGCGGTGCTTGCAGAGGTAGGTGTGGCGCGTAGTGGGCAACATATAAAAACATCGGTTTGTCGACGTCGTGTTTATCGATAAACTTCACAGCATTCTCCGTTATCGCATCGGTGTAGTAGTAGTCGCCACCCACAGAAAGAACCGGCTTATCATCGATCAATAGTCCCACCGGGTCGTAGTAGCTGCCTCCCCCTGTTAGCGCGCCATAATAGCGGTCGAAGCCACGATCTGTCGGGAAGCTGCCATTGGGTTTTATCTCGCTCTTCTCCAGCTCAAGATAGGCATCATCTCCGGTGACGTGCCATTTACCGCTCATATAGGTCTCATATCCCCCACTTTTGAGCACCTCGGCTATCGTCGGCACTTGCGATGTTATCTCACCACGATACCCCTCTCTATGTTCATCTACTGCAGTCATCCACCCCATATCGACATTGTGGGGATAGCAGCCGGTGAGCAACGATGCTCTGCTGGGGCAGCTTCGCCCCGTGTTTTTGAATTGCGTGAAGCGAATCCCATTCTCTCCCAGCAGGTCGAAGTTAGGAGTTTCAACCTCCGAGCCGTAGCACCCTAATGTTGAATACCCCATGTCGTCGCACATGATCAGCACGATGTTTGGACGCTCAGCGCAGTTCGCCGCCACAAGAGATAGTGACGCTACTGATGTTAAGATACTTTTTATTTTCATAGTCTAAGATATTAATTAGCTAGTTATGTCACACCATATTACAAAAAAAGCAGCCAACCAAGGTCAGCTGCTTTTAACAATATTTACGGGTAAAACTAGTAACCCATTGACTTCTGTGCCGCGTAAGAGAGCTTCAACGCATTCGCGCGACGCAACTCCTCCTTGACATCCGAAACGATACCCATCTTTGTTGTCTCATCAGCCTTCAAGCAGACAGTCATCGAAGCACGATCCGCCTCATTCAACTTATCACGCTCTGCCGCGATGAAATCCAAGATATCACTTGTCGTCTTGTATGAATCATTCATCTGGATACGAGGCGCAGTACCAAACTTCGCCTGCATAGCCAACGCTGGTTTTCCAACGTGGATATAACTAACCAACGACTTCTTCTCCAACTTCTGAACCTCTGTCGCCTGTGGCAAACGGTAGTTTACCAACAACTCCTGCTCACGCATGGTAGTAGATACCATGAAGAAGAAGAGGATCATGAAGATAACGTCAGGAAGAGACGCCGTAGAGATAGGTGGCAACCCTTTGTTGCCTTTTTTCTTCATTACTGCCATAGCTCTACTATTTTTGGATTTGACGTGGCTCAGCCTCCGAGATCTTCAATGGAACAGCCTTTGTGATAACATCACGTTGCTCTGTCTCTAGATCTGCATATGCCTTACCAAATTTGCGTCCAGCAACCTCGTCACGAACCTCGTTGAAGGCGCGTGTAAGCTCATTCTGAACCATAATATAGATATCGTAGTTCGTCTCACGAGTATTCTGTAGCGAAATCACACCCGAACTTACTTGGTATGTCCACTTACTTCCATCCGGAAGATCGAACTCCTTAGCCTCCTTCTCAGGAAGATTCTCATCGTCATAAGGGTTTGTGATAAACTCCTTAGCCTTATCTTTCAATTGCCTAATATCAATCTGCTCTCCACCAGCCATGATGTTACCGCTTCCCGATACAAAGACAAGTAGCAAGTTACGCTCCTTAACTTTGATATCTTCCTGCATATCCTCATTCTCAGGCATTGGAGGTAGCATACGCACCAATCCTGTATCGGTATTCATAGTAGTGGCAACAAGAAAGAAGATCAGCAAGAGGAAGGCAATGTCGGCCATTGAGCCAGCATTGATCTCTGTTACTTTTCTTTTATCGCTTGCCATATCTTATTTCTCCTTAATTATTCTTTGGTGAAGCAACTCCACCGCCGATCATTCCCATCAACTCACTAAAGAGTGATACTACGATTGCACCCGCAAACGCTGCATAAGTTACGTAGATACTAGCCTCCGAGATAACTGTCTCCTCAGCGCCGAAGAAACCACCATCACCCAAATTTACGATCTGGATAGAGTGACCAGATGCAACTGACCACGAAGCTCCTACAACGATTGCAACCAACGCTACTGACAATCCAGTAACCTTAAGTCCTGCTGGAGCGCTAACCATTCCTACAACTGCACAGATAAGTGCTGCTGCGATGGCGAATGCTGCAAGGAAGTATCCCCACATGATGTTATAACTGATCATCTCAGCTGAGCCTCCTGTTGCAACAGCTCCTGCCACCATTCCGACAGTCACTAGAAGCAATACTACGAGCAAAGCTTTCAACATTTTTGAACTATTCATTTTCTTAAAATATCTTTAGTTATTTACTATACAATTTAATAATCTTAGCTATTCGAACTTAAATGTCGATCTAGATTATTTCTTGTAAGCTGTAAGCATATCCACCAATGTGATTGATGAATCCTCCATATCGTTAACCAAAGAGTCGATCTTCGAGATGATATAGTTGTAGAAAAGCTGAAGGATAACGGCAACGATAAGTCCCATCAATGTAGTCAAAAGGGCAACCTTGATACCACCCGCTACAAGTGTTGGAGAGATATCTCCAGCAGCCTGGATAGCATCGAACGCACCGATCATACCAACTACGGTACCCATGAATCCCAACATCGGAGCAAGAGCGATGAATAGACCAACCCAGCTCAAACCAGACTCCATCTGTCCTGTCTGTACAGAACCATAAGATACTACTGCCTTCTCTACTGCGTCAAGACCCTGATCGTAACGATCGATTCCTTGGTAGAAGATAGAAGCGATAGGACCACGTGTGTTGCGGCAAACCTCTTTTGCTGCGTCAAGACCGCCATTTGCAAGTGCATCCTCAACTGCTGCGATAAGTTTCTTTGTGTTAACTGTTGCAAATGTTAGGTAAAGGATACGCTCGATTGCAACCGCAAGTCCGATAACCAAACACAAAAGTACTGGAAGCATCCACTCCCATCCTCCCTCGAGGAACTTCTGCATCAAAATCTGGTGCATGCTCTCGCCTGCAAGTTCCTCAGTCGCCTGAGCGAATGTAGCTACCGTACCCATAGCGATAAGTGTCAATGTTGAAAATAGTCTTTTCATAGTTGTAGTAAGTAAGTTAAAATTTTTTTAAATTATTTTGTGTTTTTTTATTGTGCGTTAAAGTTATGTTTTTTTTCGCCTTTACTCTTTTTTTACCCTCTTCAAACCCCTTTTGCGGCAGTTTTGCCACTTTATCCAATATTTCGTCATCTTGCTAACCGCTCTCAAATAGGTGCTAAAAGGATAGCTTCCCACTCAATAATGTGCCCCACAGCGCGTATACGGCACATTTAGCCCTGTCCGACCGATCCAACCCTCTTCGTGAAGCGTGATCTTGGTTGTCGTTCAGTAAGCGAATATAATAATAATTATTTAAATCCACAACCTTACACTATTATTTTTGCCCTAAGTGTGAAAAAAAGTTTTCGATTGAGTGGGTATATTATACAATTATTAAAAAAAACCATAATAAATCCCCATTTTGCCGCTCTCGTCATACCTTTATTAATTTGCAACTTTGAATTCATTGACACCGCATCTTGTCACTTTTATCGAGGTCTATGTTTCATGTACGAAATATTTTGTTCGCTAGCCCGATATAATACAATTTTTTTATGTAAATTTGTATTAATTAATGGTGCATCCCTTATTAATAAATAGGTATGCCACGTTTCAACAACTTAAAAACTACCGTCTCATGTCAAAATTCATGGATTGCAACTTTATGCTGGAGAGTGACGCAGCGCGAGAACTCTACCACAACTACGCGGCAAAGCGCCCAATTATCGACTACCACTGTCACCTAATTCCGCAGCAGATTGCCGAGAACAAAAATTTCGAGAATCTCTCGCAGGTGTGGCTCGGTGGCGACCACTACAAATGGCGTGCTATGCGCGGAAATGGTGTCGACGAGGAGTATATCACCGGCTCAAAGTCAGATTACGAGAAGTTCGAGAAGTGGGCCGAGACTGTTCCCTACGCCATGCGCAATCCGCTCTACCACTGGACTCACCTCGAATTGAGCCGTATCTTTGGCGTCGAGAAGATCCTAAAGCCAGAGACAGCGCGCGAGATTTATGATGAGTGTACGGCCAAGCTCCAAACCCCAGAGTTCACTCCGCAGGGGTTGATGCGAGGCTCGAATGTCGAGGCGGTCTGTACGACAGATGATCCGATCGACTCACTCGAATACCACAAGCAGATCGCTGAAAACCCATTCGGAACGAAAGTTTTGCCAACATGGCGTGCCGATAAGGCGATGGCGATTGCAAATCCAACGGCTTACAACAGCTACCTCGGCTCATTGGAGGCGGCCTCAAATATCTCCATTTCGAGCTATGCAGATCTTCTCGCAGCACTCAAGAATCGTCATGATTTCTTTGCGCAGATGGGGTGTAAGCTATCGGATCATGGGTTGGAGACCTTCTACGCTGACCCTTACACCGATGCAGAGGTGAGCGCAATATTCGATAAGGTGCGTGGTGGAGGTGAGGTATCAGCTGTGGAGTTGGGAAAATTCCGTGCAGCGTTGCTGTTCGACCTTGCGGTGATGGATCATGAGCGCGGTTGGACGCAGCAGTTCCACATTGGGGCGATCCGCGATAATAACACTCGAATGTTCCGTCGCTTAGGCCCTGACACGGGCTACGACGCTATCGCGGACTTCTCGTGTGCGCAGGCTGGCCACCGTCTATTTGGACGTTTGGATGAGGCTGGAGCATTGGCAAAGACAATCATATATAACCTCAATCCATGTGATAATGAGGTGCTTGCGACAATGGCCTACACCTTCCAAGATGGATCTGTCGCCGGCAAGATGCAGTATGGTTCGGCATGGTGGTTCCTCGATACAGAGGTGGGGATGATCAACCAGATGAACGCCTTGTCAAGCCTTGGGTTGTTGAGTCGTTTTGTGGGTATGTTGACCGATTCACGTAGCTTCCTATCCTATCCGCGCCACGAATATTTCCGTCGCATACTCTGCAATTTGTTGGGTGCGGATATCGAAAATGGCAAGTTGCCGATCTCGGAGATGGAGAGCATCGGACGCATCGCGAGCGATGTATCGTATGGAAATGCTAAACGTTATTTCGAATTTTAGAGACCCAAAATAGGGAGTAAGAAACAAACTGCGAGCAGAGCTATTGCAATAAAGATTGGTATTGTGATGGCTGCTCGCATTCGCATCATGGCGGGGGTCACAGCGATTGAGAGCGGTGCTGCAATTGCTGTGAACGACTCCACGTTGAACGATGGTAGCAGTGTCATGAGAGCGCCTAATCCAGTGAGAATCAGTGCACAACGAAGTCTCGTGCGTGCCACAAATCGAATCGACATAATCTCCACCTGCATCAAACTAACTAGAATCAAAGCTCCGGCCAACGAGGCGAGGGATGCTCGATAGATAATCCGGGAATTCCAGAGCTCGGGCGAGTAGGAGTATGAGGTGATAATCGAATTTGCGAACTCCATGATCTGTGGTTCTAACTCTGTGCCTAATAGCCATTTAGCATATGTATATAGAGAGAAGGGAAGAGCCAACCCACATATAACAACCGCTATCTCGCGCAGAGATCTCACGAAGATAATCATAAAGATAAAGGCGGCAACCCACAGCGTGATGGTCGCTGGATAGAGCATCGGGAGAATTCCCATCCAAAAGCATCCGGTGAAGAGTTTTGAGGTTCGACTTGTGCTCTCGTAGGTTCGAAAAAAATCACGTAACGAGAAGATCCCCACACACGCGGCGATGGCTGGTGAGAGCATATCTTGCGATGATGCAAACCCCACAACAAAGCATACATAAAGGAAAAGTGGAAGTTGCGAGGCTGTACCAAACAGATCGTAACGTGTTGTCACCATGACGTTTAGCATCGCGCCAAGAGTGATCAACAGTGTCGTGATGATCATCGCGATGATTGGTGAGTATTGTTGGAATGTGATCAGATCTTTCGCGAGCACCGATGTGACAACATCACTCTGTTGCATCTCTATTGGGCTCATGGGCCCCATAAAATATAGGTATGCAACCATTAATATTGGCGCGAAGATCAGCGATGCCGAGGAGGTGAGATCTATATTTTTGCGATTCATGGTTATCTATTTCTACAAAGATATGGATTTTTTTGTAAATTTGCACTATGTTAAATTTGCAATTTCAAGATACCCTTCTCGAAGCAGGGTGTGACGAAGCGGGGCGAGGATGTCTCGCTGGATCTGTATTTGGTGCTGCGGTGATCCTGCCGCCAGATTTTTTTGACCCTATGCTCAACGACTCGAAAAAGCTCACGCCAAAGCGCCGCGAAAAGTTGAGAGTGATTATCGAACGCGAGGCTGTGGCGTGGTGTGTCGCGGAGGTGAGCGCCCAACGCATCGACGAGATTAATGTCCTAAATGCCTCACATGAGGCTATGACTCAGGCGGTTATGGGGCTCTCTGTGCAGCCCGAAATGGTTATAGTCGATGGAAATCTCTTCCGCACATCGCTCACCCAACCGTGCGAATGTGTCATTGGAGGTGATGCAAAATTTGCCCATATTGCCGCCGCATCCATCCTTGCTAAGACCCATCGCGATGAGTATATGATGGCACTTGCCGAGGAGTTCCCCGCTTATGATTGGCTAGGAAACAAGGGCTACCCCACTGCTAAGCATCGCGCCGCTATTGCGGAGTTTGGACTTACCTCGCACCATCGTTTGACTTTTAGGTGTAAGTAGGGGGTTGCTTGGCGCTCTCTGTGCGATTTTTTTCTGAAAATCACTTTTTTTCAGAGAGAGCGAATTTGTTGAGAGAACTGCCTCCGGCGGGCGGGGATTGCACCCCCGCTGGTGCGATTTTCTGGTGCGATTATAGCTTTGCTGCTGAGCGTGCGCGTTTGGCCATCGCCGAAGCAAACACGAAGTCGCGCAACTCCTGATTATCGGAGTGCAGGAGCTCCTCGCTGCTACCCTCCCACCATTTGTGCCCCTTGTGCAGGTACAAAATCTTCTCGCCAATCTCCATCACAGAGTTCATATCGTGGGTATTAATGATCGTCGTGATCTTATACTCCTGCGTGATATCGTGGATCAAATTGTCAATCACAATCGATGTTTGTGGATCGAGTCCCGAGTTCGGCTCATCGCAAAATAGGTACTTCGGATTCATCACAATAGCTCGCGCAATCGCCACTCGCTTCACCATTCCACCGCTCAGCTCAGCCGGATATTTGTGATGTGCATTGTTGAGTTTCACGCGGTTAAGGCAGAAGTTAACCCTCTCCAACTTCTCCTCCTCACTCTGATCGGTGAAGAGGTCGAGCGGCAACTTCACATTCTCCATCACACTCGACGAGTCGAGGAGCGCACCACCCTGAAAAATCATCCCAATATCCTTGCGAATGCTCTTCAACGATTTGCCCGAAAGTTTCGTGATCGGGGTGTCATCATAAAAAATACACCCTTCATCGAGCTCATAGAGCCCAACTAATGTCTTGAGCATCACGGTTTTACCCGATCCACTCTGTCCTATTATCAGATTTGTCTTACCAGTCTCAAACTCAGCGGTGATACCCTTCAATACGTGGTTCTCGCCAAAGCTCTTTTCTAAGTTTTCTGCCTTGATCATGGGGAATTTTTTAGATGAGAAGAAGTTGAGTCAAGATCAAGTTGAAGATCATGACAACGATAGAACTCGCAACAACCGCGCGAGTCGATGACCGACCAACTTCGAGTGAGTTACCACCCACGTAATAGCCGAAAAATGCTGATACAGTGGTGATTATAAATGCAAACACAGCACTTTTGATCAACGAATAGATGATCGAGTAGGGTTTGAAATCGCACAAAATACCCTCGATATAATCAGCTGGCAACATAATAGCGGTCGCAATCGAGATGACATATCCACCCACTATACCTATAAATATACTCAAAATAGTGAGCAGCGGAAAGAAGAAAACCGTAGCGATAATCTTCGGCAAAATCAGGTATGACGCAGAGTTGACACCCATAATTTCGAGTGCATCAATCTGCTCCGTGATACGCATTGTTCCAATCTCCGAGGCGATATTGCTACCCACCTTTCCTGCCAAAATCAGCGCTATGACGGTCGACGAAAACTCCAAAATCATAGTCTCGCGAGTGGCATATCCGATCAAATAACTTGGGATAAATCCGCCACTCATATTGATCGACATCTGGAGCGTGATAACCGCACCGATAAAGAACGAGATGATCGCGGTGAGCCCCACCGAATCGAGTCCCAACGACTCCATCTCGGCCACTATACGACTCCTGTAGATCGACCACTTTTCGAACGAGGTAAAGACCTTGCCGAGCAGTTTTATGTAGAGTCCAATGGAGTATAACGTCTTGATTATTATCATCTTACTTCTCCTCTTTGATCTCTTCGAACTCGACGTAGTCACCCACATCGTCCGCGACTTTTTTCTCCTGACCCGTGCTATATACATTCACATCTGGGTCGTTCGAGCGGTTGAATTGCTGCTGTCTCTGACTCTGATTTGATGCGTTATTTTGTGCTGTTTTTTGCAGCTTATTGATCTTCCATTTGAGTGACAAAAGCCCTATAACCGCAAAAATTATTATTGCCAATATGATAACCGCGATAATCTGCACCGCGCCAAACAAGAACGATGGAGAGACAACCAACAGAAATGCGATGAGGCACAAAATCGGGTTCTCTTTAATAAAATCAAACATGACTAAATGTATTTAAGTACAACCTATCGAAGTTCAATATCAGACGATCCGATCAGATAATCCTCGTTATAGAGCTCCACGCCATATATTCCCTCAGTAAATCCAGACCCTGCAAAAAAGATGCTAACCGGAAGCGCTGTGTTCTGGTAATCCACCTGTCGCGATGCCGAGTATGTCATGCTCTCGCCATTGAGTACAAATGTTGGTATTGCATCGGTCGTGAGCACATAACCATCTGGAGATGTGATACGTACATAGATATTCTTGTTTCCCGGAGTAGCCAACTCATTAGGCACAAGTGTGAAGTTGATGCTCAATCGCTCAGCACGTTTCACGCGTGACACCTCGCGACCACTCTCGTTGAGTGTGGTGATGCTGATGCTCTGTGCACGTAGTCTTGCACCCTCGCGAACCTTGTTGTCCAACTCTTTTGCACGCTCCTCTGCCACTTCGGCGCGTAGCTCGACTGTCGAGATCTTCTTTTTGTACGATACGTTCTCGCTCAATAGCTTCTGGTTCAAGTTGTTAAGAGAGTCAATCTGCTGCAAATATCCGCGCATGATCGAGCGCAAAGTACCAACCTCGCTCTCATATTGCTTGAGCTTAGCGTAGTTGAACGAGCGCTCGCGCTTAAGCTGTGTGATGATCGAATCGGCTCTGTGGCGCTCGATCTCCATGCTCAACTGTAGCTCTTCGTTGTTGATTTGCAACTCGTCAAACTCTGTGATGATCGACGAAAGGTTGCTCTGGAGCGAATCGCGATCCACGCTAAGCAGGTTATAATCAGCCTGTTGCTGACGGTGCATACCGAAGTAGAGAATCGACAAAGCCACCAAAATTACCGTAAGTATTCCAATCACAATGCGATACCCCTTCATGTTGCTATCGTCGCCATTTCCCGAACCGCCACCTCTCTTAGGGCTTTGGGGTCTCGGCCTTGGAGTCGGCATTGGGTTTGGTGTAGGGTTAAATCCCTGCTCCTTGATCGGTGTGCCTGCTTTCTCTGCTGCTGCTGCCGCTGCTAGGCGCTCGTTGTGTGTCATTGGAGCTTGTTCGTTTGTGTTATTCTGGTTTTCCATATTCTATTTTCTATTTAAATATTCATACTTTATCCACAAAGATATATTATTTCGGTGAAATATAAAAAAAATCTCCCTTTTTTGTATAATTTTGTAGTATGGCGACAATTTTACATAACGAGGTCAAATTCCTGCCCGGCGTAGGCGATGTTCGTGCCCAGCTCCTTTCGAAGGAGTTGGGGATCACCAATTTCGAGGATCTGCTCTACCATTTTCCGTTCCGATACATCGACCGAACGAGAATCTACACGGTCGATGAATTGCGCACGGCGGATGGTCTGTTGGTGCAATTTCGCGCGCGTGTCGTTAGTGTGGGCTATAGTGGCGAGGGCTCTAAAAAGCGCTTCCGCGTTGTTGCTCAGGACTCTACGGGCTCGGCCGAGCTCTTGTGGTTCAAGGGTGTGAAGTGGATCGAGAAGCGCATCGAGGTGGGGCGCGAATATCTGATCTTTGGGCGAGTGTCGATATTCAGACACGATATATCGATGGTGCATCCCGAAATTGAGACTATCGAAAAGGTGTTGTCGCGAAAATCCGAGAGTGCCATGCAGGGGGTCTACCCATCGACCGAACGACTCTCTAATGCATTGGGTACTAAGGGTTTCTATAATATAATTGTCGCGCTGTGGCAAAAGGTAGATGACCAAATTGCGGAGAGCCTACCCCAAAATATCAGATCAAAATATGGGTTGATATCACTGCGTGATGCCCTCTATAACATCCACTTTCCACAGTCACAGGAGCTGCTCCAAGCGGCACAATTTAGACTCAAATTCGAGGAGTTATTGGGTATTCAGCTCAATATTCAATCTCGCAGGTGTGACCGATTGGCCAAAGCTAATGGTTTCATATTCAATCGTGTAGGGGATCTATTCACCAAGTTCTACACCGAAAAACTCCCCTTCCCACTCACCTCAGCACAAAAACGGGTCGTCAAGGAGATCAGACACGACACAACCACCGGTTTTCAGATGAATCGCCTGCTCCAAGGAGATGTCGGAAGTGGAAAGACAGTCGTCTCGCTCTGCTCCATGTTGCTAGCGGTTGACAACGGATTCCAAGCCTGCATCATGGCGCCAACCGAGATCCTCGCGCGACAGCACTTTGCCTCGATGCAGCGGATGTGCGAAGGGCTCGATATTCGGATCGCGATACTCACCGGATCGTCGCGCGCCAAGGAGCGACGTATATCGCTTGAGGGGGCTCAATCGGGTGAGATACAGATACTTATCGGAACTCATGCTTTGCTCGAAGAGCGCGTGAAATTTCACAATCTAGGCTTTGTAGTGATCGACGAGCAGCATCGTTTCGGTGTGGAGCAGCGCGCACGTCTGTGGAGCAAAAATTCCAATCCTCCCCATGTTTTGGTGATGACTGCCACCCCCATTCCACGCACGTTGGCGATGACTCTATATGGCGATCTCGATGTCTCGGTGATCGACGAATTGCCACCCGGACGAAAACCGATTCAAACGGTGCATTACACTGATTCAGCGCGACTTAGGCTCTTCGGATTTATGAAGGAGCAGATCGCCTTGGGCCGTCAGGTCTATGTCGTCTACCCCCTTATTCAGGAGTCTGAGGGGATGGATTATAAGGATCTCACCGATGGTTTCGAGGCTATCTCGCGCGACTTCCCCCTACCCCAATATCGAGTTGCAATTTGTCATGGTAAGATGAAGGCGCAGGATAAAGAGGAGTCTATGCGGCAATTCAAGGCGCACGAGGCGGATATCATGGTCGCTACAACGGTCATCGAGGTGGGTGTTGATGTTCCAAATGCAACGGTCATGGTGATAGAGTCCGCCGAGCGATTTGGACTCTCGCAGCTCCATCAGCTTCGCGGACGTGTGGGTCGCGGTGGCGAGCAGTCATACTGTATATTAATGTCGGGCGAGAAGCTCTCCGCAGAGGGGCGCAAGCGTCTTGAAGCGATGTGCGAGACTAATGATGGTTTCCGTCTTTCGGAGCTTGACCTTAAACTTCGAGGGGCAGGAGATGTCAATGGAACATTGCAAAGTGGTGAGGCTGTGGAGCTTAAGATCGCTAATCCCACGCGAGATATTCAGATTCTCACCCTCTCCAAAGATGCAGCGGTCGAGATCCTCGAAGGTGATCCCAACCTCGAGAACATCACCCTCCGCGAGCTCAAAAAACGCTACTCCGCTGATAAGGATATCGATTTCTCTATGATTTCGTAGGTTGATTTATTGCGCTCTCTGGACGATTTTTTTTGAAAATCGTCTTTTTTCGGAGAGAGCGTGTGTAACGTGTGAACTGCCTCCGGCGGGCGGGGATGGCACCCCCGCTGGTGCGTTAGCAAGGATAAAAGGGAGCTTGCTCTCCTAATTATTTTTCGTAGATCGACTGCGATCGTGGCGCATCATGCGAATTCTCGATATTCTGGCGCGAAACACTCAAGATCATCCCCAATGCCATAGCATTGAAGATCAGAGACGACCCTCCACGCGAAATAAGTGGCAGCGTTTGCCCCGTTTCGGGTATAAAATTGATCGTCACAGCGACGTGTAGCAGCGCCTGACACGTGATCATCATCGCGAGCCCCAGCACCATCAGCGCCGGGAATGTCGTACCACACTCCTCAAAGATTGTGATCGCCCGAAAGAAGATCCACAAGTATATCACAAGCAGCAGCACAGCCAACAACGAGCCATACTCCTCCACAAAAAATGCATATGCATAGTCACTCTCAGGGTGGATCATCTCGACCCTCATGGCCGATTTTCCAGCTCCAACACCCATCAAACCCCCGTTATACATCGCGATCATAGAACGCTCAGTATCAGCGAGATCCTCAGCCGCAAGCTCCGTGCGATCCGAGGTCCAGATATCGATCCAAGTAGAGAATCGCCCTCCGGCAGTATCGGCGCGCCCAGCACCCAATGTAAATAGTAACATCGCAGCACACCCCACAATCATAACGATTTTACCCATCTCGCGAATCGGAACACGCCCAATCATCAACACAACCATCGATGCCCCAAAGAGTAGCGCCGCCGACGAGGTATGCGCAGGAGCTACCACGCCACAGGCCAGCAACATCGGGAAGAGGATCGGGAAGAACCCCTCCTTGAAGATCTTGCGCTGTTCGGGCGAGCTCCAAGTGGTGATATTAAGCGATGGAACAATTTTGATGTTCTCTATAATGGTCTGGCGCAGAGCGAGTTGGCGCGCCAAATACAGCATCGTAGCAATCTTCAATGCCTCCGAAGGTTGGAACTGAAATCCAAATATCGAGAGCCACCTAGCCGCTCCATTTGTGGAGTGTCCCAAGAAGTAGACCAGCACCGTGAGGCCAATCGCTGTTGCATAGGCCAGCGGGGTGATCTTGAAGAAAAAGCGCGAATTTATGCGGTGCGTAACCAACATAATGACCCCTCCCACAACCAACGAAAATATCTGTTGCTGAAGGAATTGCGTTGTCGATCGTATCGCTGCATCATCATACGCCATCTTCGCTGTCGAGGAGTAGACCACGAGCACCGAGATGATCGATAGAACCGCTATGATAACCCACAAAACCCTATCCCCAGCGAACCACGATGCCGATGGAGTGTAGCTTTGAGCTTTCTCTTTGATTGTTGCCATAACCTGTTGATTATTATAAGTTTACACCTGTGCCCTGAAGAGAATAGTCGTGATCTCCCCAACACACCATCCAAGGATCGCGAGTCGAGACCATATTTGCGTGAAGTCGTTGTTTCATCTGCTCCATAAGCTCCTCATATTTAGCATCTTCCGCTAGGTTTATTATCTCTGCTGGGTCGTTCAATATATTATAAAGTTCGAATCTCGGGCGTTGCAAAAATGCCAACATCGAACGCTCGCCAAACCTCTCACTACCATCACGATACGACCTCTGCCAAGTCGATGAATCCCACAAATCCGATGCAAAAGGGTACTCCTGTTGCCACGCCACATTCCAGATCAATTTGTACTCTCTATCGCGAAGAACGCGCATCGGGTAGTACATCGTGATCTCATGGAAATTATGCGCCGCGAAGATCTCGTCAAACCCTTCGCTCTGCTCCTTGTCGATCTGCGAGGCGAACGATCGACCATGAAATGCCGAAGCGTCATACTCCACACCTGCCATATCGAGCAGCGTAGGGGTCATGTCAGCCCACGTGATCATCACATCGCTCACCCCACCCTTTTGCTTTTGTGTGGGTGTCGAGATTATACACGGCAGGTTCATCCCCGGGTCGTAGAGCGTCGTCTTTGCCCCCGGAAAGGCCATTCCATTGTCCGAAATATAGATCACAATCGTGTTGTCGCGCTTGCCCGAAGCCTCCAACTTATCCATCAAACGGCCGAACCCCTGATCGATTCTCGATATCGATTCGTAGTACTCCGCTATCTCTTCGCGTGTCTGCTGCGTGTCGGGTAAAAATCGTGGTACATATACCTGATCGGGTATATATTTAATGGTTTTAACCCCTTCGTATCCCTCATCTTTATTGCCAAAACGGTTCGGCATCTCCCAACTTTCGGGCTTAAATGGGTCGCCACGATGGGGGTCATCCGTACAGAAATAGAGGAAGAACGGCTCCTTTGAATCGAAGATTTCGGAGCTTACCTCAGCCATCTCAACCGTGTTTCGAGGGTCTGCATCAAACGTCTTATCGAAGTGGTAGACACTCTCTGGCGCGACATGGTATTTGCCAATTCGTGCCGTTGTATACCCCCCTTCGGCGAGCAGTACCGGAAGTGATTTCACATCTTCAAAAGTGCTGAAGTGGTGGTAATCGTGGACATGGCCATAAGCCCCAATCGCGTGACCATACTGCCCCGTAAGCAGCACAGATCGGCTCGCTGCAGAGCTGGCGCTAGTGCAAAATGCGTGTGTTAGACGAACTCCATCGCTCGCCAATGCATCTAAATTCGGAGTTTGAATCAGATCATTTCCATAGCATCCGAGTGCATCCATGCCATGATCATCCGCCACAACCAATATTATATTTGGTTGCAGTTGCTCCACTACCCCCTCGCTTGGCACGCACCCTACGGCCAGTGAAAGTATTGATCCTGAGAATATTACACCTCTTTTCATCACTCCATATTTTTTGCAACCCACCCCTTGAATTGTCGGCCACGATCCTCATAATTCTTAAATAGGTCAAACGATGCGCACGCTGGTGAGAGCAACACAGTGTCCCCCTCGTGAGCCGCTGTGCGAGCTGCCACCATCGCCTCTTCCAACGAAGAGGTTGAGATAACTTTCGGCACAATCGGGCCAAATGCGTGCTCCAAAGCTGCGTTGTCAAGCCCCATGCAAATCAATGTATGTACCTTATTTCTAGCTAGTTCCACGATTGGTGCGTAGTCGTTTCCTTTATCAGTACCCCCGGCAATCCACACTGTCGGACGGGTCATAGAATCCAGCGCATACCACACCGAGTCGACATTCGTAGCCTTCGAATCGTTGATATACTCCACCCCATCGATCGCGCCTGCTGGCTCCAAACGGTGCTCCACAGGGTTAAATTCATATATCGATTTTAGGATTTGCTCTTCGTCGACCCCTGCCGCCATAGCCGCTTTTGCAGCCGCCATTGCATTGTAGCAGTTGTGTAACCCCTTGATCTGCATCTTGTTAGCATCTATCATGAGTGACTTCCCTGCTGCTTCGATCTTGATCAATCCATCAGCTGTGATATCGCCCTTTGAGAATGGCAGTTGTGTCGCCCCTACCCTATCCATCATCGAGATAATTTCCTCATCATCAGCCGAATAGATAAAGCTATCGGTTGGTGTTTGGTTCTGTGCAACTCGCATTTTCGATGCTGCATAGTTCTCAAATTTATAGTCGTAGCGATCCAAATGGTCGGGTGTGATATTCATCAACACCGCGACATCTGCTTTGAACTCAAACATCCCATCAAGTTGGAACGAACTAATCTCCAAAACATACCAATCAGCACGCGACTCCGCCACCGAAAATGCGAAGCTCTCACCGATGTTACCACCCAGCGAAACACTCACCCCTGCATCGCATAATATCTTGTAAATCAATGATGTAGTGGTGGTCTTTCCATTCGATCCCGTGATGCAAATTGTCCGTGCACCATCCAAATATCGACCGGCAAATTCGATCTCCGAGATCACTGGAATTCCGCGCTCCTTGAGCTGCATGATTATCTCCACCTTGTCGGGAATCCCCGGAGATTTAACCACCTCATGAGCCTCCATAATTCGCTCCACAGAGTGGCCACCCTGCTCAAATTCCACACCATATTTATTGAGTATCTCAACATATTTTGGTGCTAACATCCCCTTGTCCGAGAGCAGCAACTCATACCCCATTTTCTTCGCCAAGATCGCAGAGCCATACCCCGAGATACCTCCGCCTAGAACTACCAATTTTTTCATAACTATCTGATCTTCAGTGTTGCTATAGTCATCGCTGCCAATAATATCGAGATAATGCAGAAACGAATCACAATCTTCGTCTCGAAATATCCCCCCTTCTGGAAGTGATGGTGGATCGGCGCCATTCGGAAGAACCTCTGACCCTCGCCCAACTTTTTCTTCGTATATTTAAAGTACCCTACCTGAATCATCACCGATAGGCTCTCAATCAAAAATATTCCACACAAAAGCGGCAGCAGCAGCTCCTTGCGAATACAGAGCGCAAAGACCGCGATGATACCGCCAATCGCCAGTGATCCCGTGTCGCCCATAAATATCTGAGCCGGGAAGGAGTTAAACCACAAAAATCCGATCAATGCGCCAAGGAATGCAGCGGCAAAAACTAACATCTCACCGCTCCCCGGGATGTACATAATATCCAGATAATCAGCATATACAATGTGTCCTGAGAGATATGCCAACACTCCCAACACCGCAACAATAGGCGCCGAGACACCCGTCACCAAACCATCCAATCCATCGGTCAAATTTGCTCCATTCGAGACCGCTGTAACCACGAAGATCGAGACCACGATATAGATAAATAGCGTCAGCAGGTCGTTGTAGTGAGTGAAAAATCCATAATCTAACTCATTGTTTTTGATGAATGGAATGGTCGTCTTTGCGCTCTTTTGATCCTCTGAGTTCAGCACCACACGCATCTGTGTCACCTCCTCTGTAGTCCCATCTTCATTGAGATATATTGTCTCAACTGGCTGTGTAACCTTTTCACGCACAACGATTTGTGGCGAAAACCACAATGTGATACCAACTATAAGTCCTAGCCCCACTTGCCCTACAATCTTGAATCGCCCCTTCAAACCATCCTTATTTTTGAGGAACACCTTGATGTAATCATCGGCAAATCCAATGAGTCCCAACCACACGGTCGAACCTAACAGCAGCAGGACATATATGTTGTCCAGCGACCCAAAGAGCAGTGTCGGCACGATGATCGCCATCAAGATCATTAGCCCTCCCATTGTCGGAGTACCCTTTTTTTCGAGCTGCCCCTGTAGCCCCAAATCGCGTATCTCCTCGCCAATCTGTAATCGTTGCATCAAGCGGATGATCCGCTCGCCAAAGATAATCGTTATGATAAGTGCCACGATGATCGACATCGTCGCGCGAAACGACAGATAGTTAAACATTCCGCCTCCCGGGAGGTCGATTCCCGCCTGCTGCAGGAGTTTTGATAAGTGGTATAACATTCTCTTTTTTTATCTTTTTTTCGTCTTTAATTCTCTTTTTACTGCCCTAAATATTGCGCAATCGCCTCGCCTGCCACCTCTCGATCATCGAAGTGAACTCGCTCATCTCCAATGATTTGGTAGGTTTCGTGCCCCTTTCCTGCGATCAAAATTATCTCGCCCTCTTTCGACATCATCACCGCCGTGCGTATCGCCTCTGCACGATCTGTGATCTTGATCCACCGCTTCATCCCCTGAACCCCTTCGATCATCTGGCGAAGTATCTCCTCCGGATTTTCGTGTCGCGGATTGTCCGAGGTGAAGATCGCCATCGTTGAATTTTCATAGGCAATTCGTGCCATCTCAGCCCGTTTCGTGCTATCTCGATCGCCTCCGCAGCCACATACGGTGGTGAGATTTTGCCCACCCTGACGTATCTCGTTGATCGTCGTCAAGACATTTTTCAGTGCATCTGGCGTGTGGGCATAGTCGATAATAATTGTCCTTCCCCCCTCGGCCGCGAAGTGCTCAAATCGCCCGTTTACAGCCTTCAAACGGCTCAAAGCGACCAATACATCGGTTTTTTTAGCCCCAAGTAGTATAGCCGTACTATAGACCGCCAAGATGTTATAGGCGTTAAATCGCCCCAAAATCTGAACCCATATCTCCTCTCCACATAGCTGCATCAACATTCCATCGAGGTGCATCTCAATTACCTTAGCTCGAAAATCTGCAACCGACCGCAACGAGTATCTCGCCACCTGCGCACGGCAATTTTGAACCATCACCTCGCCATTTCGATCATCCACATTCACCAGCGCAAAGGCCGATTTTGGCAATCCATCGAAGAATAGCTTCTTCGCCTTGATATACTCCGCAAAGGTGCCGTGATAGTCGAGATGATCATGCGTCAAATTCGAAAAGAGTCCTCCTGCGAACTCCAATCCCCCAATTCGGTTCTGCACAACCGCGTGCGACGACACCTCCATAAAGCAATATTCGCAACCTCGATCGACCATCTCGCGCAACATCGAGTTGAGACGAATGGCATCGGGCGTGGTATGTGTGGAGTTAAACTCCTCACCATCAATTCTATATGTTACTGTCGAGATTAACCCCGTAGCATATCCCAACTCCTCGAATAGATCCGCTAGCATCGTGGCTGTCGTGGTCTTGCCATTTGTTCCCGTCACACCGACGAGCTTGAGTTCGCGGCTCGGATCACCATAAAAACGGCACGCCATCTCCCCCATCGCTTTGTTAGCATCCTCCACCACAACATAGCTGACACCCTCATGGGTCTCCCCCACCATTCTCTCGCAAACAACTACCTTTGCACCGCGATCGATCGCCTGCTCAATGTAGTTGTGCCCATCGCTCACGCTGCCCACAATTGCAAAGAAGCAGCTCCCCTGCTCGACGGCACGTGAATCGAAGGTGAGTGATCTCACGTCAATATCTAAACTATTATAGCTTAGGGTTTTACATCCCTCAATTAATCTCTCTAATTTCATCTTACTTCAATTGTATCGTCACCGCGTTACCCCGATTTATCTTTGATCCAGTCTTGATACTCTGGCTATAAACCTTGCCCGTACCCTTAAAGGTCACCCTTAATCCCCTGCTCTCCAGCAAGAAGAGTGCATCGCGAAGCCCCATTCCATAGACGTTTGGCATCGATCCATCGACCAACTCCTTCTCGGTGATTGTTATCGCGTTCGTATCCTTGTTGAACTCCGTAGTACCCCATCCATCGCCGCTGTCGCCCTTCGTGTGGTGCGGCGTGAGTGTCGATGCTACCTTCTGGATTGATGATATCTTCCCCCCCTTGATCTGTGTTGGGTAGCTATTTTCGGGAATCGTGTCGAGCCTCGTGTGCCAATCGTGCTCTATGTTGTAGAGTCGCTGCATGATCTTCTGCATCACCGGACCAGCGAGTCCCGCTCCATAGATCGTATTTCCTCGTCCGCGACGGGTGTGGATCATCGTCATCACACTATACTTGGGCTTTTCCGTTGGCATATACCCCACCATACTCGCCAAATAATATCCATCGCGGTGGCTATATCCATCCTGCGCATATTGCGCCGTGCCGGTCTTAGCCGAGACGTTGAACCCCTCGAATTTACCCAGATATCCCTTTCCCGTACCCGTCACACACACCTCGCGAAGGAAGCTCTGCAAAGTATCCAACGTGCTTTTCGAACAGACATTATCCACTAATACCTCAGTGCCAAATCGCTCCACCACCTTGCCATCTTTGCGGATCTCCTTGACTAGCTTTGGGGCTACCATCTTACCGTTGTTAGCCACTGAGTTATAGAGTGTTAGCGTTCGCATAGGGGTGATTTCGACCCCATAGCCATACCCTTGATTTACCAATGTTATATGTGGGTACCACCCCGCCTTATCACCCTGAACAGGCAACAACGGCTGCGGTTCACCAAAGGCATCGAGCCCAACGGTTTTGTCGAGTTGAAGATGGCGCAAGAAGTTGGAGTAGACCATCGGATCATCCTTAAATGTATTGTAGACCGCACGTGTAAAGTAGACGTTGAGTGATTGCGCGAATGCCGTTCTCAGATCGACCTCTGAGTATCCGCTATGTGAATCCTGAACAGATGTCTTACCCACCTTCACACGTCGTCCATCCTCCGAGTTATAGATCTGCGAGGTTGGCATATGCCCCACCTCCAACAGCGCCATCGCCGAGGCGAGTTTGAATGTAGACCCCGGTTCGGCACGCGCTCCAATGGCTCGATTTCGCCACTCCTTGAACGATCCGTCGCTCATCTGATCCAGATTTGCTAGCGCCAATATCTCGCCTGTCTCGACCTCCATCACGATCGCCGTTCCCCAAATTGCGTTCTGCACGGTGAGATGTTCGCGAAGTGCACGTGTCGCAATATCCTGAAGCTCAACATCTAACGTAGTCACTACATCCATTCCATCCACCGCCTCACGGCTCTCGCCTCCCACCACGCGACCATAGAATCCGCGTGCTATTCGCTGTCGCAGCACCTGACCATCTTGGCCACTCAGCACATCGTTATAGATCTCCTCGATTCCGTAATCCTTACCGCGATCCTCCATAATCTTTCCGATCGTGCGGTTTGCCATATCCCCCTGTGCATAGATTCTCTCATCTCGATCCACTAGGTTGTAGGTCATTCCCATATTCCAATTCAGAATCGGATATTCGCGTAGTATCTGCCACTCCGAGTAGTCAATCTCGCGCGGGAAGAGCTTCACCGGCCTATGGATGCGGATCGTATCGTAGAGCTTCACATTTTTCATTTTTTCGCCGTGAAGCATATCCAGAAAGGTGTCAAACCACCCCTCTGAGCGCCTCACAAGGGTATCTTTCTTATATATTAGCTGATAATTCTTCGTCCTCGAATCGCGGAACAGCTTCTGATATTGCGCCACGCTCCGATCCTTGAAGTATGCCGATAGCAACTTCGAGAGTGAGTCCGATTGGCGATGGAAGGTCTTTAACGAGTCGAATCCCTCGCTTCCGAAATCCATCTCCACCTGATATCTAAGGATCGAGGTGGCAAATGGCTCGCCACTTCGTGATAGTATCGATCCTCGGTGTGCCCTCACACTCTGATGCGAAAAGATACGTCCATGAATCTTCTCCGCATTGATCGAGACCTCCTCCGAGATGAGCTGTATGTAGAAGATACGCAGCACCATAGCGATACCCACCACCATGAACAGGAGGTATAGGAATCGCACTCGCGTAAGGATATCGTGCTTTATCTTCGACTTTTTAGCCATTCTATTTTATAATTTTTTATCGTCCAAACCATCCCCCTTTGCTCTCAATCACCACTGCCGGATGGGTAGCATCCTGCAGCTCCAAGCCACGACGTTTTAACTCCGCCGAGATCGCGCTATGTGAGCATCGCGAGTAACGAAGCTCTTGAAGTCGTGCGCTCCGTTCGCGAAGCAGCTGAACATTTCTAAGTTCCTGACTATAACGCATATCGAGGTGCAAAGACCAAAACATCACAAAGATACTGATGAAGAATAACACCGCAATTGCGACCAATTGGCTATAGTATTTCGATACCGACTCCTTCTGCAAAATATTTCCCGATAGCAGCAGCCAAAAGAGGTTATTCGCACGGTGGTGTTGCTCCTGTCGCTCGCGCTCGGCCTCTTGCTCCTCCTCCTCTTTTCTGGCCTGCTCCTCCGCAACCTCTTGCGCTATATCTTCGTCCGCCTCTCCACTCTCTATTCGCCTCACCTCACGACGAATCCGACGAGCCAATAGCTCATCTTGCTCTGCCGCCTCAATCTCCTCGGGTGTGGGTTGGATTGTGAGGGGTGCATCCTCTAGGATATTTTCATCTTCCTGATCCATAGTCTGTTATAGCTTTATTGCTGCTCTCATCTTGGCGCTTCGCGAACGAGGATTTTGCGCCTCCTCCTCTTTGGATGGGGCTACCGCTTTGCGAGTTACCACCTCCCAAGGGGTCGATGATCTGCCATAGAAATCACGCTCTATCTCTCCCTCGAAATTTCCGCTTTTAAAGAAGTTTTTCACCAGACGATCCTCCAACGAATGGTATGATATCACCACTAATCTTCCCCCCGGACGCAGCACCTTAAGGCTCTGCTCCAACGCCATTTTCAGCGCCTCCATCTCGCCATTAACCTCGATCCTCAGCCCCTGAAAAACCTTCGTAAGGAACTTAGACTCAGCAGCTTTCGGTGTGCATGGAGCTATTGCTGCAACCAGATCTGCCGTAGTTTGCAGTGGGGCATTTTCGCGAGCTCTACAGATGCAATTTGCAACCTTCCAAGGTGTCTGCACCTCGCCCCACTCGCCCAAAACGCGCGTTAACTCCTCGTTTGAATATTTGTTCACCACATCCGCCGCCGTGATCTTTCCTCGTTGATTCATCCTCATGTCGAGAGGTGCTTTCCCACGAAATGAGAATCCGCGCTCCTTAGCATCGAAGTGGTGCGACGAAACACCCAGATCTGCCAAGATTCCATCGACACTCTCCACACCGCGAAGGCGCAGCGCACCCCTCAAAAAACGGAAGTTACTCTCCACATAGTTGAAGCGTTTGTCGTCGGGAATATTCGCCTTTGTGTCCAAATCCTGATCGAATGAGTAGAGCTCTCCATCGACTGCTAAGTGGCTCAATATTAGGCGTGTATGTCCTCCGCCACCAAATGTTAGGTCGCAGTAGACACCGCCATTCTCAGCAATATTTAGTAGTTCGACCGACTCTCTCCACAGCACTGGTGTGTGGTAGTCGCTAGTGTAGCTCTCCATCATAAGAAATTTGTCGCTAAGTTAATGAATAAAAATGAAAAAAGAGCCGATTCCCCCATTATTAATAGGTGAATCAACTCTTTTTTATATTTTCTTCTTCTCTTGCGCTCTCGCACACACGCATCCTTCACCTCCACACCACCACACCCGTCATCCTGCACCTCCACACTCGTCATCCCGCACTTGATGCGGGATCCCCCGAATTTCGAAGAAATCTCGGGTAAAACTGATGACTCAAAGCGCTCTCTGGACGATTTTTTTCTGAAAATCGTCTTTTTTCAGAGAGAGCGACCGTAACGTGATCAACTGCCTCCGGCGGGCGGGGATTGCACCCCCGCTGGTGCAATTAATATTAATGCAATTAGCGTGACGGTATGTCACCTCCCGTAACCCCATACGAGTGCACGGCCCACTTATCATGCGAGCGCAACCACTGCTCAATAACATCGCGAACGCACCCCTTGCCACCTTTATATTCACTAACATATCGAGCTGCCTCCACAACCTCCATCGCGGCATCATTCGGTGCGATCGGCATACCAACCAAGCGCATACACTCCAAGTCCGGAATGTCATCACCCATATAGATAACATTTTGAGGATCAAGGTCATACTTCTTAAATATCTCGCGCATAGCACCCATCTTATCCATGCAATCAATATAGATATCTTTCACCCCCAACATCTCCATCCTATAGCGTAAATTCTCGCCTCGACCACCCGAAATAACGCAGATCTTATATCCCATTTTGATCGCATATGCCACCGCGTAACCATCCTTTGCGTTGTATGTTCTGATGAAATCTCCATCCCTTGTCGGGGTGATTCCGCCATCCGTAAAGACGCCATCAACGTCCAAAATCAACGCCTCGCAGAGCGCTATATCTTCTTTGAAGTTTCCCATATGTATGTGCTTATAGTTTTATAGACTTCGATTAGTTCTGGTGAATCTTTGAGCAGCTCTAAATGTCTCTCAATCGTCCCCCTATCGCCCCTCACAGCAGGTCCCGACTGCATCTGCTTCGGGTGTTTCCCGGGCTGCATCGCCTTCACGAGGGTCTCGTTTATCAGCGGCTCATAGAGCGCTAGTGGAAGTTCGTTTTTGGACAAGATATCGGCCGATGCACCGAGCATTGCATTCACAAAATTGCAAGCGAAAACAGCGCCCAAATGGAGCGTCTTGCGCCTCTCTGATGATGTCTTTATCACGTTGTTGCTCAGTGATTTAGCCGCATATTTCACTATCGCGAAACTATCCGCATTATCTGTCTCAATAAATAGTGGAACATCTTTGAAATTGACCTTCCTGCCCTTCGAAAATGTCTGCATAGGGTAGATCACCGCCCGGTTCAACGTCTCTCTTTTCGGGAGTGCATCGAGTGGCACGCTGCCTGCCGTATGCGCCACGATCGACCCTTCGGCAAAGGGTAACTGCGTAGCTAATTCACTGATCGAGCTGTCGTTTACCGCCAAAATATAGAGCTCTGCTTTGGCCAAATCCTCGGGTCTCGTTCCGATATTTGAACACCCTACTAATTTTGCTAACTCTTTGATTCTATGTATGTTGCGTCCATAAATTTGAGCAATCTGGAGAGTGTTACAATCCGTATCAGCAATTGCAATTGCCAACGCCTCAGCCACACTTCCGTTTCCTATGATCACAACTCTCACGTTGACAAGATAAGAATAATTAGTCGATTTTTCAACTTTGTGACTGCAATTTTTTGTTGTCCTCCCTCAGAAATTTTTAGCTGTTTCGTGATTTGACTCACCGAGTATGGGCACTCTTTTTTTAGGATCTCAGCCCTCTTTATCCCCCTTTGTGCCAGCTCTTTACGTACCTTTTTCGGCTCGTATTCACCCATCCACTCAATCCGCTCCACACGTCCCAGATGGCGCGTTTCATCTCGCTGCTCGATGCTTTTTTCAGTCGCAAAACCATATCCGTTGTCGCTCTCTATCAGGCATATTTCGCACAAAATGGACTTTGCAAGACGCGATTTTTGGAGCGCTACATCTGGAATAACAAGATGGCTATATCTTTCATTATCAGTTAGTTGTAGGGTAGTGGGGTAGGGTAGTGCATCTCGCTCGACCCACACCTCTCCCTTGCCGATAGCTCGCGCCCCGATCATCTCTCGATTCTCGCTTCCCGTACCTATATATATGTTCACCTCCTTGCATTCGTCACCCACCGAGACCACCTCGACCTTCGATCCGGGGTAGAGTCGAAATGCCTCATCCACATCGAAGATTGGTGAGCATTTAACTGCCAAATTATTTGCAACTCGCTCTATATCAGCGGATAATGCAAGGATATTTGGTGAGCAATCTTCCAAGAGCACCCTCTTTTTCCCATCTTCACCTCTGCGATCAGGGTCGACATAGATCCAATCGAAATGCTCCTTGCACGCTTCGAGATACTCCTCAGCCGAGGTAGATATCACCTCTATATTGTTGATTCCCAACCGTTTGAAATTCTCTCGTGCCACCTCCGCGAGTATCTCATCACGCTCCAGTGTAACCACCCTCTTGAAGTTCTTCGATAGAGCTACGGCATCCACGCCCAATCCGCACGTGAGCTCCAATGCTGACTCTCCGCTGATCGGTTTCGCAGCTGCTGTAGCTTCGCTCGATGATTGCTCGAAGGCGCGCGATGGGATTATGCAGCGTGAGTTGAAGTAGTGGGGTAGTTTGGACTTTGCTCGTTGGAGGTACTTCACCTGTGTCGCTACTAATGCGCTATGGCACAAAGATTTATCGAGCGCAACATCTGTGTGTTTGCGCTCGATATTCTTCTCTATTTGATCTATGATCTGTTCCGTTTTTAGGAGTTTTAGATCCTCTTTTGTGATCATATTATTTGAAGTATGTTGCGCTCTCTGGGCGATTTTTATTGAAAATCGCCTTTTAGCAGAGAGAGCGAATGTAACTTCTGAACTGCCTCCGGCGGGCGGGGATTGCCCCCCCCCGCTGGTGCAATGAGAAAGTGCCAAAATGGCGTGCAAAGCGCGCTCAAACTATTCCCACTCGATTGTTGCCGGCGGCTTCGACGATATATCATAGACGACGCGGTTCACGCCACGCACCTTATTAATGATCTCATTCGAGACATTCGCCAAGAATTCATATGGCAAATGCACCCAGTCAGCGGTCATTCCATCCGTAGACTGCACCGCGCGCAACGCAACGCAACTCTCATACGTACGCTCATCACCCATCACACCTACACTCTTGACTGGCAGCAACATAACTCCTGCCTGCCATACATCGTCATATAATCCTGACTCCTTCAACGAATCGATAAAAATCTTATCTACATCCTGCAAAATACGAACCTTCTCCTTCGTGATCTCACCCAAAATACGAATCGCTAGACCCGGACCCGGGAACGGATGACGTCCAATAAGAGCCTTCGAGATACCCATCGACAAACCTACGCGACGAACCTCATCCTTGAACAAAAGTCGCAGTGGCTCAACGATTTTCAGATTCATCTCCTCTGGAAGTCCGCCCACATTATGGTGCGATTTGATAGTTGCCGAAGGGCCATTCACCGAGCATGACTCGATGACATCTGGGTAGATCGTACCCTGCGCTAACCACTTCACATCCTCAATCTCATGCGCCGCCTCGTTGAATACCTCCACGAAGTCACGACCGATGATCTTACGCTTTGTCTCTGGGTCGCTAACTCCCTCAAGGTCAGTTAAGAACTTATCCTCAGCATCGACTCCACGAACATTGAGCCCCATACCTTTATATGACTCCAAAACCTCGTTGAACTCCCCCTTGCGAAGAACTCCCGGATTTACGAAGATGCAATATAGGTTCTTGCCGATAGCCTTATGAAGCAACACCGCAGCGACCGTTGAATCAACACCGCCCGATAGTCCAAGGACCACCTTGTCATCACCCAATTTCTCCTTTAACTCCGCAACTGTAGACTCCACGAAACACTCCGAAGTCCAGCTCTGATCGCATCCGCAGATCCCCACAACGAAGTTCTTCAACAGCTGCATTCCATCTGTTGAGTGGTAGACCTCCGGGTGGAATTGGATCGCCCATGTTGGCTCACCCTCCACTGCATATGCTGCGACCTTCACCTGCTCTGTGCTTGCGATGATCTTGTAATTCTCTGGTATAGAGACGATTGTATCTCCGTGTGACATCCACACCTGAGTTGTTGCAGGAAGATCCTTCAACAGTGGATTCTCCTTCTCGCCAATCGTCAACATCGCGCGACCATACTCTCTACTAGGTGCTGGCATCACCTCGCCACCATAGAAGTGCGATAGGTATTGCGCGCCATAGCAGACACCGAGCAATGGCATCTTACCCTTGATCTGGCTTAGGTCGGGGCGTGGAGCAACCTCATCGCGCACCGAGTATGGGCTGCCCGACAAAATCACACCCTTAAATTGCTCGATGTTATCGGGCATATGGTTGAAGGGGTGGATCTCGCAATATACATTTAGCTCGCGCACTCTGCGTGCTATGAGCTGCGTGTATTGTGATCCGAAGTCTAGAATTAATATTTTTTCCATGTGTCTATTGTTTTCTTTTGTAATTGCACCAGCGGGGGTGCCATCCCCGCCCGCCGGAGGCAGTTCTATCGTTACATTCAGCAACTGCCGCATAAAAGTTGATTTGTGCGTCAGTTTTGGGGCTTCGCGAGCATTTTTAAGCGGAGCGTACTAAATGTACGTGAGCATTAAAAAGCGCATGGAAGTGCCAAAAATGGCGTGCAAGGCAACTTTTATCTTAGCTTTTACTGTCGTGAATAGTTAGGCGCCTCCTGCGTAATCGCCACATCATGCGGATGCGACTCATTCATGCCCGAAGCGGTGATTCTAATGAACTTAGCCTGCTGAAGAGCCGCAATAGTAGCAGCACCACAATAGCCCATTCCCGACTTCAATCCTCCAACTAACTGATATGCAGACTCCGCCAAAGTACCCTTAAACGGTACACGAGCCACGATTCCCTCCGGAACAAACTTTGTTGTGCTAGTCTCATTATCTTGGAAATATCGATCCTTAGAACCATTATTCATAGCCTCAATAGAGCCCATTCCGCGATATGACTTGAACTTACGTCCGTTATAGATGATAGTCTCGCCCGGAGACTCCTCCACTCCTGCAAACATAGATCCCACCATCACGCAATCTCCTCCGGCAGCCAACGCCTTCACGATATCTCCCGAGTAGCGAAGTCCTCCATCTGCAATTACCGGAACGCCTGTCCCCTTGATAGCGTTCGCCACATCGAAGATTGCCGTTAGCTGAGGCACTCCAACGCCTGCTACGATACGTGTAGTACAGATCGATCCCGGTCCGATACCAACCTTCACAGCATCCGCACCTGCATCGACCAAGAATTTAGCAGCCTCGCCCGTTGCGATATTACCTACCACAACATCCAACGATGGGTATCTCTCCTTGATTCTAATCAACATCTTCGTGATATTTGCCGAGTGTCCGTGTGCCGAGTCCAACACAACAGCATCCACACCAGCATTCACCAACGCCTCCACACGATCCATCGTGTCGGCCGTAACTCCAATTCCTGCAGCCACACGCAGACGACCCTTGCTATCCTTACAAGCATTTGGGTTGTCCTTCACCTTGGTGATATCTTTATATGTGATAAGCCCCAACAGCTTCATCTCGCTATCTACAACTGGGAGCTTCTCGATCTTATTTTTCAACAATATATCTGCCGCATCCTCCAATCCTGCATGGTGCGTAGTGATCAGATTCTCCTTAGTCATGATATCATCGATCAAACGGCTCATATCTCTCTGGAAACGAAGGTCGCGATTTGTCACAATTCCGATCAATGTGTTCTCGCCATCCACCACAGGGATACCTCCGATCTTATAGTTCGCCATCATCTCGAGGGCATCACCCACTGTCTTATCCTTTGTGATAGTGACCGGATCATCGATCATGCCATTCTCTGCGCGCTTCACCTTTTTCACCTGAGCAGCCTGCTGTTCGATCGACATATTTTTGTGGATCACGCCGATTCCCCCCTCTCGCGCAAGAGCGATTGCGAGTGGCGCCTCAGTCACAGTATCCATAGCTGCAGATACGACTGGCAAATTGAGGGTGATGTTGCGTGTGAAACGGGTCTTAACGCTCACATCGCGAGGCAATACCTCTGAGTAAGCTGGCACGAGCAATACATCATCAAACGTGAGTCCTTCGACTTGGACTCTCTCATCAATAAACGACATAGTTATAGTGGGTTTTAATTATAAATCCATACATATAGTATTGCGCGCAAAGATAACGAAAATATTGGGGATTTGCAACTTTCGGGTTCAAATGCGTGGGGTAATTGCACGAAAAAATAATAAGCTCTTTTTTATTTATCTCATTTTAACTTACGCGCCACCTGTACCTACATATCGCTCGCCGTCATTCTGCATTCCTACACTTGTTATTCCGCACGTCACACCCTTCCCGTCATCCCGCATCAAGTGCGGGATGACGG
>JBCQTX010000101.1:0-2459 GCA_047174605.1 Rikenellaceae bacterium | reverse complement strand
GGATTGAAAACAAGCTAAATAATCGACCTCGTAAAAGGCTCGGATACCTCACGCCAAATGAAAAATTCAAACAAATATTAACTATGAATTCAGTTGCATTTGCAGGTTGAATTCAGCAATGTGGAGGAGATTTTCCCCGCATAATATTAATTAATTAAATGCTATGAGAGTGAATGTAGAGTTTTGGAAGAGAGCGTGGATCGTGATGCTAGCCTTTGCGGCGGTGTCGTGTAGTGAGGATGGTGTTGACAGCGATGTCGACATCGATGATGATGTGGTGGAGGATGTTGTGGTGGATACTGATCTATCAGCAAACGAAAATCCGGTGGTTGCGACGGTGAATTTCACAGCTGTGTGGGGTGATAAAGAGGCCAACATAGCGAGTATGATTGAGTATGTCGAGGAGGCCAAAACAAATGGCGTGGATATTATCCTATTCCCAGAGTTGGCGCTAACGGGATATAGCGACGAGAGCAGCGAGATGGTGACAATGGCGGAGAGCGTAGATGGCGAGAGTGCAGCGACATTTGCTGCTATGGCAGATGAGTATAATATGTATATCGCATATGGTGCTCCTGAGAGCTCGGACGATGCAACGAAAGCCTACAACTCACTATTTGTATGTACTCCATCGGGCGATGTGGAGAGCTACCAAGCGATCTCGACTGATATGTCGTGGAGCGTAGAGGGTTCATCACTCAAGACCATCACAACACAGTGGGGCGATATGGGATTGAGTGTTGGTACGGAGATCTTTGATATGCCTGAGATGGTACGTGTATATTCGGGGCAAGATTGCGTTATGGTGCTTAATTCTACTTCAATTGCTGTAGATGATTATGTAACATCAATTCCTGCAACTGCCATCTATGATGAATATAATGTTGAGTACTATGCACCAACAACTGAAGATTATTATCGTATCAACGCTGAGAATAACCTCTTCTTTGCTGGGGTATTTGTAGCATACTCGAACCTAAGTGGCGATAGTAGTGATGGTGATATTGAATTTATTGGAAGCTCACTTATATTGGGCCCATCGGCAACTTATCCAGAGGTAGATTCGGGTGATAAATACAACTATCTGGCATATTACGCAGGGTCAATAGGTGAGAGTAGCAGCGAGATTGTCTACTGCGAGGCTGATCTATCAAGAGTACCACACGAGGGTTGGAGCGCTCTGACGCAACTGGATATATTCCAGCCAGATCTATACTCTCAGTGGTATGCTAATTTTGCTACAGTATCGGAGCCAACAGCGACAACAGATCCTACTGTTGCGGTGGTTAACATGAATCCTGTGTGGGCTGACAAAGCTGCAAACTTCGCAGTTATGGAGGCGTATATGGAGAGTGCTGCATTTCAAGGTGTTAATATTATAGCTTTCCCAGAGCTTGTGTTGGCTGACTATGCTTATACCGAAGAGTATGATTATATCTGGCAATCAATGATCGATAATGCCGAGAGTGTAACGGGGGAGTATGCAGAGAAGATCTTGGCTAAAGCCATAGAGCTAGATATGTATGTAATATATGGAACTTCGGAGGTTAACCCAGATGACGACACCCACCCATATAACTCAGCATTTGTAGCTAGTCCTGATGATCAGAAGACATACAGTTATCAAAAAATTCATCCAGTAGAGGGCGCTTGGTGTTCATGGGGAACAACTCCACTTATCGTTGAAACTCCTTGGGGTGGAATGGGCGTTAGTATATGTATGGATAGCTATGCATATCCAGAGTTGTCGAGATATTATGCTCTTTCAGGTTGTAGAATATTTGTAAATCCAACAGCTTCATCAAGCTATGCGAGAGATAATTTCCCATATAACACATCGCTATCTACAATTGCTTCACGCGATCATATGTTGGTTCTTAGTGCCGATTTAGTAGGAGAGGGAGCAGCTGAAGAGGGTGATACTGATAATTTGATGACACTCTCTGGAAAGGCTGTAATTATTGGCAATAGCGGAACAAGTGCTATCTATTATAATGAAATGAGCCTAACAGAGGAGGTATTATATATCGCAACCCCAGATATGTCAGAGACAGGTCTTGATGCTTCGACAACACGTGCTGATATCATCTCAGCAGGATATGGAGCGTTGTAATCCGGATAAGATGTTGTAATCCGGGTAAGATAAAGATCTCCCCATATGTCACGCATTAGTGATATATGGGGAGGTTTTGTATATATTCGATATCAAATATTATGATGGGGTTTCGGGCGATCCACGCCACTTAGTGTATGGAGCGGGATCTGCCTGTTTATATACTCTCTTCTGATAAATATTCAGCGGTTTGCTACCAATTTTGTTCTGTTTTGATGCGATTACATCTTCCTGAGCTTTATGCCTAACATGCTGAGTCACCTAGATTTGGTTATGATGCTCCGTAGCCGAACACCTGTAGTTTGCGAATGTAATTATAGACGGGTTGTCTCTCTTTTTCAGAGAT
>JBCQTX010000050.1:0-13684 GCA_047174605.1 Rikenellaceae bacterium | reverse complement strand
TCTGTGGCATACCCGTAAGCTCCGCAACATAGGCGTTGTCCGAGGTTGCATCTGTCCATGTTGGCCCTGTGATACGTCCATCTGTAATAGCCTCCAAAGCATCTCCGAAGCTACCATCCGCACCGCTATTATAGACTACCAAGAGGTATCCATTACCATTGTCCGAGGTGTCGAATGTAACATCATTTCCATAGTTTCCCAAACGCTTACCGTGACCATAACCCGGGTGGCAATCGATACAAGCCTGACGGATATAGAGTGGTCCACGACCAGCCATCGGGAATCCTTCGTTCTTCTCCGACGAGAAGTAATCCTCGAATAGCGCCTCGCCATGCAAGAAATCGGTGCTTAGCCCCATGCTCGATACGACCGATGTTGGTTGCTCGAAGCAGAATACGCCATTGATAGTTGTTGTTCCTAACTTACCTCCCGTGAAGTAATCATCTGAGTATCCCATTGGATTTGACTCATCGAACTCAGTCTCTGACCCTAACGAATCATCGCTACACGCCGCAAAAAGGCATGTAGCGAGAGTCAATAGGGAGAGATTTACTTTGTTAAATACTCTCATTATTCTGGTATATTATTTTGTGTAGTAACCATCGTTGATTGCACCCTGTGCAGTCTCCAATGCCTCTAGCAATGCAGCGCAAGCCTCAGCAGCAGCTGTATTCTCAGCATCCCACTCTAGGTTATCTCTAAATGGAGCTGGCATAGCAGCAACAGCATCAATTGCAGTGTCGATTGCATCCTTTACATCAGCATCCAAAGCTGAGTTTCCTGATGCGATATATGCGCTGATTGATGCAGAAGCAGCTGATCCTGAAGTTGATGATGAAGAGTTTGCGCTATCAGCGTATTGCTTTCCATAGTATGCCTCCTTGATTCCGATGATGTTGTTTGTGAAGTCAGTCACTGAGTTGTGGCTAAACCATGACTCAACGTCAAGCACGTTACCAGATTTGATTGGGTCAGCGATCTTTACAGAACCTACCTCGTCAGCGATACCAGCAGCAGCCTCGATGATTGTGCTAAGTGCGATGCTCTGGTTTGGATAATCTGAGTTACCAGACTCTCCAGCCGTTGTGAATGTTGTGTAGTATGCTCCATCCTCCTCGTCACCAGCAGAGTATACAGCTGAGTATTTAGCAAGGTTTGAGTTAGTGCTGTCCCACTCCGCTACAAGAAGCGATGTACAACGATAAAGCTCCTTTGTGATAGCTACCAAGTAAGTCTTAAGCTCCTCAGATGTTGGAGAACCATCACCAAAACCATATGATGCACCATAAGTAGCATCCCACTCATCGATCTTTGTCTTATAAGATCCATCGTTGAACAACATGAACTCGATAGCGTGGAAACCCTTCAAGTCACCACCATCCTTCTGGATATCTGAATCTGTGTACTCACCAGCAGAGTATTCGATAATAGACTCTGCAAGGTCTGCCAAAGCCAATGGCCATGAGTCGATACCCGGATCAATTCCATAAGCATCTACTGGTCCGAACAAGTATGCCTCGGTGCGCTCCCAAGCTACACGAGCAGCCTTCCATGCGTCACACGCTGCTGCCATATCTGCCGCCTCCTGAGTTGAACCATCGAGAGTGATTGCTGATACCGCCTCGTACATTGTCTTTGAAGCATCTGCAAGTGCTACATAACGATCAATCACAATATCTTGTGCGTAATCCTCCAATACTGTAGCTGCTGCCACACTTCCATCTGGAGTGAAGTACTCTACTGTGCTCTCTACTCCATCATCCTCACTACATGAGCTGAACGCTACTACTGCTGAACAAGCAAATGCAAGCAGCGTAAATTTGTACAAATTTTTCATCTTTTTTGTTTTTAATTGTTTTTAATATTTATAAATACTAGTGGTGCGTTAACTTTGGTTTAATAATAGTTATGTGCTGAATACCTGATAGTTATGATATGGTATTTATTTTTCGATTTGAAAATATAAAGACTCAACGTCCGTCATCCCGAACTTGATTCAGGATCCCTAACTGTCAATGTTTCAGACTCTTCGCGGGATCCTGAATCAAGTTCAGGATGACGGGAAAAGTTAAACGCACCAGTAATAATTTATAAACTATTGTTTGAATAATCCTGTGTATGTGACACCTAGCATTATGGTGTTCTCGTTGTTGTATGGTGAATTGAATCTACGTGACATATACTCCGCCTTGATCGTAATCTCGTTGATTGGCGAGTAGTTGATACCTCCCGAGATGCAAGTACTTGCGCAATATCCCTTGTCTGTCACACTCTTCTCCACCTTATACATCGAATCGTAGAACTCGTAACGTCCAAAGACGTAGAACTTTGACTCCTTGTCTGAAAGTTTGTTAAAGAGCGAAAAGATATTATATCCAGCCTCACCACCATATACGATCGCTGCGCTTGCAACTGGCTGGCGAGCCGAGATCGAGTAGATCGATGATGAGTTATTACCCGTTGTAATCTCATATGAGTCACTCAATGTTCCATAGTCGAAGTTACCACGAATGATGAAGTTCTCCGGGCGATAATCAAAGTCAAAAGCGAAGATTGCAACTGTCCCCTTTACATCATCCGAATACATAGCTTTGAGTGAGTTGGCTGCACTATTTCCCACATAACCACTTACCCCCATCGTAAGATCCTTAACGCTCCTATTATCCACTCTAAACGCTCCAGCATAGCTATTTGCGATCTTGAACTCATATGGTGTTCCTGCACTTCCTGCGATCCAATTCTGGCTATTAAAACGCTCTGAATCGAGTCCTGCGACAAACATCACCTCGTAGTCCCAATCACCGGCACGACCCCACAAGCTAACACCCGTCTCGTGCCATGCGCAAGGCATGATTGTAGACTCTCCCTCGGGGCGGAATACTCCGAAGTACTCGTTTGGCATATGGTATTTGTTTGTCTGACCAACAGGAACTATTATGTGTCCCATCTTAAGGTTGAACGCCTTCGACCACTCTTTATTGATCCAGAACTGCTCAAGGATAACCTCACCACCATTCTCAACCTCGGTCTCATACTCACCTGTCTCCTCCTCCTCGATCTCGACAGCTACCTCAAGTCCACCATGTTCGAACTCAATCTCAGAGCCGAATGTCCACCCCTTACCGAAGTTATACCCTACAAAGAATACCGCGTGGGGAATATCAAATCGGCCGTAGCTCTCATCATCTGCATACATTGTCGGTGCTGAGTATCGCTTCCACGAATCGCTATAGAAGTGGCGGCTCATTGTCACCTCGCCATAACCACCTAGTGTCAACCTTGATTTTTTTGTTTGAACAGCTTCGACCGCCGCCTCTGCCGCCTTTGTCTCCGCCTCGGCTAGTGCTGACTCCATCGACTCGACACGCGCTAGTAACGCCTCGTAGTCACTCTTTGATTGGGCGCTAACTGAGAATGCGACAAAACATAGAGATAATAGTAAAAATTTCTTCATCCATCTGTATTTTTAAAATAACTTAAATTATTACTTTGCAAATGTATCTGAATATGCCGCCCCAAACAATAGCTACAATTAGGTATTTTTAGGGTAAAAACGGGGTCAATAGTAGTAATAGATAGCTAATAAGTGTGAATTCTGTACCTTTTCGCACAACTTTCTTAACGTAAGAGGATAAAAAAACCGAAGATTCTAAAAAAATAGAACCTCCGGTAAATTACCTTATCAGTCGGGTTGAACTTAGCTCCATGCTCAATTATTATAAAAACATACTCTCTCACCGATTTATCATAATAGTGTGCAGTTTAACGATTGGCAAGGAAGTTGCAGTAGATATGCCCCAGCAGAGATATTAACTTAAACAAAAAAATAGATGGAGAGATCGGCACTTATATATATAGCAGGGGATCGAGGGATGGTCGGGTCGGCTATTCTTCGCAAACTAAAATCCAAGGGCTACAGTAACTTCCTATTGCGCAGCCACAAAGAGCTGGATCTAACTCAACAACAGAGTGTCAACGACCTCTTCAAGCAGAACAAACCTGACTATGTCTTTCTAGCTGCTGCCAGAGTGGGTGGGATTGTTGCTAACGAGAGCTATCCAGCACACTTCTTCTACGAGAACTCGATGATCCAGAATAATGTTATCCATACCGCGTACATGAACGGTGTGAAAAAACTTATGTTTCTCGGCAGCTCGTGTATCTATCCGAGGATGGCACCGCAGCCCATAGCTGAGAGCGCACTCATGACGGGGCTATTGGAGCCGACAAACGAGGCGTATGCAATTGCGAAGATCTCCGGGATCAAGATGTGTGACTACTATCGCAAGGAGTATGGGTGTGATTTTGTGAGTGTTATGCCGACCAACCTCTACGGTACGGGGGATAACTACGACCTGCAGAATTCGCACGTCCTGCCGGCTCTCATCCGCAAATTCCACGAGGCGAAGCTTCGGGGTACGGGGGTTACGCTGTGGGGTACGGGGGCGCCATATCGCGAATTCCTACACGCCGATGATATGGCCGATGCTACGATATTTTGTATGGAGAACTACTCCGATTATGGTCATATCAATGTGGGGTCGCAATCGGAACTTTCGATCAGGAAGCTTGCCCAGATGGTGGCTCAGATAGTGGGTTATGGGGGCGAGATAGAGTGGGACAGCTCGAAACCAGATGGCACACCACGTAAATTAATGGATTCCAGCAAGTTATACAACATGGGTTGGAGACCATCGATCACACTTGAAGAGGGTATCGAGCGGACATATAAGGAGTTTAAAGAGATCTACAAGTGAAGATAATATTACTATCGGGAGGCTCAGGCAAACGGCTATGGCCCCTATCCAACGATGCGCGGTCGAAGCAGTTCCTGAAGCTACTTAGAGCGCCAAATGGCGATGCAGAGTCTATGATGCAGCGAATAGTTCGCCAGATCGCAGAGTCGGGAATCAAGGCTGAGATAACCGTTGCAACAAGCGTCACACAGTATGACTCGATCATCAATCAGCTTGGAGGCAGTGTCGATGTGGTTACCGAGCCTGAGCGTCGAGATACCTTTCCGGCCATTGCTCTCTCCGCTTCGTACCTCATCTCAGAGAAGGGGTGCGACCCCGAGGAGGTTGTCGTTGTGATGCCGAGTGATTCATATGTTGAGACGCGGTACTTCGAGTCTATCGAAAGAATGGCAAAAGTCGTTGAGAGCGACCAAGTTCAGATGGCCTTGATGGGGATAGCTCCGAGTGAGCCATCCACCAAATTTGGATATATCATACCGAGCTATAGAGCTGACAAAGAGCTAATTATAGTGGATAGATTCATCGAGAAACCAGATCGGCAGAGCGCACGAGAGTTGATCGCCCAAGGTGCTGTCTGGAACGGAGGGGTCTTTGCATTCAAGCTGAAATATATGGCGCAGATCATCGAACAATATATTACACCCGCCACTTTTCATGAGCTTCGTTCACGCTACACAGAGCTCAGAAAGATCAGCTTCGATTACGAGGTTGTCGAGAGGGCGGACTCTATCGGGTTGGTACTTTACGATGGTGAGTGGAGCGATCTGGGGACATGGAGCAGCTTGAGCGACAAGATCGAGAACCGGATGATTGGGAACGTTATAGTGGATGGTGAGACGAATGATAACACCCACATAATCAACGAATTGGAGACACCCGTAGTATGTTTGGGTGCTAAGGATCTGATCATTGCAGCGTGTGCCGATGGGGTGTTAGTAAGCACCAAGGAGGCGAGCGTAAATCTCAAATCATATGCCGACACACTAAAAGCGCGCCCAATGTATGAGGAGCGCAGATGGGGCACATATCGAGTGATGGGGCACGAACACTTCGAGGATGGCCACAACGCACTGACCAAGCTGCTAGAGATAGATGCCGGATGTAACATCAGCTACCAATATCACAACCACCGCGAAGAGGTGTGGACATTCATCGATGGGGAGGGGTTATTGGTTCTTGACGGGGAGGTCATCGAGGTGAGCAGAGGCCATGTAGCCCACATCAAGGCGAGACAAAAACACGCGGTGAGAGCCCTCACCGATCTGCAGATAATCGAGGTGCAGACGGGTCGAGAACTCATAGAGGAGGATATAATTCGTCTTGATTGGGGGTGGTAAAAAAATGGTTGTCACTTTGAAAAGTGACAACCATTCTCTTATACGCTACTCCCCGATAAGGGGCTCACTCGAAACTAATATAGCTCCTCGTCTCCCTCTGCCATCAGACGTGTATTGTCCATGCAGTAGGTGTAGTAGTTGGTACCATAGTTCAAATCAAGGGTTACAGTTCCATCGCTCGCTGTCTTAGTCACAAGACGAGTGTTGAATTTGTACGATCCATCAGATTGTTTAACAGCCTCTGGGCACATGTCGATATATGCATCATAGTGATCCAAAATCTCGCTTCCATCGTCGTTAGTACCCACCACTAGATCAAACTCGAAGTCATAGATCTTATACTCATAACCTGTTGAATCATAATTAACAGTTGTGCGATCAACGAAATTACGTGAGTGATAGATTACACCACTCGAATCATTAGATGCTCCAAATGTCAACACCTTTTCGATATCACGATAAACATGTATCTTATACATACCTGTAAACATACTCTGTGCTGATGTATGTGCTGATGAGTAGATATCATATGTAGCATACTCCACATATCCTGTCGCAGCCTGATATGACTCCTTGGCACACCCTACAAATAGCACCAACGCCATCAATGATGCTACTAAAGTACTTAATAATCTCTTCATTGTATTATATTTATTAAATTACTAATTAACTACCACCTACTCAACGTTGAAGATGATAGGAATAGGGTTTACACAAAGATCAGATGGGAAGTTTCCAACATCGATGATATTATCAGGAGTGGTATATTTCTGCCATAGAACCATACGGAAAGCACCCGCTTGATCAAAGGTAACAGCTGTCTTAACCGTAGATGCACTCGCAACGATTGGTAGCGATGTAGGCTCTGCGCTATTTCCACCATAGCTATAATACTCAGCAACCCATGTAGTTTGGTTCACCTCATCATAAGTTGTAGTTCCCGATACCTCCTCGAAGTAGAGCGTTGCACCTTGAGGGATAGTATATACCTCATAGTTCTCCTCCTCTCTAAAGTCAAACTCTAGATCGATCAAGTTGCTGTAAGCTGCATCTGTATAGATGTTACAAGCACCCTCCAACTTCATGTGTACGTGCATATTATAGTCATATACGACCTCATAGACGCCATTACTAACATATTGTGCGTAACGAGGGAAAGCACCTCCCAATGGTAGGTCTGTCACATTGTTACGTGGCTCATCATAGTAGATAGCCTCGTCATAGGTGTTGGTGATACGCAACTTATACATTCCCGGAGTCTCGTAGTATGCCAACAAACTCTCGATCGTTGTAGTTGGTGTGATCGCTGGGTTGTAGGTGTAGTCGGTTGGTTCGAAATCATCGATTACCGTACTTGGGATACCTGAGTTCTCGCGAATTATCTGAACATCGAAATCATCGATATAGCGATAATCATCCATATCCAAATCTGTATCCTCCTGCCACGTGGTGATTCCGTTATCCACCTCGAAGAACTCCCATTTGTGAGACAAATTACCCTGCGAAATATCCATCAAACCCCAAAACTCGCGTGTTGTAACATAGACTGGGTCATTATTACCTACTCCATCAATATCATCGATACCATCATGGACCGCAAAAGTCTTAAGCATGATTGACGAGTCTGGCTCTATATACCCCTTCGAACACCCCACAACTGCCGCTACAGAGAGCATCGCAAGGGCTCCTTTAAATAATGTTATATTTTTCATACTCTAAAAATTCTTTAATTTTTACACTTATAAGTCCTCTCTATCAACTATCTCATTGATATATGGGTTAGCCGTAACCTCCGAATTAGGAATTGGATAATACGCCTTAGAGTCGTTGTAGTTAGAGGCTCCATTCTCGAACTGATACTTAGCACCGGTATTACAGTAAGAACCCTCTGTGTATTGCTGGAAGTAACACAAGAAATCTGAATCATCTGGCAAATACTTAAACTGCCATGACCACGACTGCTGTGATGTCGACAGATCAATCACCTTATTTGTTGAGTCATAAATTTTCACACTATTCCACATACTGTGACCAGTTGTTGTGTATGGTTTGTTTGTGCTAATATCTGTCAAACGAGCCTTAGTAATGCCCCAACGACGCATATCGCACGTACGGATACCATGTCCATCGAGTACCAACTCCAATGGGCGCTCATAGTACATAAGGTGATCCATAAGCTCCGCTGCTGTGTCGATAATATCCGCCTCTGTAGCAACTGTGCTAGCTGTGCTTGTTGGGTTTTTTATATTCTTATCGTTGTACAGACACCAGTGGTCACCCTCAAATACATTATACTCTGGGAAGTTAGAGTCTTGATATGTAGCCGATCCGATATACTCTCCACCCGACTCGCGACCTGCAAGAACTGTTCCTGCACGCTTACGTACACGGTTCACATACTTCAATGCCTCAGATAGGCCACCATCATCTGTACCACCCTTGATCAAACACTCAGCATACATCAGATAGATATCTGCAAGACGGATCAAACGCAAGTTGATCTCAGAGTCAGCCTTGGTGATTGCATCCTCGCTGGTACGTGTCTGCCAGTTAGTGTACTTCTTGAATCCTGTATGGAGACTTGTTTTACAGTGGTCGATTGGGAATGGGTAGGTGTAGTGTCCAATATCCATATCCTCATTACTCCACATAGAGTAGTAGGTACGCAATGAGCGTTGGCGATAGCGATATGGAGTACCACCACTCAACGAGTAGTCAAACTCTTGGTTTCCCTTTGCATTACCGATCTTCGCCTCATCATAAACCTTGATAGCACCCAAACTACGATCACCTGCCCAAGGGCGTACTGGAGTCAAACCTGTATTCTTCAAAAGAATCTGGTACCCCTCATTAACACCTGTCAAATCCTCACGTGATGCCGCCTTGATATTACCCGAACCATCCACCTCAGCCATCTTCAAGAATACATAGACGCTATCTGGCCAGAAGTTAGATACTACATCATTTCTCTCGAACTCATCTGGGATATTTGTCGCACTGATCTCACCCTTTCTTGGATCCAACCATGTACAATCATCTGCTGTCAATGTTCCATTAAGCTGCTCCTTGACATCGATCGCCTTCGCCATTACCGGATAGATAACGTGGTTAGTACCTCCCAACGTCACTGTTGGTTGATAGATCGATGGGTCATAAGCGTAGTAGAGGTCACCATGAACATCGCGTTGCATCTCCATCCTATTCTCTGGATTGAGGTGATCCACCGGCTCAGCAGTATAGAGCGTCGCCAACCAGTTTGCAGGGTTGACAGCTACACTTCCTCCTACGTGAGAGACCTGATATGCAAGGTGTGTCGCCAACGACTCGTCATCATAGTAGTAGTACTCATAGTTGTAGTCAAATGTGTAGTTAACCTCCAACAAAGACTCGCTATTGAACTCATTGTTCTCGAATGCGTTGTCGCCCGCGCCAGCCAAATAGTATGAGCTATTGTTGATGATCTTCTGGAAGTAAGTAGCTGCTGTGGTGTAATCCGCATCATAGAGGTAGCTTGTACCCAACACTGCAGAGGCTGTCTCAGAGTTTGGACGACCGATATCGCCATCACCCCAATCTGCACTCGAACCCTTTGTTGGCAAGTTCTCTTCGGCATACTCCATATCTGCGCGAAGGAATGCCAATACATTCTCCGCTGTGTTACATGGCAAGTAGAACTCATCCACTGTAGCAGGGACAAAGTCAAAAATCGGAACACAACCCTCATTAAACGAAGTAGTTAGGTAGAAGTAGAACAATCCTCTAAAGAAGCGAGCTTGCGCCATTATTGAGGTCCACTCATCCATATCGAGTGAGCTATCTGCATCCTCGGCCAAAGCGTCAAGTGCCACAATAACCTGATTAGCATAGAATACACCCTTATAAAGCGCTGTCCACTTATTCTTGATCACACTCTCCGAACTGTTGAACGTTTGGAGGTAGTAGACGTCACTCGACGCATTACCCGAACCTCCCGGGAAGGCCAAATCCGTTCTCTTAGTCTCTGTTGTTGTCTGGAACAGATCATCGTTCTTGAAGGCGTTATATACCGCTGTAAGTCCTGATTGGCAATCATCCAGATCCTCCCAGAACACATCTGTATTCATCTCATTAGGATTCGCTTGCGTCAAATAATCTGCTCTAAAATCCTCACACGAAGTGACACATAATGCGGCTGCTATAGCTCCTATGGTTAGGAGCGAAATATTTTTTAGTCTCATCGTTTCTCTCTATTTTTAGGTCATTAAAAAGATATCTGAACACCACCACGAATCTGTGCAGAGACTGGATATGTTCCCTCATCAATACCGCGCTGAGCCAAACCATCATTACCGACTCCCGGGTTATAACCAGTATAGCCTGTGATAGTCCAGATGTTGTCAGCTGCTACATATAAGCGCAACTTGTTCAAACCAATCTTGTTGAGTTTGTCGTTTGCAAAAGTATAACCAAAGATGATGTTATTCAAACGTAGGTACGATCCATCCTCAATCCAATAATCTGAGTAACCATAGTAGTTCATATGGCTAGCTGCCGAGATACGTGGAATAGTCGAGTAGATATTCTGATCTGTCCATGAGTACAACATATCTTGGTGACGTGTGTAGCGATATGCGTGATACTTAGATCCATTGATAACCTCATTTCCGATTGATGAGTACCACTGCATCGAGAGGTCAAATCCCTTCCAATCGAAGCTCATGTTCAAACCAAGCTCAACCTCAGGAGCACCACTACCATAGTAGACACGATCTTCATCGCCGATAGATCCGTTACCATCTGTATCCACATACATCAAATCTCCCATAACTGCCTCTGGGAACATCTTCGAGTACTCGATCAACTTCTCATCCGTATTGATGATACCATCTGTTGGGTAGAGCATGAAGGCTCCTGCCTCCTGACCCTCGATAAGGTATGATACCGAATAGTTATTAAGATCTCCGATTGCTGCCTGTTTGTTAGTTCCCGACATCTCGGTGATAGTGTTGACGTTACGAGATGCTGTAAGGTTCAAATTGTAGCCCAACTCGCCAACACGGTCTCTCCAACCCAAAGCCAACTCAACTCCCTTATTCTCCATATCTCCTACGTTGAGCACTACTGCGTCTGCCGTACCTGCCGATGCAGGGACTGTAAGCGACATCAACATATCGCGTTTGTTAGTTGTATAGACATCTGCGGTGATCGAGAGTCGAGAGTTCAACAACGTCATATCGATTCCGAGGTTAGCCTGCTGTGTTGTCTCCCACTTAACATCCGAGTTTGCGTATGCTGTCTGGATTGTTCCGTATGTGATTGAGTTAGAGCCAGATGATGAGCTAAATGCGTAGTCCATCGCTGTAGTCAACGACGATGCGTAAGCGTAGTCATCGAAGTTCTGGTTACCTGTTGTACCGAAACTACCACGTAGCTTCAAAGTGTTGATAGTAGCTGTCATAGGCTCGAAGAACTCCTCCTCCGAGATGTTCCAACCTGCAGATACTGAAGGGAATGTACCCCAACGGTTGCTAGTTGCGAAACGAGACGAACCATCTCGACGAGCACTAACGCTCAACATATAGCGGTCATCGAAGTTGTACTGCACACGACCCAACATACCGACCAACGTTGTAGTCTCCTTCCATGAGTCAACCACCGACTCACCCGTTGTTGCGCTCAACACAAATAGGTCATTCGAGATCAAGTCATACTTCTCGATGCTGAACATATCCGATGTATACTGCTCTTGGCTATATACGAGTGTAGCCTTGATATTGTGCTTACCAAAACTCTTGTCATAGTTGATCATATTCTCCCATGTGCTCTTGGTTGTGGTAGTCGATTTGCGATAGATTCCCGAACGCGTGTTAGCGTTGTTAACCACCTCACCATCAGAGTCATAGATAGTAAAGATTGGGTTCACAATCTCCTGTACTGCGCTAGTGTAGCCTAATCCATAAGTACTTGTGAAGCTCAACCCCTCGATAAATTCATAACCGATCGAGAAGTTACCATTAAAGACCTTACTCACGAGGTTATTCTCCTCCTTGAACTTAGCAAGGATAGTTCCCAAAGTGGTCTTCTCCGCATCGTATGTTCCCGGAGTTACACCCTCTTCGAAATCCAACGAGAATACTGGTGATGTTGGCGAGTAGCTATATACTTGGTTGTAGATACCCGATTTTGCGATCTCCTTATTATTTATGTTAGAGCTCATATTGGCGCTAAAAGTCCAGTTATTGCGCTTCAAAGCTGTATTTGCACGGATGTTGAAACGCTCATATCCTGAGTTGATGATGACTCCCTCTTGGTTGAAGTAGTTACCCACGATACCATAAGTAAAGCCATTGGATCCACCCGACAAGGTTACGTTAGCGTTAACGATTGGCTGCAAATTCTCCTCCAAAAAGTCCACCATGTTTGAGTTATCCGCATATCCGGTCTGGTTATCCTGGATCTTGTGCCATGAGTTGTCGAGTGTGGTGTTGTTGTCGAGAGTGTTCTCCATAGCATCCACAAAGACTGACTGAGCTGCATCTGTCAAGAATAGGCGAGAGGTGATCATCTGCACACCATAGTTGACATCTACATCGACCTTCATTTTCCCCTCAGAACCGCCTTTGGTTGTGATCAAGATAACTCCTCCAGATCCACGAGTTCCGTAGATAGCAGCCGATGCCGCATCCTTCAAGATATCCAACGACTCGATCTCATTGGGGCTCAACCCCGGATCGCCATCATAAGGGATTCCATCGACAACATAGAGAGGTTGGTTTGATCCTGTGATAGAGCTGATACCACGAATCTGGATATTAGCGAGGTCTCCCGGTTGTCCCGTACTCATCTGTACAGTTACTCCGGCCACCTGACCCTGAAGTGCTGATCCCACGTCGGCTGTATTCATCTTCGATATGTTCTCTGCATCTACGCGAGCTACAGATCCTGTAACCTCTAGCTTACGCATACTACCATATCCGACTACGACCACCTCGTCGATTGATTGCACATCTGATACGAGTGCAATGTTATAGGTTTTGTTCGCCACCACTGGGTGAGTCTGTACTGTGCATCCCAAGTAGCTAAACATAAGAACGCCATCATCTGGGGCGTTACTGATTGTAAATTTACCATCTAAGTCTGTAGCTGTACCGATTGTAGTACCCTCGACAGTTACCGCAGCTCCAATGATGGGTTGATTATCTGTTGCTGAGACAACTGTACCCGATACAGTAGCAGCTTGAACTACAGCAAGATTGCAAAGTAAAAGGAAACAGAGCATAGCTATCCTTTGAAGCATTCTATTCTTAATGTATTCCATTTTTGATTGTTTTAGGTTAGGTTAGATTAAAAATCTATTTTCGTGCGCATCTCAATTCCTGTACGCACATTTTAGGTTTGGTTGATTCTTGATGTCTGCTTTATCCCATAGGCTAGTTTTAAATTTAAAAATTTATAATAATATAATCGTATAGTATTTTGATACTCCACCCATCACTTTGTGAATTTATCACCAACAAGGGGCAACATTCTTATCCCCTTAACATAATATCAACACGAAAATACAAAAAAATAATAACTATACCAAAAATTAACAAAAAAAATATCGAATTC
>JBCQTX010000100.1:0-2491 GCA_047174605.1 Rikenellaceae bacterium | reverse complement strand
CTACTGCCAATCGACAAGGTGATCGGGCGAATATACCCACTTTTCGCCATTGCACTACTCTTTATGGCATTCGGCATCTTAGTAATGCTATTTATCAAGAGTCCCGAACTCCCCGAGTTATGGGATGGACTGCAAAGCGTACACCCGCAAGCAGATAAATTTCCCATCTTCCCGGTAATGTTTATCAGCATAGCCTGCGGTGCGATATCTGGCTTCCACGCCACTCAGGCACCATTGATGGCACGCTGTATGCTCAACGAAAAGACGGGACAACCGATCTTCTATGGAGCAATGATCGCCGAGGGAATCGTAGCTTTGATCTGGGCTGCTGCTGCGACATACTTCTTCCACGAGAATGGAATGGGTGAGAACAATGCATCTGTAATCGTCAATACAATATCCAGAGAGTGGCTTGGCATTATCGGTGGTGGACTGGCGATTTTAGGTGTTATAGCAGCTCCAATCACCTCGGGAGATACTGCCCTTCGCTCAGCTCGCCTGATTGTAGCAGACTTTATGGGGCTAGAGCAGAAATCGATCAAACGTCGTCTGCTAATCTCAACACCTCTATTTATCATCACATTCGCGATATTGATCTATAGCCTTAGCAATAAAGATGGATTCAATATGATCTGGCGATACTTCGCATGGACCAACCAGACCCTATCGGTATTTACCCTCTGGGCGGTGACAGTATTTCTGCAGAAGAGCAAACGAAACTACTGGGTTGCACTTATCCCAGCTCTGTTTATGACCTGCGTATGCGTTACATATATGGCAATCACACCCGAGGGGTTTGGCTTGCCACACAATATCGCCTACACCATTGGCTGCACAGCAGTGGCTATAGCAATAGCAATCTTTGCTCGATCAGCCCGCAAGGCAAAATAGGGAGTTGCAGGTTCTACAAAATCAAAAGAGCCTGCAACTATATCACTCGATCTTCAACAATTTCGAACACCTTAGCACCCTCGATGACCAGAGGTCGTTCGTGGTTGAAGAATATCACCCCGTTTACAGGCGATACAATCTGCTCGCGGATAGAGCCATCATAGGGGTCGACAACCTCAGCAAGTAGGTCACCAACACGAACACTGCTCTCAGCACATCGTAGTGTATGCAACACACCCGAGGTGTTACTCTTGATGGATATCAGATCAGCATTGGTGATTGTCTGTGGGTGGTAGCCGGGGCGAATAGTGATAGATAGCAGCCCCATATTGACCATAAAGCGCAACAATGCCTCCACGGCATTCTCGACACTAACAGCATTCAAACGCTCCGTGTTACCTGTATACACCGAAAAAGCCTTTGTCCCCCAGATCTGCCAGTTATAGTTGAGAAGTGCAGTGTCGTAGGGTGACACCTCTTTAACATAGACATAGGGCAACCCAAAACTACGTGCCTCCTTCTCAGGTTGATAACCGGTATTGAGCATTCTCACATGTGGGATAAACTCCCCAGGAATGTAGTAGCTCGCCATCTGAATACCATACTCATAATCCTTAACACAGTCAAATAGCGCTGCGGCAATGCGCTGAGTTGTCTCCCCCTTATCATACCCGGGAAACATACGGTTGATATCGGTGTTATCCATCGACCAGAACCTCTTGCCGATATTCATCGAGAATGGGTTTACCGATGGGATCACAACAATTTCGTAGCCAGGAACTAACGCCCCCTCCTGCTCCAGCTCAGTAAGGATTTTGATGAGTCGTGCGCATGTATACTGCTGCTCTATCTCGTCACCACGGATTGCCCCAACAACCGCTAGCGAATGTTTGCCGTTACCAAAGCGATATGCCTCAACCTTGAAATCATCGCGGTAGGGCGAGGCTAGTGTATATATTGTCTCTTTTGTCATCGTTATAACTTATGAATACGTGCAAGTAGCGACCCATCGTAGACCACAGGATAGGCGCGTATAGTGAATAGATAGCCATCGACCGGAGAGGTGACAGAGTGTAGAGTATCTCCACTCAACGGGTCGACAATTCTTCCGATAACCTCACCCTCCTTGACTATCTGTGATGTTTTGTGACTAGTGAGAAAGACTCCCGATGCCTCGGCATTGAGGAATGACACCCTATCACCCACTGAGATAATCGCCTCAGCGAGGCAGTCTCGGTCGACACCTCCGTTCCACATCCCTAGCGATGCCAACATATTGAGTATTCCCTCGACTAGCGTATCGCCCATACGGCGGTTGATACGCATTCCAACCCCCATCTCAACAACTAAGCAGGGTGTTCCCGTAGAGTTGAGCGAGTGTGCTAGTGTAGCCTCCAACACCGTTGCAGCCTCATGGACCCAGATAAAATCTACACCAAGCAGCTGTGCCTGGGGTACAAGTCTCTCTGCATCACCAACGCTAATACGAATTTGCGGCATCTCGCGCAGAAAGATATTACTTGAGTGTATATCGACAACCATATCGGCACCCTTCAAATCCTCCAAAATAGCGTAAGCAACACTCTCCGCCATCACCCCC
>JBCQTX010000049.1:0-14355 GCA_047174605.1 Rikenellaceae bacterium | reverse complement strand
GCCGCCAGCTTCCTTCAGATTCCACCTCACGGTGGACACCCTTGCTATTGGCTAGACACTTCCCACTATTTGGGCGTGTTCGGGACTTGCACCCCTTAGATTATACCCATGCTGGGCGTACTAAAAAAACCCCTCCAGAGTTTGAACTTTGGAGGGGTTTCTGTTTATTGCGCAGTAGACTAGCTACCGAAGTTATCATACAAGATATTCTCTGGTGGTACACCAAGGCTATCCAACATATTTACAACTGCCGAAATCATCATCGGAGGTCCACACATTAGGTACAAACAACCCTCTGGATCCTCGTGGTTTTTCAGATAGTTCTCGAACAATACGTTGTGAACAAATCCTGCTGTATATGGAATTCCTGCCTCATCAGCCACTGGGTCTGGACGATCCAACGCCAAGTTGAATGAGAAGTTAGGGAACTCATCGATAATCTCTTGGAAATCCTGCATATAAGGAACCTCCTTCAATGCACGTGCTCCATACCAGAACGATACTGGCTTCTTAGACTTCTGAGTCTTGAACAAGTCCATGATGTGGCTACGCATTGGCGCCATACCAGCACCTCCACCGATGAAGATCAACTCCTGATCGTCGGTGATATCCTCTGGCAAGAAGAACTCTCCATAAGGGCCCGATACAGTCACCTTATCACCCGGCTTACGCGAGTAGATATAAGATGAACAGATTCCCGGATTAACCTTCTCAAACGCACCCGCTGCACGGTTGAATGGAGGGGTTGCGATACGGATGTTCAACATCACGATATTACCCTCTGCTGGGTGGTTAGCCATTGAGTAAGCACGATATGTTGGCTCTGGGTTCTTTGTCTCCAAAGACCAAAGGTTCATGCTATCCCAATCTGCACGGAACTTATCCTCAACCTCCATATCAGTAAACTTGATAGAGTCATACTTCGGAACGTCGATCTGGATATATCCTCCCGAGCGGAAGTTCAAAGTCTCGCCCTCAGGCAACTTCACAACAAACTCCTTCAAGAAAGTTGAGATTGAATTGTTCGAAACAACCTCGCACTCCCACTTCTTCACTCCCAAAACCTCCTCAGAGACCTTGATCTTCATATCCTCTTTAACCTTCACCTGACATCCCAAACGCCAGTGATCCTTCTGCATCTTACGGTTGATAAATCCTGTCTCAGTAGGTAGGATCTCTCCACCACCCTCCAAAACTTGGCACTTACACATTCCGCATGATCCACCACCTCCACAAGCTGATGGCAAGAAGATTTGGTTCTCTGCCAATGTGTTAAGCAGTGTCGAACCGCTCTCGGTAGTGATGACCTTCTCACCACCGTTGATATCGATCTGTACAGCTCCCGATTTCGTTAGCTTAGCCTTTGCCAAAAGTAGCAAGCAGACCAACGCCAAAGTGATAACGAGGAATGATACGATCGAATAAATTATTGTCATTGTCATTTTATTCTCTCCTTTTAAGTTCTACAACTGGATACCAGAGAACATCATAAACGCAATACCCATAAGGCCTGTAATGATAAAGGCGATACCCGGGCCACGCAATGCTGCTGGAATCTGTGAATACTGTGTCTTCTCGCGGATCGCTGCCATCATGATGATAGCCAACCACCAACCAAGACCCGATCCTAGACCATAGACGATAGAGTCTGTGATAGATCCGATCTCATTCGAGATAACCTTCTGCTGCATAAAGAGCGAACCTCCCAAGATCGCACAGTTAACAGCGATAAGTGGTAGGAAGATTCCCAACTGATTGTACAACGTAGGTGAGAATTTCTCGACAACCATCTCCACCAACTGCACGAACGATGCGATAACAGCGATAAAGACGATAAATGTCAAGAAGCTAAGGTCAACCCCCTCAACCAATGCATCTGCCTTCAAGACATACTCATTTAGGAGGTAGTTCAATGGAACAGTCATAATCATCACGAATGTTACTGCTGCTCCCAAGCCCAACGCCGTCTTTACACTCTTCGAAACTGCGATATACGAACACATTCCGAAGAAGAAGGCGAAGACCATATTGTCGATAAAGATCGACTTAATAAATAGATTTAATGTTTCCATATTATTCTCTCTCCTCCCTGATTATTCTTGTAGATCCTTATTGCGTGAACGGTGGAACCAGATGATACATCCTGTGATGACAAGTGCCATTGGTGGGAACAACATCATTCCGTTGTTTGAGTAGAAACCACCCTCCGAAGCGTACCAGCTCATTGGGATGATCTGGATTCCGAACAAAGTTCCTGATCCAAACAACTCACGGAAGAATGCGATAGCTACCAAAATAACACCATATCCAAATCCATTTCCAATACCATCAAGGAATGCTGCCCAAGGCTTGTTACCCAAAGCAAATGCCTCGACACGTCCCATGATGATACAGTTTGTGATGATAAGTCCTACGTAGACCGACAACTGCTTCGACACGTCATACATAAACGCCTTCAACACCTGATCCACCAAGATTACCAACGCTGCGATAACCACCAACTGAACAATGATACGGATACGCGATGGAATACCATTACGCATCAACGACATCACAAGGTTAGCGAATGCTGTAACTACCATAACCGATAGTGCCATCACAATCGCTGGCTCCAACTTCACCGTAACCGCCAAAGCAGAGCAGATACCCAAGATCTGGACGATCACCGGGTTATTGCCACTCAACGGAGAGGTGAGGGTCTTAATATTTTTAGCCGAAAATAGAGGCTCTTTTTCTGTATTGCTCATATTTTTACCCTATTTTTATTTATTAGACTTTACCTTCTCGAAGAATGGAACATATGCTCCCAAACTTGTGCTAAGCATTGCTGTTACACCATCCGAAGTCTTTGTACCTCCTGTGATTGCATCTACCTCGTGTGAAGCTGCTGGCTCCGAAGTCGAAGCACCACCCTTGATCAAAGATACAGATACGAAATCATTACCCTCGAAGATCTTCTTACCTACATACATAGCTTGGTGCTTTGGTGTTGCGATCTCAGCTCCAAGACCCGGAGTCTCACCAGCATGGTCGATCACAATACCCGAGATTGTATTCATATCACCCTCCAAGGCTACATAACCCCAGATAGCGCCCCACAATCCTGTTCCCGTAACTGGAACTACCACACGACCATCAGCCGCTTGGAATACTGGAAGTACTCCGCTTGCGTAAGTTGCCGTTAGATCCGAAAGTAGGTCGATTACATTAACACCCTCTACAGTTGCACCCTTTGTGTCGATTGCAAACTCAGTGATGTAGCTATCATAATCCTCGTCAGCTGCCGAAAGAGCTGTCAAGATCGCACTCTTCTTCTCATTCAAGATGTTAGCCGCCTGCAAAGGCTTCAACGATAGAGCTACGAATGCCAAAACTGCCGCCACCAATACAACCATTACCGTTGCATAGGTCAAGATATAGGCGTTGCTATTCTTGTCCGACATAAATCCTTTAGGTTTCTCCATAACAAACTCCGATGCAGGAACTTTACAAACTGGACAAGTCTCAGGAGCTCCATCTCCGTTGTGGATATATCCACAAACTTTACATATATATTTCTTAGTTGCCATAATCTCTCTCCTTATTTAACTTGTTTTAAGCGTGCGTTTCTGCGAGCGATGTTACCCTCAACTACATAGTAATCTACGAGTGGAGCCAACGCATTCATAAAGAGGATCGAAAGCATCATTCCCTCTGGATAGGCTGGGTTGATCACACGGATCAGAATAGCGATAGCACCAGTCATAAATCCTACGATGATCTTCGCACAATTTGTCTGACCCGATGTTACCGGATCTGTCGCCATAAAGACCGCACCAAATGCAAATCCTCCAACAATCATGTGGTGGCAAGCTGGCACTGCCAAATAGCTTCCCTCAGCACCAAATGCGTTGAACAACGCACCCATTGCCAAACCTCCTACAAAGACACTCACCATAGTTCTCCATGATGCGATACCTGTGAAGAGCAAGATAGCCGCTCCAATCAAGATAGCGAGAGTCGAAGTCTCACCCATTGATCCCGGGATAAATCCGAGGAATGCATCACACATAGAGTATCCCATCTGGCCTGTACTTGCCATATGCTCCAAAGCAGTAGCCCCCGAGAATCCATCAGCAACTGCTGGATTTCCAGTCATCTCTGCGATCCAAACTGTCTCTCCCGACATCTGTGGAGTGTAGGCAAAGAATGCAAAGGCACGAGCCAAAAGAGCTGGGTTAAATACATTCATACCTGTACCTCCAAAGACCTCCTTACCGATAACTACAGCAAAGACAACCGAGATAGCCAACATCCAAAGTGGAATGTCGATCGGCATAATCATCGGGATCAAAAGTCCCGAAACCAAATATCCCTCATTCACCTCATGGCCACGCATCTGTGCAAATGCGATCTCGATTCCAAGACCAACACCATAAGAGACGATAATAAGAGGCAACACCTTAATAAATCCGAACCACAAGTTGCAGAAGATATTTGTCGCTGCGATAGCCTCGCTAACCGACCCACCATTCAACATCATGAAGTTCTGAAGTCCAAGGTTATACATACCAAAGATGAACGCTGGCATCAAAGCCACGATCACCATGATCATCGTACGCTTCAAATCGTTACAATCACGAATATGCGCGCCCTTCGATGTGGTAGTATTTGGAGTAAAGAGGAATGTCTCAACAGCATCGAAGCTAGAGTGCAAGTAGCTAAACTTACCATCCTTCTCGAATGCCGGCTTTACTTTATCAACTAAATCACGTATTGCTTTCATCTACTATGCCTCCTTAATCATTATATTAATACCCTTGCGAATAAGCTCCTGCATCTCACTCTTCGATGGATCTACATACTCACAAAGAGCCAAATCCTCCTCTATGACCTCATAGATTCCAAGGTTCTCCATTCCATCGATATCACCCGCGATGACAGCCTTTAGAAGGTGCATCGGAAGGACATCCATCGGAAGATACTTCTCATAGAGACCCGTAACAACGAATGCACGCTCGCCTCCATTGAGGTTACTATCCAAACGATACTTCTTCGATGGGAACAACCACGAGAAGTATGCACGCGAAACTGAGAATTTGTTGAATCGTGGCATTGCCCACCCCAACAACTCATACTTATCACCCTCTGGGATCAAAGTTACAGCATTAGCATAGAATGACAAGTAGCCCTCTGCCGAGCTCTTAACGCCTGTGAGTACGCTACCCGAGATGTAACGAACCGAGTCACCCTCAGCTTGAGCCTTCACATTTCCAGCAACGATAGATGAGATTGGAGCTCCCGTGATCACCTTGCAGTACTTTGGCTTCTCAACCTCGCTACCTGCAACTGCAACCACCTTTGTCATATCAACCTTACCTGTTGAGAACAATCGACCTACGATCGCTAGATCTTGGATGTTGATAGTCCAAACCAACTCGCCCTTGTTCACAGGGTCGATATGGTGGATCTGCACACCAACATTACCTGCCGGATGCTTACCCGAGAATGTGTTCAACTCAGCACCCTTCAATGCTTTGAACTCACCCTCAGCCTGAGCCTTAAGCCCCAAATTCACGCTGCCCGAAGTCAACGCCTGAAGAACCTCAATTCCCTTCTGGATCGAACCCATATCGGCGCTCAATGCGAAGTTGAAATCTGGAGCCAAAGGAGATGAATCGAACGTCGAGACGAAGATCGACTTTGGAGTTGTCGCAGGATCTGCGATGATTCCGTACGGACGCTGGATGATCATAGACCAAAGTCCCGACTGCAAAAGAAGCTCTACAACCTCCTCGCGTGACGCGCTCTTTGGGTCTACAACTGCAAACTCCTTGTAGCTCTGAGTTGCATCAGCATCAACCACGATGTTTAAGATCTTGCGCTTCTCGCCGCGATTAACTGCCGAGACAGTTCCGCTCACTGGCGATGTGAAGATGATTCTACTATTCTCCTTGTTGTAGAACAGCGGTGAACCAGCCTCAACCTTGTCGCCTACCTTAACCAGTAGTTTGGGTGCTACAGACTCAAAATCGAGGGGTGAAATTGCATACTGAGAAGCCTGAGCAGCGCTCACCAACTCTTTAGCAGCCTCACCTTCGAGGTTGATGTCGAGACCCTTGCGTAGTGTAATGTTTTTCGACATTTGTTGATTTTTATTATTTGATTACTCTGTTGTTTATTTTTTCACACTAAATAACACGTGGCGAAGGTACGAATTTTTCCCCATTTCTAAGAATCTTTATTATGTTATTTTCCATATTAGTCATTATTTTATGCTACTTTTGCATCTGAAGTGACGCCTATATATAATATTAAGCTACAAAAACATTGAATTAAGTATGGAATACACATATGTAAATATCCACACCCATAACGAAAATGATGAGGCGAGTCCCATCACAACAGTGGGCATACACCCTTGGTCGGCAGAGCAACACAACCTCAAAGATCCCCAGATCAAGAAGCTATTCGAGCAAGATCTCTCGTCGGCCGATGCTGTTGGTGAGATCGGGCTCGACTTTGCTGCAGAGGTTGATCGCGAGAGCCAAAAAGAGCTCTTCGTGATACAGTTGAAACTCGCGAAAAAACACAAAAAACCTATTATATTGCACTGTGTCAAGGCCTTCGAACCAACCATGCAGATACTCTCGACATTCCCGATCCAAGGGGTAATTTTTCATGGATTCATCGGCTCGGCTCAACAGATGAATCAGGCGGTCGAGAGAGGTTATTACATGAGCTTTGGGGAGAGAACATTCGCCTCACCCAAAACACTCAAAGCACTGAGAGAGTGCCCATTAGATCGACTATTACTTGAAACTGACACAGCAAATATCTCAATTGAGGAGATATACGAACGAGTAACAAAATATAGAATCGAAGAGCTCGATGAGCTAAAAAAGGCGATATACGAAAATTACAAACGAATTTTTCCAAAGATATAATGAGTGGATGGTTAGAGAGAACAGAGCTTCTTTTGGGGGCTGAGAAGTTAGATATTTTGCGAGGTGCAAATATCCTTGTTGTGGGGCTTGGTGGCGTAGGAGCATATGCCGCCGAGATGATCGCGAGGGCTGGAGTTGGACGCATGACAATTGCCGATGCCGACGTTGTGGGAGAGAGTAATATCAATCGCCAGCTGGTCGCTCTGCACTCAACAATTGGTCGCGAGAAATCGGAGATTTTGGCTGAGAGATTGCGAGACATCAACCCCGAGATTGAGCTCACGATTGTGGCGAAGTATATCCGAGATGAGCTGACCTACGAGCTACTAGACTCAGCGAAATTTGACTATATGGTCGACTGCATCGATACCCTTTCGCCTAAAATCGCCTTGATATTGGGGGCACTAGAGCGAAACATCCCCTTGGTAAGTTCGATGGGAGCAGGGGCAAAAACCGATCCGACACTCATGGAGATCAAAGATATCGGCAAAACACACCACTGTCCACTAGCCCATATGCTACGCAAACGCCTTCATAGAGTGGGGGTTAGAAAGGGTTTCAAGGCGGTATTCTCGCCCGAACCGATGCGAGAAGGGGCGATGGTGCTGTGTGACGAGCAGAATAAAAAGTCAAATGTAGGGACTATTTCATACATTCCTGCGATGTTTGGAATCGGCTGTGCATCGGTGGTTATTCGTGATTTAATTGGCGAGATGTAGAGTCGGTTTAAGATTTTTTTATAACTTTACGACCACTAATCTACCCTAAAATGAAAATAGTATTTCTAGATGAATATTCAATAGGCGAAGCTGACCTTTCCGCAATCAAAGCGCTTGGTGAGTACACGAGTTACGAGATCACCCGATCGGCCGACGAGGTGATCAGTCGCGCTGCGGATGCCGAGATTGTGATCTGTAACAAAGTGATACTCACTCGCGAAACCCTTATGCAGCTCCCAAAGCTAGAGTTGGTGTGCATAGCTGCAACGGGGATGAACAACGTCGATTTGGATGGCGCTCGAGAGCTAGGTATAGAGGTTCGAAATACGGTTGGATACTCGACCCATTCGGTGGCCGAAGCGACTCTCGCGGCAGCCCTGTCGCTCACTCGTGGAATCAACTTCTATGATCGATATATCAAGAGTGGGGAGTACGCATCGTCGGATCGTCTCTTCTGCTTGGATCGTTCTATCGGGCAACTTTCGGGTTCAAACTGGGGAGTTATCGGGCTCGGGACGATTGGTCGTGAGGTTGCGAGGTTGGCTACAGCATTTGGGTGCAAGGTCAAATATCTTTCGACTTCGGGAGCTGCGCGCAAGGAGGAGTATGAGAGGGTGGAGAGCATCGAGGAGTTTCTAGGCTGGTGCGATGTTATCTCGATCCATTCACCACTCAATGACCAGACTCGAGGTTTGATTGGCGACAAAGAGTTCGACCAGATGCGCCAGAACGCAATCCTGATCAATGTGGCACGCGGCACAATAGTCGACGAGGAGGCTCTTGCGAAGGCGATAAACCAAAATAAGATTGCATCTGCAGCACTCGACGTATTCTCTGCAGAACCAATAGAGAAGAGCTCTCCGATCTTCACAATCGAGGATCAGGATCGTCTCTGCCTATCGCCACACAACGCTTGGCAATCGACAAAATCGATTGATAGGTTGGTGGCAGCAATAGCGGAAAACATTAAAAATCATATAAAAAACTAAACCAAACGTAAAAAACTATGAAACGAAACTGGTTATTTTCAGCGGCTCTTTCAGCAGTTGTGGCACTTCTGGGATCTTGTAACTCGGAGGTGACAATTGAGAGGGAGCACGATTTTAACTTCGATTGGAAGTTCACTGAGCTCGCCGACACAACGACGCTCACAAACCTACCTCTTGCCGACGCAGATTGGCGAGATGTTCGCCTCCCTCACGATTGGAGCGTCGAGCACTCATTTGACGAAAATTTGGAGGGTTGCACGGGATACCTACCGGGAGGTGTTGGGGTCTATCAAAAACACTTTGTGACAACTAGCGATGCTGACAAAAAGAGCACGTTCATACTCTTTGACGGAGTCTACAACAACGCAAAGTTCTGGCTTAATGGCAAATATCTAGGCGAGAATCCTTACGGCTACTCTCCAACCTATTTCGAATTGACCGATATTTTGAACGATGTTGGCGAGGAGAATGTACTAACCGTCTATGTCGACCACTCACGCTATGCAGATAGCCGTTGGTACACAGGTAGCGGAATCTATCGTAATGTGAAGCTCATCACACTCAACAAACTCCACATACCGATCTGGGGTACATTTGTAACCACTCCAACAATTAACTTTGCAGGAACGATAGTTGATATCGAGGTGACAATCAAAAATGACAGCCCTAAAGACGAAGCGTTTAACCTCACAACGAGGATCATAGACAACGAAGATGTGCAAGTCGCTGAGGTAGGGTGCGACATGACTCTTATCGCTGGCCAAAAGAAAGTTACCAACCAGATGGTAAAGGTGAGAGATGCGAAACTTTGGGATACGGATAACCCAAATATGTATAGAGCAGTCACAACAATCTCGATAAATGGGCGAACTGTCGATGAATACACAACGCCATTTGGTATTCGCGAACTGATATTCGACAAGGATAAGGGCTTCTATCTCAATAGAAAACAGACAAATGTGAAGGGAGTATGCCTTCACCACGATGGTGGATTGGTGGGAACAGCTGTCCCAGAGGGTGTGTGGCGTCGTCGCTTAGAGATCCTAAAAGAGGGTGGCGTAAATGCTATTCGCACCTCGCACAATCCATTTTCGGAGGAGTTCCTTGATCTGTGTGATGAGATGGGATTCTTGGTGCAGAACGAGATCTTCGATGAGATGGACAATCCAAAAGATAAGCGCTATAACTTCGCAGAGCAGGAGCCTCTATACCGCACTGATGGATATGACAAACACTTCCAAGAGTGGGGAGAGAGCGATCTGAAACGCACTATTTTGCGCGATCGCAACCACCCATCGGTATTCCAATATAGCATCGGAAATGAGATCGAGTGGACATATCCCGAGTATAAAGAGGTGAGTGGATTGTGGGATCCGGGCGCTGGTGGCTATTGGAACCAGATCCCAAAGCTAACTCCAGAGCAGATGAAAGCGCGCTATGACAAACTTCCCGAGCAGAAGTACAACTTGGCTCAAACAGCACAAAGACTTGCTCGATGGGTCAAAGAGGTCGACACCACTCGCCCCGTGACGGCGAACTTGATCATCCCTGTTGCAAGTTGTGTTACTGGCTACGCCGCAGCGTTGGATGTTGTGGGATTCAGCTACCAGATTGCACAGTATGATTGGTGTAAAAAACACTTCCCAGATATGTTATTCACCGGAAACGAGAATAGCGGATATTTGAGTGAGTGGCGCTCGATCACCGACAACCCAATGGTATTTAGTATGTATATGTGGACGGGTATCGACTACATGGGGGAGTCAACAGATAGCTGGCCACAAAAGGCATGGGATGGTGATATGCTCGATTTGGCGGGATTCACAAAGGCTGGATTCAACCACTTCAAGAGTATTTGGAACGACGATCCTACCATCGCTCTTCAGACGCACAAAGCCGAGCCAAAGAGTGGCAGAAAGCCTAGAAAGCCAAACACAAATTGGAACAACTCACTCTCAGAGCCTATTTGGAACTATGAAGAGGGGGATATGGTTGTTGTCGAGATCGTAACAAACCAACCATCTGCAACTCTTTACCTCAATGGCAAATCGTTGGGCGAGAAGCATTTGGCTGACAATCAAGATGATTTGATCCTTCGTTGGGAAGTTCCATTTGCGGCAGGTACGTTGGAGGCTAAGGCCGGAGATCTCGCGACTGAACTTAAGACAGCGGGCAAGGCGGCTGCCATCGTTGTAGATGTTGACAAATCGACTCTCGAAGCGGATGGATATGATGTTTCACATATCGTAGCACAATTAGTTGACGCAAATGGAGTGCCCGTACGCACCGAGGAGCAGAGAATAACATTCACGATGGAAGGAGATGCTCGTTTTATGGGTGTTGACAATGGTTGGAACAGAAGCACTCAAGATTTCCAGAGTGATAATGTAGTGACTCATTTGGGACAGTGCCTTGCAATCATCCAGTCACACAGAGGCAAGAGTGGCGAGGTGAAGTTGACCCTTAGCGCCGAGGGAGTTCCTTCGCAGAGCGTGACAATTACAGTAGAATAGTTGACTAAATAGAAAGGAGGCTGTCCAAAAACTAAAATTTGGACAGCCTCTGTTGTGTTGTAGAAGTTGTATAAAAAGAGCAGGTTTTGGGCTTCGTGAAGGGGCTGAAAGCGGAGCGTACTTAGGTACGTGAGCATTTCAGCCACAAGGGAAGTGCAAAAGATGACTTTTTATACAGCTTCTTTTTATTTATGTGCTATTCGCAGCAAACTTTTATGCAAAGAGTGTTATAACTCCCGAGATAAAGAGCAGAGTAACTACAACAGGGACAACATAGCGAATCATAAAGAAACTTAGGTTGATTAGCTTATTATTAGTGTAGTGCCCCTCTGATGAGAGCTCATCAAAAACAATCTTGCGTGATAGGAACCAACCTACAAAGACCACAATCAAGATAGCGCAAATTGGCATGATGAAGATCGAGGTGATGGTATCATTAAAGTCAAAGAGCGACATTCCCAACACCGTAATTTGCGAATCTGGCATCTGTGAAAGAGCGCAAAAGATCGAAGCTACAGATATCAACACCAAAGAGATTGCCGTTGCATATATACGCTTAACCTTCAACTCATCGCTAATAAACGCGATTACCGTCTCCATCAACGAGACAGAAGATGTGATAGCCGCAAAGAACAACAACACAAAGAATGCTATCGAGATATAATATCCACCAGCCATCTGATTAAAGATATTTGGCAAAGTAAGGAATACCAACTCCGCACCCGATGTCACCTCAATACCATATGTAAATACGGCAGGGAAGATTGCGAGACCCGAAATTACGGCAATCGTCACATCGCTAACTGCCACAATACCAGCAATTTTATAGAAATTTTCCTTTTGTTTGATATATGATCCATAGACGATCATGATACCCATACCGATACTCATCGAATAGAATGATTGCCCAAGCGCTTTGAGTGCAACACCCCATGATAGTTTACTAAAATCTGGCTTCAACAAAAAGCTAACACCATCACTCCATCCTGACAATGTAAAGGAGTTTATTACCATACCGATCAAAATCACAACCATGAGAGGCATCAGCACCTTATTCGCCTTTTCAATTCCCTTCGTCACTCCAAACACCAAGATTCCACTCGTAAGGACGAGGAACAGAATAGACCATTTGATAGGGCCATCTCCACTAGAGACGAAATTATCAAATGTTGCCCCTAACGCCTCTGGGCTCTGACCAATCATCTCTCCTGTCGCTGAGCTATATACAAACTCCAACGACCATCCCGCGATCACAGCGTAATATGATATGATTATAAATGCGGTAATCGTACCCATAAATCCCACAACTTGCCACCATTTGTTGCTAGACAACTTACGGAACGACCCCATTGAGTTACTTCTTCCCGCACGTCCAATGGTGAACTCCGATAGCATAATTGGAACCGAGATAAAGAGGCTCATCATGAAATAAAGAATAATAAAGACCGCTCCTCCATTCTCACCAGCCATATATGGGAAGCGCCATATATTACCTAATCCTACCACCGAACCGCCGACAACGGCGATTGTTCCTAACATTCCTCCAAATGTTCCTCTACTCTCTTGCATAATTTCATTTTTAGTTTCAAGTTATGGATTGATGCCTTGATCGCATCTTTGCAAAGATAGTAAATTTTTTTTTAAAATAAAAAAGTCGTGCCATAAATGACACGACTCTATTGATAGTCAGTGGGGTTACCTACTTCTGAGCAGCCTCACGTGAGTTGATATCCTCGATCGATGCGATCTCAATATAAGATGCACCGCGCTTTGCTCCGAATGATCCACCCATGATAGCGATCAAATCCTCCTTCTCAAATGGGAAGTAGTTCGACACATAGCTCATAGCATCTGTCAAGAAACTATAACGGCTATACTCACCCTTAGTGTACTTGATTGGAATAACTCCAAACGAAAGGTTCAAGATACGCTGCGCACGATCTGTGTAACATACTGCGATAACGCTCTTCTTGTTACGGAAAGCTGACATATAACGACCTGTACGACCTGAATAAGTATCCAACATGATATACTTAATAGGCAAGTTGTTGCAAGAGCGAACAGCCGAACGTGCCAACTGTGCAGTAACCTCGCAATCTACTGATACCATATCCAAATCAACCATTGATGGGAACTGCGCCTCATCGCTCTCAACCTCGCGAGCGATCTTAGCCATAGTCTTAACAGCCTCAACTGGATAGTTTCCAGATGCTGTCTCGTCCGAAAGCATGATTGCATCTACGCGACCATAGATAGCGTTAGCAACGTCACTCACCTCAGCACGTGTTGGACGTGGAGAGTTAACCATTGAGTAAACCATCTGAGTTGCGATGATAACTGGGCGCTTTGCAGCGATACACTTCTCAACGATCATACGCTGTACTCCCGGAATCTTCTCTGCTGGAAGCTCAACACCCATATCTCCACGAGCTACCATGATAGCGTAAGAAGCCTCGATGATCTCATCGATATTGTCGATACCTTCTTGGTTCTCGATCTTCGAGATGATCTTGATATCAGAGTTGTTCTCATCCAAGATATCCTGTACAGCCTTAACGTCAGCCGCCGAACGAACGAATGAGTGAGCGATAAAATCTACATCAGCCTTGGTAGCCCACTCGATAAAGCGACGATCCTTCGGAGTAACAGATGGAAGATCCACGTGTACACCCGGAACGTTAACGCTCTTACGAGACTTCAACTCGCCACCTACCTTGAATACACATACTAGGTGATCCTCATTCTTCTCCAATACCTCAAGCTCCAAAGTACCATCAGCGATCAAGAGACGGTTACCTACGTTCATATCCTCAATAAGTGATGGAACATTCATATAGATCAACTCACGAGTGATAAGATCCGCGTTATCTGCAGTACCCTTAACCTTTACGATGTCACCATCTGCAAACATGATACTACCCTCACCATCACCTACCTTTGTCAAACGGATCTCCGGACCCTTAGTGTCAATCATCACTGGGATTGAAGGACAAACTGTACGCGCATTCTTCACTACTGTAGCTGCTCCCTCCTCAGTTGCGTGAGCTGAGTTGATACGTACTACATCCAATCCAGCATCATAAAGTTTCTGGATAAGTTCAACATCACAACGAATGTCGGAAATCGTACCGACAATCTTGGTTTTTTTCATTTTCTGCATAATCGTCTCTATAAAATTGTGTTTTTATTATTTTTTATTTTTTCATCC
>JBCQTX010000099.1:0-2601 GCA_047174605.1 Rikenellaceae bacterium | reverse complement strand
TCATCCTGAACTTGATTCAGGATCCCTAACTGTCAATGTTTCAGACTCTTCGCGGGATCCTGAATCAAGTTCAGGATGACGGGAAAAGTTAAACGCACCAGCAATAATAGAAAAATATACTAATATAGTGTAATATTGCAAGAAATATATATTATCTCTCTGCATATCAAATAGTTACTCTCTTACAAATTTCTTACAAACCTCTTACAAACTCGGGAGCTTGCCCTCCGCTCTCTGGGAGATTTTTTTTAAAAATCTCCGTTTAGCAGAGAGAGCGAAAGCCACCTGAGAACTGCCTCCGGCGGGCGGAGTGCTCTCCGCGGAGCTAATTAACAATTAACAATTTATCATTAACAATTAATTAGTCAATCCAGTCAAAATCCGTATAGCTAAAGAGCCCCTTCTCGCCAATCTTAACATCGGGGATAACAACTAACGAGAGGAACGATAGGGTCATGTAGGGTGCATCAAGCGTCGATCCCAGCCCCTTTATCATAGCCTGCAACCGCCCATACTCTGCAGCAACCTCCGCGCCCATGCGATCACTCATGATACCTCCGATCGGAAGTGGTAGGATCTCTTTTGTATCTCCATCACAGAGCGATAACCCACCCCTATTGGCGATAATCAGGTTGACAGCATCGCATATCTCCCCATCGGAGCAACCCACCGCTACAATGTTGTGAGAATCATGCCCTATAGAGCTCGCTATAGCGCCCCGTTTGAGCCCAAAACCTCGGCACAGTGCCACCTGCGGAGTACCGTTTGTGTAACGATTTATATAGACAATCTTTGCGATATCTGAATCTGGATCGCTCTCGAAATTTGTGGTTGATGACCCATGTGTATAGTGGCTGAGTTTGGTGATCAGCTCATTCTTGATTAGTTCGATCACATTCGCTTCACCTCGAAGCGCCAACTCTAGCTCTTTGGGGCTTATCGGATCATGGTGGAAATTGTTTATCGCAATGCTCTTCTGAGGGCTCTTCTCCGGCTGATTTGCAGCATTATAGCGGAGCTCCCCATCTATGTATAGTCTCTCGAGTTTAAACTGCGTAAGCTCCTCCACAACGATAAAATCGGCACTCTCCCCAACCCGTAGCGTTCCAATACCTAGCTTATAATGCAGAATAGGGTTCACACAGGCGATCTTCAGAACATCGAACAGCGGATAGCCATCCTTAATTGCTCGGCGAACAATCTTGTTGATATGGCCAATCTCGATTATATCATCGGGGTGGGAGTCATCGGTACAGAACATCAAAGAGTCCGGATAGGTCGCAATGAGTTCGCTAAGGCTCTCGTAATTCTTCGCTGCACTACCCTCCCGAATGAGAATCTTCATCCCCTTCTCGATCTTCTCTAGTGCACCTTCGAAGATCAGTGACTCGTGGTCGGTCGATATTCCGCTCTCGATATATTGGGTCAACTCATCGCCATAGAGCAGGGGTGAGTGGCCATCAATCGGCAATCCATACCGCTTCGCAACCGCCAACTTAGCCATAACCTCCTCATCACGAAACAACACCCCCGGGACATTCATCACCTCCGAGAGGGCAACAAAGCGCCCCGAACGAGCCAGCTGCTCGACATCGGCCGAGGTAATCACCCCTCCTGCAACATCAAATGGGGTGGCCGGAACAGAAGATGGGATGGTGAAATATATCTTTATGGGGGCACCCTTAGCGTCATCCATCATAAACTCCACACCCTCAACACCCAATACATTTGCAATCTCGTGGGGATCTGTAACCACACCTACCGTACCCTGCGCTGCGACCAAATCACCAAATAGTGTCGGCCGTAGCATCGAGCTCTCGATATGAACATGGGCATCTATGAACCCCAGCATGATATAGCTCTGCACATCTGTCGAGTGGCGCTCGATATTTGTGATCACCCCATCGTGGAACTCTACCGAGCCCTCATATATCTCTTGGTTGTATATGTCGACTATTTTACCCTCAACTCTCATCTGTTATTGCTTTTATTATTCAAGATACGCAGCTCACACAAAGGTAACAAAAAAGCGGTAATAACCCAAAGCATACCCCTCCACTTTTGGCTAATTCGGTAATTTTCACTACCTTTGCAGCGTATAAATATGAGATATAAGAAAATATGGCAGGATCTAACTTCGTAGATTACGTAAAGATATTCGCTCGCTCAGGAAGTGGTGGCGGTGGTTCGACACACTTTCGTCGAGAGAAATTTGTAGCCTTCGGAGGTCCCGATGGTGGTGATGGTGGTAAGGGTGGTAGCATCATCCTCAAAGGAGATAAGCAGTTTTGGACTCTTATTCACCTCAAATATCAGCGCCATCAATTCGCACAGAATGGAGAGCATGGGTCGGGGGCTCGTTCATCGGGTAAGGATGCCAAAGATATCGTAATTCCGGTGCCGTTGGGAACTGTCGCTCGAGATGCCGAGACAGAGGAGATCGTAGGTGAGGTTACCGAGCATGGAGAGGAGTTGGTACTTCTTCCGGGAGGTCGTGGAGGATTGGGTAACTGGCACTTCAAAACAGCTACTAATCAGGTGCCTCGCTACTCGCAACCGGGTGAGGAGGGGCTCGAGGGGACATTCGTCTTGGAGCTTAAG
>JBCQTX010000012.1:0-52916 GCA_047174605.1 Rikenellaceae bacterium | reverse complement strand
TCAAATTAAGGTATTACTACAACTTTTTACAGTATTATTTTTAAATAAAATTGTAACATCAATCACATATTGTTGACTGATAGCTATTTATGTAATAGGTGTGCTTTGCTGAGAAGTTACGATATATCGACAATTCAGATCCGGAGTTTGGGGATCTGTATGGCGAGATGACCCCCGAGGAGACCTTCTATAGCTTCGTTGCTGAGAATAGCGACGCTGGAAGTGGACAATATTATGGTGTTGTGAAGGATGAGTACGCTCCATCTCGCAAATTTGTCGATACGTGGAAGGCGAAGATCTATGAGGTGATCGATCAATATGAGCCAGATCTATTGTGGTTTGATAGCCGCCTATTCCTAATCCCGGAGCGCGATCGTGCCGAGATGGTCAATTACTACTACGATAAGGCTAATAAAAATAAGCAGGAGGTGGTCTTGACCTACAAAAACCTCGACCTTCCCATCGGCACAGGAGTGATTGATTTGGAGAAGGGTCGCATGGATAACAAGACCAACTATCTGTGGTTGACCGACGACTCATATGCATGGAATGGATGGGGATGGCGCCACGATCAAAATAATAAGACGACAGATGTGATTGTTGACGAGATTGTCGATATCACAAGTAAGAATGGATGTTTGATCCTCAATATCACCCCTACGTGTGATGGATTGATCCCTCAGGAGCAGCGTGATGGACTCATTAGAGTTGGAGAGTGGTTGAAGGTAAATGGCGAGGCTATCTACTCATCGCGCCCATTCGTTGTCTATGGCGAGGGGGTCACAACACTCAAGAAGAATACTTTTGGAGGCGTTCAGGCTCAAGGTGTTAACTTCACAGATTGCGACTTCAGATTCACAACCAACGGGGATGACCTCTACATAATCCAGCTTGCACCTCCCGTTGCAGGAGAGGAGTATTTGATCAAGACATTTGCAAAGAGCGGTGGCGTAGGTCGTGAGATCAAGAAGATCTCGATGTTAGGATCATCGGCAAAGTTGAGTTGGGAGCATACTAACGATGGGTTGGTATTGACGGGAGCTGATGAAGTTCCATTTGATGAGGCGGTAGTTTATAAAGTAAAATTAAAATAGAGCATATTATGAAGTGCGCAAAGAGTATAATGGCCATGACAATGGCACTCGCAATATCGGCTAACACAGCGGTTGAGGCGAAACAAAAGGAGATGTTTGAACCCAATTGGGAGTCACTAACAAAGTATGAGGTGCCAGAGTGGTGGCAAAACACAAAATTCGGAATCTACTTCCACTGGGGGCCATACTCAGTTCCGGGGTATAAGGAGTGGTATTCGCACTGGATGTATCTTCCGGAGAAGCTACCTAAGATCACTCAGTTCCACGACCTAGTATTTGGAGGGGCGGAGAATTTCGGATACAAAGATTTCATCCCGATGTTTACGGGTGAGAAGTTCGATGCCAATGAGTGGGCGAAGCTCTTCAAAGATGCAGGAGCTCAATTCGCAGGGCCATGTGCCGAACACGCTGAGGGCTTTGCGATGTGGGATACGGATCGCACGCGTTGGAATTCGGTAGATATGGGGCCGGGTATCGATGTCGTGGGCGAGATGGAGAAGGCGGTGAAGAAGCATGGTATGAAGTATATCATCACCTACCACCGTCAATGGCTCTATGCATGGTTCCCGACGTGGGATGAGAGGTATGACACGAGCGATCCACAATATGCCGATCTGTATGGTCCAAAGGTGCCAGATGGAACATTTGATATCGGGGGAATCAGAAATTTCGAGGCTGACGAGTTGGCAACTGAGGAGTTCAGCAAGGAGTGGTATGATCGTCTCGATGAGTTGATGAAGATGTATGATCCAGATATCATTTGGTTCGATAACAAGGTGAGTATTATCGACCCTAAGTATCGAGCACAGTTCTTGGCTGACTTCTACAACGATGGTATCAAGCGCGGCAAAGAGGTGGTTTGTACCTACAAATTTGACGACTTCAAGGTGGGTTCAGCGGTTCTTGATCTGGAGCGAGCACGAATGAGCGAGAAGAAGGATTTCAACTGGTTGACAGATGATTCGATGGATTGGGAGGCTTGGTGCTACAATATCAACCCAGATTTGAAGGATACAAATCGACTTTTGGACTTCTTGGTAGATGTAGTCTCGAAGAATGGCGCGGTGTTGTTGAATGTCACACCGACCCCTACGGGAGTTATACCACGCGCTGTGGAGCAACGATTGCGCGAGATGGGAGCATGGCTCAAGATCAATGGCGAGGCGATCTACGACACACGCCCTTGGGTGATCTATGGTGAAGGTCCTCAGGAGGTTATCGAGGGGCATTTGGCTGAGCATATGACCAAAGATGCAGTGGCAGAGGATATCCGTTTCACGGTAAATGGGGATCAGCTCTACGCCACAGCGTTGGGAAAACCAGATAGCGGCAAGCTCATAATCAAGAGTCTCGCAACAGGTGCTGGCTACCTTACGCAGCCTATCAAGGATGTTCAGATGTTGGGAACAAAGGAGAAGATTTCGTTTGAGCAGAGAGCTTCCGGATTGGAGATCATCTTCCCTGCGGAGCTACCTTGCGACCACGCCTTTGTCTTTAAGATCATCACCTCGAAGAGGTAAGACACAATAGAGATACCAAAAACAACCCGACGGAGCGATCCCTCGGGTTGTTTGGTTATATGTCGTCACTTCGATGTATCGAGAAAGACGAAGTAGACAGCGCCAATAAGTAGAAAAAACGCCACTAAGTGGTTCCACCTAAGCTCATTACCCTGAAACATAAAGTTGGCAACAACGGTAAATACAACCAGCGTAATCACCTCCTGCATCACTTTGAGCTGCATCAGGGTGAAAGGGCCACCATTACCGATAAATCCCATCCTATTCGCAGGGACTTGAAACGCATACTCCGCCAGCGCAATGATCCACGAAAAGAGAATTATCCCCACAAGAGGCCAATTTGAACTATGGCCTAGCTGCTGCAATTTGAGGTGACCATACCACGCGAAGGTCATAAAGATATTGGCCACTACGAGTAGCCCAATGGTTGAGAGTCCAATCTGCCACATAATCTATCGATTTTCGAGCGCTATAGCCAACTGATCGGGGCACGATGTTCCGCGACCGCCACAATCCACACCGCGCAACAACTTCGCTACATCATCGGCCTTTTGACCCGCCACCAGACGCGCAATCCCTTGGAGGTTGCCGTTGCAGCCACCTTTGAACTCGACGCTGCGGATCACCCCATCTTCAATCACAATCTCCATTCTTTTACAACATACACCCTTCGGTGCGAATGATATACTCTCCATATTCTCAGATAATTTGCGGCAAAGATAACAAAAATCACTATCTTTACACTCTATGAAGCAGAATAAAAGGTTAGTTTGGTTAGATATTAACTCCTCCTATTCGCACTCGTCGTTGGCATTACCAGCCATCGAGGCGTGTCGTTGTGGCGATGAGTATGAGTGGAGTCGAGTGAGTGGCACGATCAATAGTGATCTCTATCCCCTCACGCGAGAGCTCTATGAGACTGAGCCTGACTTGGTTGCAGCAACTCTGTGGCTCTTTAACCACGAGGTTGTTGTGGCGATATGTGAGCGGATCAAGGTGCTCCTTCCCAACGTCCAAATTATCTTGGGTGGGCCGGAGTTTAATGGAGATAATGAGCTGTTTCTAAGACGCAACAGTTTTGTAGATTTCGTCTTTCGAGGAGAGGGCGAGGTTGAGTTTCAGCGCTTCCTACGGGGCGATGATCCAGCCTATATTACCGGACTATGCTATCTCGATGGGGCTACATACCACGATAATGGGGCGGCTAAGGTGGCAAATTTTGCAGATATCCCAACCCCCGAGAGGAGCGAGTTTTGCAACTACTCATCGCCTTTCGTGCAGCTGGAGAGTTCACGCGGATGTTTCAATAGCTGCGCCTTTTGTGTGAGCGGAGGTGATCGCCCAATTAGAAATAGGTCGATCGAGGATGTCAAGGAGAGGATCGAACAGACCCTCAAACATGGAGTCAAAGATATCAGGGTGTTGGATCGCACCTTCAACTACTCCGCGAGTCGTGCGCGTGAGATGTTGCAACTCTTTACCCACTATCCCCAGATGAATTTCCACCTCGAGATCCATCCGGCACTCCTCACCGATGAGTTGTGTGAACTGCTCTCCTCGATGCCCAAGGGGTTGCTCCATCTTGAAGCTGGTATGCAGAGTCTCGACGATCGGGTGATCGAAGCGTGCGAGAGGATCGGGACAAACGAAGCGGCATTAAAGGGGCTAAGAAAGCTCTGCAGGATGGAGAATTTCGAGACCCATACAGATCTAATCGCAGGGTTGCCACACTACACGTTGGAGCAGATATTTAGCGATCTTCGCGACCTCTCAATGCTCTCGGCTGGTGAGATTCAGCTCGAACTCTTGAAGCTCCTTCACGGCACAAAGATGCGACGCGAGGCGCAAAATCTCGGGATTAAATATAACCCGAAACCTCCATACGAGGTGTTGCAGACCCCGGCGATCTCGGTCGTGGAGTTGGATCGTGCGAGGTTGCTCTCGAAGCTGATTGATAAGTTCTATAATGCCAAAGGGTGGCAATTCATCACCCGTAAAATGATAAATGACAGCCCCGATTTTCTGCCCAATTTCTTGGATTATCTCACTGCTACTGAGCTACTTGAAAAGCCTATCGGATTGGCAAAATGTGGGTCTCTACTCTTCGACTTTGCTAAAGGATGGAGAGGTGGAGAGTATCTTGATGATATCTCGTTGGCATGGATAGAGAATGGTTTGTCACACCGCTCTGAGGAGGCTGGTACGATCTCGAAGGCGACCACGCTTCCCGACTCGATGATTCGCGAACACAATGTCCACTACTATCTGTGGCAGGGTCACAAGCGCCAATTTATAATCTCTTTCGACCGCTCGAAGGAGCACTCACGCCCCTCGCAGATGGTGGAGCTAGAGCCCCTACCAGAAGATATAGGATAGTGCAATGGCGGTGATGATCCCCATCAAATCGGCAATGAGCGAGTAGGTGAGCGTGTAGCGAATTCGCTTGATCGCAACCGAGCCGAAGTAGAGCGCCACAACATAGAATGTGGTATCTGTCGAGCCCTGAACAATACTCGAAAGCCGCCCCACAAAGGAGTCCGCGCCATATGTATTCATCGCATCGATCATCATTCCGCGCGCACCACTTCCGCTGAGTGGCTTCATCAGGATGGTTGGCAGTGCCCCCGTAAAATCGGAGTTGATCCCCATTGAATCCAACAGCGCAGCCACCCCATCAATCAAGTAATCCATCGCCCCCGAAGCGCGAAAGATCCCGATCGCCACGAGTATCGCCACAAGATATGGGATTATGGTTATCGCGGTCTTGAAACCCTCCTTTGCCCCCTCGATAAAGCTCTCATAGACATTCACCTTTTTCGCAACGCCCACAACGATAAATGAGGTGATGATCCCCATCAACAGCAGGTTCGAGATGATCGTGGCATAGGTCGAAAGCGACTCCTTATCTCCCGAGGTGAAGAGGTAGGTGATAGCGGCTATGATCGCCAGAAAGATCACTGCAGGAGTTGCTATCTCCTTCTGTAGTAGGTTGATACGTTGCTTCACAGCGGTGAGAGTTATAGTCGTTATGGTCGAGACCCCCGTAGCAATCATAATCGGGACAAAGACATCCGCCGGATTCTCAGCCCCCATCTGTGCGCGATACATCATCACCGTCACCGGCAGCAGCGTGAGCCCCGAGGCGTTGATCACCAGAAACATAATCATCGAGTTGCTCGCCTCCTCTTTTTTTGGGTTTATTGTTTGGAGTTGCTGCATCACATTGAGTCCAATTGGAGTCGCGGCATTGTCCAACCCCAACAGGTTTGCCGAGAAGTTCATAAACATAGCGCCACTTACAGGGTGGTTCTTGGGGATTTCGGGAAATAGACGTCCAAAGAGTGGTGCTGCGGCTCTTGCCAACATATTCACCACCCCCGAATTCTCGCCAATCTTCATCACCCCCAACCATAGGCACAACACCCCGGTGAGACCGATTGAGATCTCAAAACCCATCTTTGCATAGTCAAATGTGGAGTCGACCATCGCGGAGAATAGTTCGCCACTTCCCGTGAGTAGTGAGCCGATGGCTGCTACCATAAATGCCACGATGAAGAGCGCTGCCCATATGTAGTTTAGTACCATAGTTTTATCCTTTACAATTTTAGTACTCGTAAAATATTGCCTCCCATCACTTTAGCGATACCCTCTGCAGAGTGGCCACGTCGGAGCAACTCAACCGAGACCCCAATAAAATCATTCGAGCCATTGAACCCCACAATGCCACCTCCACCATCAAAGTCCGAACCGATACCAACATGATCATACCCCGTGAGGCGGATGGTATGTTCGATATGATCCACCATATCAAGCAGCGTAGCCTCCTCTTTGCCAGACCTTAAAAATCCGCTATATCCACACACCTGCACCACGCCACCCTTGGCAGCAATCGCCTTGATAGTGCTGTCAGATAGGTTGCGAGGGTGGTCGCAAAGGGCACGACACGAGGAGTGTGACGCGATGATTGGCTGTGTGCTGATCGCCAGAGTATCAAGCGTACTCTTATCCGATGAGTGCGATACATCGACCGTTATCCCCAATCGATTCATCCGACGAATCACAGCCGCGCCAAACTCACTAACCCCATCATGGAGGGCATCCCCCTTTGCGGAGTCACAAATCGCATTTGAGCCGTTGTGGCAGAGGGTGATATAGACAACCCCCATCTGCTTGAATAGATCGATATTCGCCACATCATCACCTATTGCCAACCCATTCTCCACCCCCAACATAACACTCTTGAGCCCCTTCGACTTCGCCTCCACAATATCGGAAGGCGTCCGAGCGATGGTAACGTGTGCCGCCAGATCATCTCGGAATCTGTTCAATATCGAGATCGCTTTGTCTCTCGCCTGATTAGCAGGGGTCGATTGGGGAATATAGGCAACGGTGATGGTGGTATCGAGATACCCCTCTTGCATCTTCACCAGATCGACTCGTGAGCCGCTATTTCGATCGAAAAAGTTGAATCCACCCTCGTCATACAACATCGGGGTGTCACAATGTGAATCCACGATCGGGTTTAGGGTGTGAATCCTCTTCGCCTGTCGATAGAGGTCAGCTTCCGAGATGAAAAACGAGAATAACCTCCTCATAGGCGCTGACTCACCGGTAGTTGCCAAATTTTCGGGATGGCACTGAAGCGCGATGATCTTGTGGGTAGGGTAGCCCTCGATCCCCTCTATCACCCCGTCGTGTGAGGTGGCGTTTACCCTCAGCGATGGCGCTAGATCCTTGATCGCTTGGTGGTGGCGCGAGTTGACCCCTATGGAGCTCTGCCCGATGATTGTGTGGAGCATGGATCCCTCCTCTATCTTAATCTCGTGAACAGGTATATGTTTGTTTGTTAGGATCTTATGCTCCTCCAATTGGCGCGAATACATCGTCGGGAGATCTTGATATATCGTCCCTCCCAGAGCAATGTTGATCACTTGACACCCTCTACAGATCCCAAAAATAGGAAGCGAGCAATCGATAGCCGCGCGCAACAACATAAATTCGTAGTAGTCACGCTGCTCATTCAGCTCCGTCAGATCGGGGATATTCTCCTCACCAAAATATGCCCCATCAATATCATCGCCACCGCTCAACAACAACCCATCGACACCCCTCATAAGAGATGTTATCGCCTCCGCATTGCAGTTGGCTGGGATGATTACGGGGACTCCTCCAGCATCGACCACAGATTGGGAGTAGGCGAAGTGAAGCGCCGAATTCTCATCCATTATGTTGGCCGAGATGGCGATGATCGGGCGCTCGCCAAATTTTAGCGAGCCATCGTTGAATCCTCTGTTGAAGTTAAATATCATAATAGAGATCAGTTAGATAGCAAACTTACAAAAAATCCTCTATTTATAATAATCTGAGTGGGCTTTTTCTTTAATATCAATAAATTTTTATATTTTTGTCTTGAATAATAAATAAAGGATAATGGCAGAAAAAGATCGAAGCATAGGCGAATACTCAGTGACCTTCAAAGGGCGAAAAGCCGAGGAGGGAGATGTATTGATACGAAGCAAGAAACGCCATCGCCAAAAGGGTGAGGTGATATCGGGAGCGGCAAAGATGCGCGCAGCCTACAAGACACGAATGGCGAAAAAAGGGGGTAAGAGATAGGGGGCGAGCTTATCGCTGTGTCGAGATCACAAGCCCCACTCCGGTGAAGATCAACGCCGCAAAGATCACAGTTGTGAGTTGGAGGGTGTCGAGCCCCAACCAAATGGAGATCGCTACGGCGACAGTCGGCTGCACATAGAAATAGATGCTCGAAACAGTTGGTGCGACCCTCTTTAGAGCGCTTGTGAGCAGTAGGTTAGGAAGATATGTCGGCATAACAACTAGATATGCAACAGCCAGCCAGATACGTAGATCAAATCCCGAGGTGTCGACATTAAGCAGCGAGTCCAACCCAAAAGGTACTGTGGCAATGGCGGTGACGCAAAACATCCATCGAAGTAGAGTCATCGGTTCATACTTCTGGAGCAGCCCCTTGAACCACACCATATAAATAGCTGAGATAAAGGCACATCCCAAAATCATAATGTTGCCCACCATGCCCGAGCTGTGGTGGGCATCATCATTTCCAGATAGGATCACACCAATCGCACCACCCAACCCCAATAATATACCCATCGCCTTTCGGCTCGAGAATCGCTCCACACCCACAATTACCGATATGACAAGCACCGCGACTGGGGCCAACGACGATATTATCGACCCATCGACAGAGGAGGTCAACGAGAGGCCAAAGAGCAATAACCCCTTGCGCAGAAAGGCTATCAGCAGAGCTGCACCAACAATTGTCATCATATCCGCCCTCTCCACATTGTCGCGTTTGGATCTAAGCAGTGAGGTTAACGACATGAGAGCTGTGAAGATCACCGTAGCGGTGAAGAGAGGTAGTGGCTTTATGTGACTTGGCATCACAAGGTTGTAGAGTGGAAATGAACAGGCCCATATAAGGTTGCAGGCGAGTAGCTCAAAGTGTGCAGATATGTTTTTCATAGGTGGTGTTTAGGAGAAGATTATTTGCAAAATCTGTGCTAAACTTTGCCGAAACTCTATTTTTGATTAACTTTGTAGCAATTAAAATAAGGCGAGATGTTAGAGAAGATATTCAAATTAAAAGAGAGAGGGGTGACTCCCAAGAACGAGGTTATAGGAGGTGTGACAACCTTCATGACGATGGCATATATTCTAGCTGTCAACCCTGCGATATTGAGCGCAACGGGGATGGATAGCGGTGCACTATTCACCGCGACAGCGGTCTCTTCAGCTGTGGCGTGTATCCTGATGGGGCTCTTGGCCAATCTGCCAATTGCACTAGCTCCGGGAATGGGAATCAACGCCTTCTTTGCCTATACCATAGTGCTCTTTATGGGCTATACGTGGGAGATGGCACTTGCGGCGGTATTCGTTGAGGGTCTGATATTTATACTCTTGTCGTTGTGCAATATCCGCGAGCTGATCCTTAAGTCGATACCCGCTGTGTTGAGGAGCGCCATAGGTGTGGGAATCGGACTATTCATAGCAACAGTGGGGTTGATCAATGCAGGTGTGATCACCAAAGGTGAGCCGATATCGCATCTGGGGGATATCTCCGAGCCATCAATCTACCTAACGCTGATCGCGGTTGTGATTCTCGGAGCATTGATCATCAAAAAAGTGCCGGGCGGACTGCTCCTAGGAATGGTTGTAACCACCTTGATCGCGATACCATTGGGGGTGGTCACCCTCCCCGAAAACTTCTCGATTCTCTCGATGCCTAGCTCCATAGAGCCGCTTCTCTTCAAGATGGATTTTAGCCATCTCTGGTCGTTGGATATGGCTGTTGTGATCTTCACGCTCATCTTCTCCGATCTTTTTGATACGGCAGGAACATTTATTGCGGTGTGCAACAAGGCGCATATGGTAGATGAGAATGGTAATGTGAAGGGGCTAAAGCGAGCCTTCCTCTCCGACGCTATAGCAACCACATTTGGAGCGACGATCGGAGCAAGCACCGTGACAACATATGCCGAGAGTGCCGCAGGAATCGCTGCCGGAGGTCGTACAGGTTTGACCGCTGTGGTTACGGGTGTGATGTTTATTGTTGCGCTCTTCTTCGGCTCTCTCTTCTCGCTAGTGCCTAGTGCCGCGACCGCTGCCGTATTGGTTGTTGTGGGTCTGCTTATGATGAGCGAGGTGACGAATATAGATTTTGAGAATCTGAAATATGCACTTCCGGCATTCATCACCATCCTCTTTATCCCCTTGACCTACAACATCGCAAATGGAATATCGTATGGTTTTTTGAGCTATGTCTTGATCCACGTGATGGTGGGCAAGTATCGCGAGGTGAGCCCCGTAATGTATATCTTAGCGCTGCTCTTTGTCGCGAAGATCTTCCTCTAATAATAATTAATTAGCTCAGCGGAGAGCACTCCGCCCGCCGGAGGCAGTTCCCGAAGTAACATTCGCTCTCTCTGAAAAAAGACGATTTTCAATAAAAAATCGTCCAGAGAGCGCCAAGCCAAGCAAGCTATATATCAAGGGTCTACATCCACCCCGTGAACAAAAAAAAGGCCCCTCAAAAGAGGAGCCTTTTAAAATACACTTTGTAAACTTACTCCGCTAGTGGAGTAACGCTTACGTAAGATTTGCCACCTGACTTCTTACAGAACGAAACTGTTCCGTGAACAAGGGCAAAAAGGGTGTGATCCTTACCGATACCCACGTTCTCACCTGGGTTGTGTAGAGTACCGCGCTGACGAACAATGATATTGCCTGCCTTCGCGAACTGACCACCAAATAGTTTAACTCCGAGTCGTTTGCTCTCTGACTCACGGCCGTTCTTTGAACTACCAACACCTTTCTTGTGTGCCATCTTCTTTAAACTCTTTTAGCGTTACGCGATTACGATATCCTCGATGAGAATCTGAGTCAAATACTGACGGTGACCGTTCTGTTTTTGATACCCAGTTCTACGTTTCTTCTTGAATACGATGACTTTGTCATCCTTCAAGTGACGAAGAATCTTACACTTCACTGAGGCGCCTTCTACTACAGGTGCACCTACTTTAACCTGACCGTCGTTGTCTGTTAGCAGGACACGATCGAAACTTAGCTCTGAGTTCTCCTCAGCGGCTAGACGGTGAACATAAAGTTTTCGACCTTTTTCAGCTTTAAATTGCTGACCTGCAATCTCTACTATAACGTACATTTAAAATAAAATTGTAGTTTTTGCAATAAATTTTGCCCACAAATGTAACGCTTTTTTTTTGATTACAACGAATAACCGATCAATTTTTTGCAAAAAATATTCTTTTACGCAATTTTTGGTCACTATTTTGCAGTTATACAGATAATAATTATGTATATTTGATCAGCAAACTAAAAGCCAACCACAAGATGATTGACGAGAAGATCCGAGAATTTCTGCTTACCCACATGGTAAACGCAACGGTGCGAGCCGGAGCTGCGATAATGGAGATATACAACTCTGGCGACGACTACCAGATCGACACCAAGAGCGACAATAGCCCCATCACAACGGCCGATCGTGCTGCACACCACGCCATAAAGGAGAGCTTGGGCGCTACACGCATCCCCATCATGAGCGAGGAGGGGCGCGAGATGTTGTATGACGAACGCCGCAATTGGGAGATGTTTTGGTTGGTTGATCCTCTGGATGGGACGGTCGAATTTATCAATCGCAACCACGAATTTACGGTTAATATAGCGCTTATGTATCGAGGTCGCGCCATCGCAAGCGCCATCTATGTCCCCTATTTCGAGAGGCTCTATGTCGCTGGCCATAAGCTAGGTGCGCACGTCGCGGAGGGGATTGTTGCCACCTCACACTTCGATATGGGGTATAAAGAGTTATCGATGAATTTGACGCCTCTGCCGCTCCACCACGATTCGCGCACAACCTTTCGGGTCGCAGTCTCGCGGTCGCACATCACCCCAGAGACCTATGTTTATATAGAGAAGTTGCGCGGTGAACACCCCGACCTAGAGATCGTGGAGCAGGGCAGCTCCTACAAATTCTGTATGTTGGCAGATGGTTCGGTGGATTACTACATTCGCGCCTCCTCTACTTATGAGTGGGATACAGCCGCTGGAGAGTTGATCCTCGCGGAGTCTGGCGGAGTCACACGCACCGTCGATGGGGCGCAACTTCGTTACAACAAGGAGAGCCTGCTCAACCCTTGGTTCGAGTGTTATAGGTAGAGTTATAGAATCAATCGCTTCAAACGGTGGGCGATCTCAACCTTTATCGAGTTGAGCTTCGAGAGGCGTTGAAGGATATCGCGCTCTTCGTTTTCACTGATCCCCTCGATTGTTAGTTTTTGGTGTAGCTCCTTGATCATGCCATCCAATACCTTTGATTTATAGAGGATTACCGATTTGGGAACTCCATTCGATAACACCTCACGGTCATTAGTCTGCGAATGTTTCACCTGCCAGAGTTGGCTCGGCACGTAGTTATCATCGGAGGTCAAGATCTCAACGGTTTTGTTGCAAACCTCAGCATTGGAGCTCTCCAAAAATAGCGATGGCGGAACTTCGACACCTTCGCCTAGGCGCTCCCACTCCGAGCGATATAGCTGCAAAATCGCGTTGTGCGTGGTGTTTCTAAAGCTCATATCTCCATCCGCTAACTCTCCGAATATCAGCGATGCAACGTTGTAGCTATTGACCTGCGCACCATGAATAATATCGACACTTTGGTGGCCATGCTTCAATAGATATTTCAACAACTCATACTCCAACGCTTCGAATCCGCTACCAGTCTCCATCGATGGCACGATAGGTTTGACGTAGCTCCCCTCTGGGGTCGGATCTTCTATGAATAGATCATCTGGCGGAGGTGCGAATTGAGGTTGTTGCGGTTGCTGTTGTGCAAAACGGGATTGATTACGAAGAAACTCATTCGTCTGGCGATCTCCGGTCGCTAAGGCGAGTTTTCGGCCGATCTCCGAGAGCAACACATTTTCGGAGATATCCATAATCTTGGAACACTCCTTAGCGAATACCGAACGACGTATCTGATCGGGAATCTGGCAGATCGACTCCACCATATCGCCAATCATCTCCGCCCGTTTTATCGGATCTCCCTTCGCCTCGCCCAGCAACATCTTCGCCTTGAAGGTCAAGAAATCCTCCTCCTTTTCGCGAATATATCCCTGCACCTCGTCGGCCGTATGAGCCCTTGCAAATGAGTCTGGATCGTGCTCCACCGGCAGCGACACCACGCGCACATTCATCCCCTCGCGAAGGATCAAATCAATACCTCGAATGGCCGCCTTGACACCCGCTGCATCACCATCGTAGATCACGGTGATGTTCTTGGTGAAGCGCCCAATGAGACGTATCTGCTCAACAGTTAAAGATGTTCCCGAAGATGATACAACATTCTCAATACCAGCCTGATGCATCGAGATAACATCGGTATATCCCTCCACCATAATCACCACATCGTGTTGTTGGATGGCGCGTTTCGCGAAGAAGAGTCCGTAGAGCTCCCTCTTCTTGCTATATATCTCACTCTCAGGTGAATTCTGATACTTTGCAACCTTCTTATCGGTGCGTAATGTTCGCCCTCCAAAGGCCACTATACGTCCCGAAATATTGTGAACTGGGAAGATCACGCGATCCCTAAACCGGTCATATATTCTCTTGTCCGACTCGCGCTCGATGGAGAGTCCGGTCGAGAGCAGAAACTCCTTTTTATACCCGGCCCCTTGTGCCTCGCGCGACATCGTGTCACCCTTTGCAGGGCAGAATCCTAATCCGAATTTTTTGATTGTAGCCTCGCTGAAACCACGACTCTGGCGGAAGTACGAGAGTCCAATGCTAATCCCCTCCTCCTCGCGAATGAGATACTTTGCGAAGTACTCCTGCGCCCACGAATTGAGGGTGAACATACTCTCGCGATTGTCGTTCCGGATGATCTCCTCCTCGGTGCGCGCTCTCTCTTTTACCTCTATCCCATACCTCTTGGCCACCACCTTCAGCGCCTCGGGGTAGGTCATCGATTCATGCTGCATGATAAAGGTCACAGCATTTCCGCTCTTTCCGCAACCGAAGCAGCGGAACAACCCCTTGGTTGGCGAGACAACAAACGATGGGGTCTTTTCGTTGTGAAAAGGACAGCATGCTTGATAGTTAGCCCCTTTGCGTTTGAGTGTCACGTAATCGCCAATAATATCGACAATATTGGCTGCGGCGTAGATTCTATCTATGGTCTCTCTATCAATCATGGGTACAAAGTTAATATTTTTTTATAACTTTGCACAGTTGTGGCATTATATAAAAGAGAATGGAGTTTAAATTAACATCGGAGTACAAACCAACAGGCGATCAACCTCAAGCGATCGCCCAGCTCGTTGCGCAGCTCAATGAAGGGAGGCGACACAACACGCTGTTGGGTGTTACGGGGTCGGGAAAGACCTTCACGATGGCGAATGTGGTGGCGCAGGTGAATCGCCCGACTCTTGTTTTGTGTCACAATAAAACCCTTGCTGCTCAGCTATATCAGGAGTTTAAGAACTTCTTTCCGGAGAATGCTGTTGAGTATTATGTTTCGTACTATGACTACTATCAGCCCGAAGCATACCTTCCCACAACGGGAACATATATCGAGAAAGATCTCTCGATAAATGACGAGATCGAGAAGATGCGACTCAGCACCACAACAACGCTGCTCTCGGGTAGGCGCGATGTGATCGTTGTCTCGAGTGTGTCGTGTATCTATGGTATTGGAAACCCAGAAGATTTCAAGGCGACATCGATCAATCTCGCTGTGGGTGAGAGCGTTTCGTTGAAGGTGTTTTTGTATAAATTGGTCGAGGCGCTATATGTCAGGACTGAACGCGAGCTCAATACTGGAACTTTTCGAGTGAATGGCGATTCGGTCGATATCATGAGTGCCTATGGCGATAAATGTTATCGTATCACCATGTTCGATGATGATATCGAGGCGATCGAGATGATCGATCCGATGACGGGTCAGCGATTGTCGAGGCTCGATAGTGTCACGATCTTTCCGGCCAATCTATTTGTCACCACCAAGGAGCGAATTGCGCACGCCATCGGTCAGATCTATGTGGATATGGGAACTCAAGTGGCGGAGTTCGAATCACGCGGACGAGAGATTGAGGCTCAGCGACTTAAGCAGCGTGTGGAGTATGATCTGGAGATGATCAAGGAGTTGGGATATTGCTCGGGAATTGAGAACTACTCTCGCTATTTCGACAATCGAAAACCGGGTGTCCCGCCATTCTGTCTGCTCAACTATTTCCCCAAGGATTTCATCACAATCATCGATGAGAGCCACGTCACGCTGCCGCAGATTCGCGGAATGTATGGTGGAGATCGAGCCCGTAAGGTGAACCTCGTGGAGTATGGTTTTCGATTGGAGGCGGCCAAGGATAACCGCCCATTGTCGTTCGAGGAGTATGAGGCGTTGGTTGGAACTTCGATCTATGTGAGTGCCACCCCCGGAGATTATGAGGCGATACACTCCAACTATGAGGTGGTGGAGCAGCTGATCCGTCCAACGGGTTTGACCGACCCTCCGATGATTCTTCGCCCATCGATAGAGCAGATTGATGATTTGGTGGAGGAGGTGAATCGTGCCATTACGAACCATGATAAGGTGATGGTCACCACGATCACCAAGCGCATGGCGGAGGAGGTCTCGAAATATCTCGATAGGTTGGGGATACGAAATAGATATATCCACTCCGATATCGATACTTTGGAGCGTGTGCAGATTTTGGATGATCTTCGTAACGACCTCTTCGATGTTGTGGTTGGAGTCAACCTTCTTCGTGAAGGTTTGGATCTTCCGGAGGTTGCGCTTGTTGCGATTTTGGATGCCGATAAGGAGGGATTCCTTCGTAATAAACGCTCTCTGATCCAGATAGCAGGACGTGCCGCGCGCCACTCCAAAGGAGAGGCGATACTCTACGGAGATAAGTGTACGGACTCTATGGCTGCGGCGATTATGACGGCGAATAAGCAGCGTATGATTCAGGTTCGTTATAACTTAGAGCACAATCAACTCCCACGTCAAGCGATCAAGAGTGGTGGCTCAAATAGCACGTTACTCGCCTCTCGACCTACGGAGGAGACGATGTCATACACCCCTCTAGCGCCAGAGCAACACTATCAAATAGCGGCTGAACCTACAGCAACTTACACAGCTGAGCCATCCAAAAAACCGGCATATCGCAAAGGTGGAGTGGTGGATTACACAACCGGAGAGGTGACCTTCCCCGACGAAAAGCCCAAGAGCTACGATGAGTTGATAGCGGAGGCAAAGAGCGAGATGGAGGCTGCTGCCAAGGCGTTGGACTTCACGGCAGCTATGAAACATCGCGATCGTATGTATGAGTTGGTTAAGTTGCGTGATACGAAGATATCGTATAAGTAGGGTCGCTATACTCTCTGGAGAAGATCCAACATCGTGATATCTTCATCGGGATACTCATCTGTAAATGGGGAGAGCTGAGCGCCTAGATATGAGAAATATGCCCATAAATCATCCTTGCGCACTCGTGTGATACCAGTTGCGTCATTATACCCAATGCTCTCATATATAGGTGCGATCACCACCTTGCCATCGGTGTCGATAACTCCAAATCCCTCAGCTGTTTGCACCTCTGCGCGACCCTCTCTGAAATCATCCGCCCACAGATAGACCGAGGGGATCACAGGAGAGTTGTCGCTATCCACATACCCATATCCGGTAGCATCTTCCACAACGACTCGATCTTCGTGTGGCGTGCTCGAGTAGAGATGCCCTTCATAGAGCTCGCGATCGAGATAGGTGAGGAGTGGCGTGATAGATCGAGACTCTGCAATCGAGCTGTTGTTGTAGAGCCAATTGCGTAGAGCGCTACACCCCATCAATGGCTCATCACCATGATAAAACCTCAATTTATGGTATCGAAAAGGGTATATCAAGCCATCGTCACCAACCACAACATCGTCAGAAAGTAGTGTTGAGAATGAGGCGCGCATATTTGATAATCGCTCCTCCAGATATTGTATAGCGCCATAAAGCTCATAGATTCTCTCTTCATCACACCCCTCGATATACTCAGCAAGAGATCTACCCTCAGGGATGGGCTGCACAAAAACCTTCGCCATAAAGTTTCCAGCCGCTGAAGATATTCGACACCCTTTCAAGGTGAATGGGGTAAAGAGTGTTGTCGCCATTCTAGCAATACCACTCTCAATAGCCTCACAACGCTTCAGATACCCTCTCGTCATTGCGATCGTGAGTAGATATTTCGCGCCATTATGTTTGACGATAAACTCGATATAGTTGTTCGAACGACGTACTCCTACCTCACCTCCAGAGAGTGGAATGATGCCCCCATCAAGCTCTAGGGTGTGATTTTCTGGGTGTGCGTATAGTTCTGTAGGCTCTTTATAAGAGATGTCCATTACTATTTGATCTTTATGTCGGTTCCAACATTAGGCTCTGCTCCGCCCTTTACTCTATTCATACGGCGAAGCGATGACTCGCGAATTGCATATCGTTGAGAGATCGAGTGTAGAGTCTCGCCCTTCAACAGATGATGCTTCGCAACGTTTCCTAGCCATCGGCTCTGCTTGCGCTCGATAAATATAATATCGCCACCCTTGATCTTCTCGCCATCCTTTAGATCATTATATTTTCTGATCTTTTTCTCCGAGAGGTCGAAACTCTGCGCTATAGATTTGGTGGTGTCGCCCCTCTTTGCCGTTGTGTAGCAGGTGTGGTTTGTGCGATATATATTGTATCCGTTATAGGTGTCGATCGAGACGTGGAAGTTATTAGGATCTACCGCATTTCCAACCACCTTCGTCACCTCATTATGCGGCGCAGGCTTCACGTCAACAACGATTTGAGTGCTTTCAGGGACAACACCGCCCTCAGCCTCGATGTCGAGCATATATAGATTATTATCCTCGATCAACTTCACCAAACGTGCTGTATAGTCGGGAGCGGTAGCATATCCAGCCCCCTTTAGCCCACGTGCCCAACTACGATAATCGGTCGGATCGAAGCGGAAAAGTGAGTCGTAGCGTGGTGATGAATCGAGGAACTCAGCATGATCTTCATACGATGCCTCGACACTATCATATGCACGAAAACACTCATCTGGAGCGTCATCCGTATGGGTGAATGTGCGCCCCGTCCAGTTGCTCTTACACTTGATTCCGAAGTGGTTATTCGACCCTTTGGCGAGGTAGCTATTACCGCTGTCAGACTCCAAGATTCCTTGAGCCATTGTGATCGATGCGGGTATTCCGTAGTACCTTTGGTGCTCTATTGCAATGTGTTTATAGCGTGCGATATACTCCTCGCGTGAGATTCTTTGGTTAGAATTTGCTGCTAACGATGTTTGCGAAATTAGTGTCAAAATAGCTATAAAGGGCAGCAAAAGTGCTAAAAGTATTGTTTTTCTTGAAATAATCATTATCTTTGTTGTGTAATAGATTTATCTGTTAGCGAACAAAGATAAGCGTTTTATAAGAAAAATGCAACCTTTAGCCAATTTAACTAAATAAGGAATACTATGTTTACGACCACAGCAAACTCAATTTTCGAGCAGTCAATCGCCGATTATCACAAAACGGACTCTGTTGATCAGCCTATAGCAAACCCATTTACGGAGGGTTCAATCGAGCATTTGCTCTATCATAAGAATTGGATCGATGCTGTGCAGTGGCATTTGGAGGATATCATTCGTGACCCCGAAATCGACCCTGTGGATGCTCTTGTCATCAAACGTCGTATCGATGCCTCGAATCAGGTGCGTACAGATATGGTGGAGTATATTGACTCATATATGCTCGACAAATACAAAGATATCGCGGTGATGGAGGATGCTAGACTAAATACTGAGACTCCAGCATGGGCAATCGATCGCCTATCAATTTTGGCACTTAAGATCTACCATATGGCTCAAGAGGTGGAGCGAACAGATGTGGATGAGACTCATATCGCAGCGTGTCAGAAGAAGTTGGATGTGCTTCTAACACAGCGAGTTGACCTATCATCGGCAATCGAGGAGTTGATCGAGGATATCGAGGCAGGACGTAAATATATGAAGGTATATAAACAGATGAAGATGTACAATGATCCGTCATTGAACCCTGTGTTATATGGCCAAAAAAAGTAATATAAAACATCTTTTAGTGATACGTCTCTCAGCAATGGGGGACGTTGCTATGGTACCCCATGCCCTGCGTGCTCTGCGCGAGAACTATCCCGACCTTAAGATATCTGTTCTTACAAGGCCACTCTTCGAACCGCTCTTCGATGGTCTCGGTGTCGAGATTATCCCGATCGATCCCAAGGGTCGACACAAGGGGTTTTCGGGGCTGCGCCTATTGGCTCGCGAGATCTCAGCATTGGGGGTAGATTGCGTGGCGGATCTTCATGATGTTTTGCGAACAAAGGTGTTGACGACTCTGCTTAGGTTGTGTCATAATATCCCATCTCGTACAATCCGAAAAGGGCGTTTTAGCAAGTGGATGCGTATGGATGGAGGGTGCAAGGAGGTTACTAAGCCGTTGAAACACACCGTAATAAGATATTGTGACGTCCTTAGGAGCTTAGGGTTCAAATTCGATGATCCGAAGGCTGCGGTGAAAAAAGATCGACCAAACCCGATGTCATTTGAGAAGGGAGATGAGAGGTGGATCGGTATTGCGCCATTCTCGGTTCATGAGGGGAAGTGCTATCCCTTGCATCTGGTTCGTAATGTCATTGCACGTCTCTCGACGAAGTATGATAGGGTTTTTGTCCATAGTGGACCGGGTGCAGAGTTGAAATTTGCGGAGAAGATGGAGCGCGAACACGCCAATGTTGTCGCGGTATTCCCGAAGGTGAATTTGGCTCAAGAGATTGATTTGATCTCAAATCTTGATTGTTTGATCTCGATGGATTCATTCGCTATGCACGTGGGAGCGTTGGTCGCAACACCAGTTGTCTCGGTGTGGGGTGCTACCCATCCGATGCTAGGTTTTTCGGGCTATATGTCTGATACTAAGCAATATGTGCAGCTAGAGTTGCCTTGTCGACCATGTTCTGCATATGGTAATAAACGGTGTCGAATGGGTGATCATCATTGTCTGCATGATATTGAGCCATCGACAATAATGGAGCGGGTAGCGACAATAATAGAAGAAGTTGTCTAAAAAGGCATTTTTTGCACTTCCCTCGTGTCTGAAATGCTCACGTACTAGAGTACGCTCCGCTTTCAGCCCCTTCACGAAGCCCAAAAACTGCTCTTTTTATACAACTTCTATAGCAGAAAAAAAGACTTTTTAGACACGTCCTATTTTTAGACACGTCCTATTTGTGGAGTAAGAACTTCGCCTGCTCAATGGCAGCATCTGTGATGACACTTCCCGAGATCATCGTTGCGATCTGCTGCACGCGCTCTTCCTCTGTGAGTCGAGTGATGTTCGTGCGACCGCCATCTTTATAGACCACAAAGTGGCTATCTCCCTTCGAGGCCACCTGCGGAAGGTGGGTGATGTCGACAACCTGCATCTTCTGCGAAAGCTCCTCAATGATCTCACCCATAGCATCGGCAATTCGCCCCGATACTCCGGTGTCAATCTCATCAAAGATAATTGTGGGAAGCGACATCTTCTCCGCCAGCAACACCTTGAGCGCCAGCATAACACGTGATATCTCACCGCCCGAGGCTATCTTCTCGACGGGTTGCGGAGTCTTGCCCTCTACGGAGCTAAATAGGAAATCTACATTATCCGCACCGTTGGTTGTAAATTGCTTAGCATCAGATATTTGCACTATGAATCGAGCCTGCTCCATCCCCAAGTGCTTCAAGGTCTTATATATGTTTTTTTCAAATATCGGAGATGCCTTTTTTCGCTTTTCGCTGATCTGTGCTGCCGCGCTTTTTGTGCGTCTCTCACACTCCGCGATACTCTCCTTGAGTTTTGCGATCTGTTCATCTGACCCAAGGATCGCCCCTAGTTGAGCTCTATATCTATCACGTACTTCGATCAACTCAGCAAGATCCGATACTCGATGTTTCTGACACAGGGAGTAGATGGCGTCAATGCGCGAACTCAACTTCGCAAGTCGCTCAGGATCAGCCTCAATAGATTCGCTAGCTGCCGAAATTGAGCTATACATATCCTTCAACTCCGCCAACACACTCCCCAAACGCTCCGCATAATCCACTGCGTCAGGGTAGTTTTTCGAGATCTGCTGCATCTCCTTTTGTGACGTCCTTAGCGCAACCAAGATCCCACTATCATCATCGCTCTCCATACGTGTGGCGAACGTCCCAAATATCTGCCCGATCGACTCCGCATTCTCCAATATCTTAAGCTCCGCCTCCGCCTCCTCGCTCTCGCCCAGACGCAGATTTGCCGCTGTCAACTCCTCCACTTGGTGGGTGAGCCACTCTTGATCTCGACGTGCCGATGCCGCTGCCTCCTCAAGACTTCGAAGCTCCGCCTTCATCGATTGCAGAGCGTTATATTCATTAAGGTATGATTGCAAAAGCGGTTTTGAATCGTAGAGAAGATCCAGCGATGAGATGCGAAATTCCTCGTTGGAAAGGACCAAATTTTGATGTTGTGAATGGATGTCTATCAACCTGTCACTCAGTAGCTTAAGCTCTGATAATGAGACCGGGATATCTCCGATAAACGACCGGCTTTTGCCCGAAGCAGTGATGATACGTCGAATCGAGATCTCAGATTCATACTCCCAATCATTCTCCTCGAAGAGCGATTTGAGATCAAGCTCTCCGATCGAGAATATCCCCTCCACGACACAGCTCTTTGTGTTATCCTTAGTCGCTGCACCATCGTTTTTGCCCCCCATCAAGAGCCCCAATGCCCCCAATAGAATAGATTTTCCAGCGCCTGTCTCACCCGTAATAATGTTCAATGCGGAGTCAAGCGTCATCTCAAGATGATCTATAAGTGCATAATTATCAACGGTTAGGCTCTGTAACATGATTGACTATTTTAATAAACCTTCAATTTTATCAACTATTCTCCGAGCCACCTCTCTCTTACTCATGAGCGGAAACTCCTCCTCGCCCTCTCGATCGACAAACGTAACTTTATTTGTGTCGACACCAAAGCCAGCCCCTTCATCTCGCAAAGAGTTTAAAACGATAAAATCCAATGACTTACGCTCTAATTTCGAGACTGCATTCGCCCTCTCGTTATCAGTCTCCAACGCAAAGCCGACTAATAGCCGACTCCCCTTCTGAGAGCCCAACGCAGCCGCAATATCTTTTGTCTTGCGGAGTTGAATCTGCATATCATCTTCGCTCTTTTTGATCTTCGAAGTTGCAACTACCTCGGGGGTATAATCAGCAACTGCAGCACACATCACCGCGCCATCTGCCGATGCAAAATGTTCAACAGCAGCTAAATACATATCCTCCGCACTCTCCACATCAACTCGTCGAACACCTCGTGGCACCGGTAAATTTGTCCGTCCACTCACCAGCGTAACCTCTGCACCTCGCTCAGCCAACGCCTCCGCAATTGCATAGCCCATCTTGCCCGTAGAGTGGTTCGAGATATAACGCACCGGATCAATCGCCTCGATAGTTGCGCCAGCTGTCACCATAAACTGCTTTCCCTCAAGACACTTATTCGCATTACCCCCCAAGACTCTATTCATCACAAAGTCATAGATCTCCTGCGGTTCAGCCATACGACCCTTGCCAACAAGTCCGCTAGCCAACTCTCCCGACTCAGGCTCAACAACATAGACCCCGCGCGAACGCAACGTCTCCAAATTCAGCTGTGTAGTAGGGTGGGCATACATATCAAGATCCATCGCCGGAGCGACAACCACCGGGGCACGTGCCGAGAGATAGGTCGTAAGTAGCAGATTATCAGCTATTCCCGTCGCCATCTTCGCCATCGTATTTGCCGTAGCAGGTGCTATGAGCATCACATCAGCCCACTCGCCCAGACTCACGTGCGAATTCCACTCCCCATTTTCCGGATTGAAGAACTCCACAAGTATCGGGTTCTTCGAGAGTGTCGCCATAGTGAGGGGCGTGATGAACTGTTTTGCGAGCGGAGTCATGATAACCTTCACCTCGCAATCTGCCATCTTAAAAAGACGACACAGCATAGCTGCTTTATAGGCGGCTATGCTTCCCGTAACGCAGAGTAGAATATTCATCTTTTTGTGCGCTGCTTAGAATCTGTTTAAATTTCTCTCATCTAATTTGTTAAGGATCTGTCACTTCACTTTTCTCTTTTTGCACTCGTTACATAGCTATTGCTATGCGCCTCGCACAAAGAAGAGAAAATTAAAGCAACATCTCTCTTAACAATTTTAGCGAGAAAAACTTAAACCGATTCTTATATTTAATATAGTATAATCTATTTATTACCCTCGCGATAAGCCACCTCATCATCGAGGAACTCCTCCATCGCAATTAAAACCGGCTTCGGTAGACGCTCATAATAGCGAGAGATCTCTATCTGCTCGTGGTTCTCAAATGTCTCCTCCATCGTATCATTTGGCGACGAGAAATCCGCAAGTTTGCGGTTTAGCTCCACCTTCAAATCGCTCGAGATCTGGTTTGCACGGCGTGCAACGATGTTGAGTGATTTGTAGATATTACCTGTCTCGTGGTCAATATCTACTAACTGACGTGTAACTGTGTTGTTAGGAGTGTTCTTTTTAATATCCATTTCTATATAACTTATATTTATAATTTCTCTTTCTCTTTATCATCCGATAGCCCCTCAGGATCATCTTCCTTTTCCCTGACGCTATCTAGGTAGCTATTCGCCCTTTTCAACATTCGATCCACCTCACTACGATACTCCGACTCCGCATATGCCGCAATAAAGGTGTAGTAAGCGTCGACCATATCCAAGAAGCGATCCTCCTTTTTACTTATAACCGAGTTGTTGGCCAACTCATAGGCCGATGCCACGATATAATACGATATCATCTCGCGATATTCACTCTCTGGGTACTCCCTCAGTGCATTTCTAAAGGCGACAATTGCCGATTTGTAGTAGCCCGTTTTGTAATATGTAAAGGCATTCGCAAATGACTTCTCATGGAGACGCGCCACCAACTCTGCCCTCAACTTAGTGAATACATCGCGCTGCGCACTATCAGGATATCTCGACAAAAACTCATCAATCACCATGATTGCGCTACTAATCATATCGCTATCGCGAGTCGCCCCGGGAGCCATTAGGTAGTGGCTCAAAGTGTACATTCCCTCGGCATCCTCCAAGAATATCGAACGACCATACTGGCGACGGAACTCATCCAACGCCGATGCTGCTCCCTGATAGTCATATGTCTTGAAGAGCGTTCGTGCGTAGTAGAACTTCACAGTATCATCGCGACTCGACCCCTCATAATATGATGTGATATACCTCAACAAATTCGAAGCCTTCGACCACTCCTTCGCATTATACATCTCCAACGCATAGTTGTAGATTGCATCTGCATCTCCACTCTTAATTACCTTATGTGTCGTTCCACACCCTCCAAACACCACAGATGCTAAGAGCAGAAGCGACCCGACACAATATTGTATTATCTTTGATCTTTTCATATTATATTATAAACTCCTTGGAGAGGCTATTTAGTGCACGGTGAGATGCAATTTTTTAATTTTATCACCTTGACTATCTTCTCTTCTCCGATTTTTTAGCCTGCTTCTCCGACTTTTTAACCTCCTTCACCGATGTTCGGTAATCCTTCTTATTGTCGTATTTCGAAATACTCTCCTTTTTATAGGTTTGGTTCTGATAATATACAGGACCACAACTTGTAAAGCTCGCAACAACACATAGTAAAAGCGTTCCGAGAAGATACTTAGCAACCATTGACTTTTTCATAATCTTGTGTTTTTTTTAGTTAGTATTTATCGTGCATTATACGCCTCAATAGCGCGTCCCAAGATGAAGAGTGCACGCTGCAAATCCTCCTTCTTAAGCACATATGCAATTCGTACTTCGTTGCGACCTAACGTAGGGTCAGAGTAGAATCCCGATGCTGGTGCCAACATAATCGTCTCCCCCTCATAATTAAACTCCTCGAGACACCACGCACAGAATTTATCACTATCATCGACCGGAAGTCGCGCCACAGTGTAGAACGCACCCATCGGGATAGGTGAGTAGACGCCCGGGATATGGTTCAACCCATCCACCAAACACTTCCTTCGCTCGATATACTCATCATAGACATCGGCCATATACTCCCGCGAGGCATCCATCGAAGCCTCAGCAACAATCTGACCAATAAGGGGTGGGCTCAAGCGAGCCTGACAGAACTTCATAACGGCATTTCGGAGTGTCTCGTTTTTGGTCACTATAGCGCCAACACGTATTCCGCACTCAGAGTATCTTTTCGACACGGAGTCAATCAAAACCACGTTTTGTTCGATTCCCTCCAAGTGGCACGCTGAAATATATGGAGATCCCGTATAGATAAATTCGCGATAGACCTCATCCGAGAAGAGGAACAAATCATACTTCTTCACCAAGTTGCGGATCTGCTCCATCTCCTTTCTTGTATAGAGATATCCGGTTGGGTTATTTGGGTTACAGATCAAGATTCCACGAGTACGCTCATTGATCTGCTCCTCGAACGCCTTGATGCTTGGGAGTGCAAATCCATCCTCGATAGTCGAGACCACAGGTCTGATCACCGCACCAGCCGAGATCGCAAAGGCCATATAGTTGGCATAAGCTGGCTCCGGAACGATGATCTCATCCCCCGGATTAAGGCACGACATAAATGCAAACAGAACCGCCTCCGATCCTCCGGTTGTGATGATTATCTCGTCGGGAGTAAACTTGATTTGATATTGATCATAATACTCCACCAACCTCTTGCGAAGTGAGTAGAAACCGCCACTTGGACTATACTCCAACACCTTGCGATCGATGCCTCTCATAGCGTCGATTCCCTCCTGTGGAGTTGGTAGGTCTGGCTGACCGATATTTAGGTGGTACACCTTCACTCCTCTGGCCTTGGCTGCGTCAGCCAAAGGTCCAAGTTTGCGAATTGGCGAAGCAGGCATCTGCTCTGCACGCTGTGATATTACTGGCATATTTCTTCTGTTTACCTTGTATAATTGGGCAAAGATAGTACTTTTTAATAATATATTGATTATTTCGCCTTATAAATTAATATCTATACCCAAATTTAACTCTATATTCTGAGATTTCGGGCCAAATATTCCCAATAATTGTAACGCACCATTAAAAAGTGTGAAAAATCTATTGAGTTTCAATCTTTGTTTCGTAACTTTGCACGCTATTATAGACTATTGGTAAAATGCCAATTAGTCCCTGACAATGAAGAGAATAACAAAATAATTAATAGATATTTATGCAGATCGCTGACAAGTATGCACCACAACAGATAGAGTCGAAGTGGTATGATTTCTGGATCAAGAAGAACCTTTTTCACTCTGAGCCAGACGAGAGAGAGCCTTATACAATCGTGATTCCGCCACCAAATGTGACCGGAATGTTGCACATGGGACATATGCTCAACAACACTCTGCAGGATGTGTTGGTGCGTCGCGCTCGTATGATGGGCAAGAATGCTTGTTGGGTTCCGGGAACTGACCACGCATCGATTGCTACGGAGGCTAAGGTCGTAGCGAAACTCAAAGAGCAGGGGATCGATAAATCGACACTCACTCGCGAGGAGTTCTTGAAACACGCATGGGAGTGGAAAGAGGAGTATGGTGGAGTGATCTTGAAGCAGCTTCGTACACTCGGCGCATCGTGTGATTGGGATCGTACCTGTTTCACGATGGATGAGGCTCGTACGGAGAGTGTGATCAAGGTATTCTGTGACCTATTTAATAAAGGGAAGATCTATCGCGGAGTACGTATGGTCAACTGGGATCCATCGGCTAAGACTGCTCTTTCGGATGAGGAGGTGATCTTCAAAGAGTCACATGGTAAGTTGTACTATTTGCGTTATATGGTTGAGGGTACAGATCAGGCGATCATCGTCGCTACCACTCGTCCGGAGACAATCCTTGGAGATACAGCGTTGTGTGTAAATCCAAATGATGAGCGCTACAAATCGTTGCCTGCTAATGCACGTGTGATCGTGCCGTTGGTGGGTCGTTCGATTCCGATTATTCGTGATGAGTATGTCGATATCGAGTTTGGTACGGGAGCGTTGAAGGTCACTCCGGCTCACGATGTGAATGACTATATGTTGGGCGAGAAGTTCGGTCTGGAGACGATCGATATCTTCGATGATAATGGTGCGATCAACGATAAGGTTGGAATGTATGTCGGTGTGGATCGCTTCGAGTGTCGCAAGCAGATTGAGGTTGATTTGGAGTCGGCAGGACTCATGGAGAAGACTGAGCCATATACAAATAATGTAGGTTTCTCGGAGCGTACGGGAGTTGTTATCGAGCCTAAGTTGTCGATGCAGTGGTGGTTATCGATGGAGGAGTTGGCTACGCCAGCAGCAGCTTCGGTTGCGAGCGATGTGATCAAATTTGTCCCTGCAAAGTATAAAAATACCTATCGCCACTGGATGGAGAATATCAAGGATTGGTGTATCTCGCGTCAGTTGTGGTGGGGACAACGTATTCCTGCATACTACCTTCCAAAGGGCGGATATGTGGTCGCTGAGACAGCTGAAAAGGCTTTGGAGATGGCACGCATTAAATCGGGTGATGAGTCGTTGCAGCTCTCGGATCTTCGTCAAGATGAGGATGTTTTGGACACATGGTTCAGCTCATGGTTGTGGCCTATCTCGGTCTTTGATGGAATCCGCGAACCTGAGAATGAGGAGGTTAAGTATTACTATCCAACCAACGATTTGGTTACTGGGCCAGATATCATCTTCTTCTGGGTGGCACGTATGATCATGGCGGGATATGAGTATCGCGATTTGATGCCATTTAGAAATGTCTATTTCACTGGTATTGTGCGTGATAAGATCGGTCGCAAGATGTCGAAGCAGCTTGGAAATTCGCCTGATCCATTGGATTTGATTGCGGAGTATGGAGCTGATGGAGTTCGTATGGCGATGATGTTGTGTTCGAGCGCCGGAAATGATTTGATGTTCGACAATGCACTTTGTGAGCAGGGTCGTAACTTTGGAAATAAGATCTGGAACGCCTATCGTTTGATCGGTGGTTGGGAGGTAGATCCTTCGTTGGAGATGAGCGAAAATAACCGCTTGTCTATCGAGTGGTTCTCGGCACGTTTTGATGAGGCATTGAAGCAGATAGAGTCTGATTTTGAGGGATATAGATTGTCTGAGGCGTTGATGGTCGCTTACAAATTGTTCTGGGATGAGTTCAGCGGATGGTACTTGGAGATGGTTAAACCAGCCTACCAATGCCCGATCGATGCAGCGACTTTGGAGGCTACCAAAGGGTTTTTCGACAAGTTGATGAGGGTTCTTCATCCGTTCATGCCATTCGTTACGGAGGAGATCTGGCAGGATTTGGCTGAGCGCACTGAGGATGAGTCGATCATGGTATCAGATATGCCACGTTCGGCAGCGGTTGACGAGGCTATGTTGGCACGTTTCGAGCTTGCGAAGGAGGTTATCTCGGCTATCCGTAATGTCCGCAAGGGTAAGAATTTGCCACAGCGCGAGGCGTTGGAGTTGAAGTTGATCGCGGATGAGAACTACCCTGCTGAGTTTGCACCAGTGATTGCGAAGATGGCGAATTTGAGCGATATCTCGGCAGTTACAGAGAAGGATGCTTCGGCAGCAGGATTCATCGTTAAGACCACTCAATACTTCGTGCCACTAGGAGATAAGATCGATAAAGAGGCTGAGATTGAGAAGCTTACAGCAGATTTGAAGTACCAAGAGGGCTTCCTTGCAAGTGTTATGAAGAAGTTGAGCAACGAGCGTTTTGTGAACTCTGCACCTGAGAAGGTTGTGGCTGTTGAGCGCGCAAAGCAGAGCGATGCGGAGGCGAAGATCGCAGCGATCAAGGAGCAGCTAGCAGCGTTGCAGTAGTAGATGGCAGCACCAATAACAATATACACCGATGGTTCATCATTGGGGAATCCGGGACCGGGAGGCTACGGCATCGTATTGATGTCGGGCCCCTTCCGCAAGGAGGTGTCGGAGGGTTTTCGCCTGACGACCAATAACCGTATGGAGCTGATGGCAGTATGCGTGGGGCTCGAGATGTTGAAGTTCGAGGGGTCGGATGTCACGGTCTACTCCGATTCGAAATATGTGGTCGATGCAGTCGAGAAACGTTGGGTCTACGGTTGGGAGAAGAAGGGTTTCGTGGGGAAGAAAAATCCCGATTTGTGGATGCGCTACCTACGTATTTCGCGCAAACATAGGGTGCGTTTTGTATGGGTGAAGGGTCATGCAAGCAACGTCGAAAATAACCGCTGTGATGAGTTGGCAGTAGCGGCTGCGAATGACTCCATAAACCATCGTAATGATGTGGGGTATGTAGCTGAATAATAATAGATTAAGAATGTTTAAAACCTATATAAAATTACTTGGATTTGCTTCACCGTTGAGTGTTTATGCTGTGCCGTACTTTATCTATGCGGTGCTCTATGCGGTGTTCAATACATTTAATTATGCGATGATTATCCCGATCCTAAAGACTATGTTTATGGATGGGGAGTTTTCGTTTTCGCCCGTTGAGGAGTTCCCCGAAATTACCTTTGATTCAGCTACATATTACAATGTGATCAACTACTTTTACACCACGTTCTTTGGTGTAAATTTCGAGGTTCAAAATATGTTGATCTTGCTTGCAGTTTTGACGATTCTGATGTCGCTGTTGAGCAATACTTTCAGATATATGTGTGGCTGCACAATCGAGAAACTTCGTGCAAATACGCTTCGAAGGGTGCGCAATAGCCTCTTTGACCACGTTATGAGTATGAATGTCGGCTTCTTTAGCGAGCAGCGAAAGGGTGATATCATCTCGAAGATCACGGGCGATGTGGGAGTGGTACAGTTCTGTATTACAAATACTTTGCAGGTTGCGTTTCGCGAACCGTTCCTTGTTTTGGGATATCTCATTGCGATGATCTCGATTTCGTGGCAGCTCTCGATCTTCTCGGTTTTGTTCCTGCCGGTTGTGGCGGTGATCATCGGAAGTATCGTGAAGAAGCTGCGCCATCCAGCTAAAAAATCGATGGAGTTTAGTGCGGATTTAGTGAGTACGCTCGATGAGTCATTGTCGGGGGTGAAGATCATAAAGAGTTATAATGCAACGGATTACATAAAGGAGAAGTATCACAAAGTAAACCAAACGGTGACAAACCTGACACTCTCGATGGCACGTCGTCAACAGTTGGCATCGCCAATGAGCGAGGTGTTGGGAATCACAGCGATTGGAGTTATAATTGTCTTTGGAGGTGCGTTGGTGGCAGCTGACGAGTTGGATGCAGCGCAGTTTTTGGCATTCATTGCGATCTTCTCGCAGATCACTCGTCCGGTTCGTTCGTTCATCGATCAATTCGCAAATATCAACCAAGGAGTGGCGGCAGGAGAGCGTATTTTGGGGCTGTTGGATGAGCCAAACTCGATGAAGGATGAGGCGAATGCAAAGCAGATGGCTCAGTTCAAAGATAAGATTGAGTTTAGAGGAGTCCACTTCAGCTATGATGGATCACGCGAGGTGCTGAGCGATGTAAACTTCACAATTGAGAAGGGTCAAACGGTAGCGTTGGTAGGGCCTTCGGGAGGTGGAAAGTCAACGCTAAGTGAGCTTATACCACGCTTTTACGACCCATCGAAGGGTGAGGTTCTGATTGATGGTGTACCTCTGAAAGAGCTGTCGCAGGAGAGTATTCGCCAACACATGGGAACGGTGGCGCAGGATACTGTTTTGTTCAACGATACAATCTTTGGCAACCTTGCATTTGGCAAGATCGGAGCGACGAAAGAGGAGGTCGTGGAGGCGGCAAAGATCGCCAATGCGCATAGCTTCATCATGGAGTCGGCGGATGGTTATGATACTAATATCGGAGATCGCGGAATGAAGCTCTCGGGGGGGCAGCGTCAGAGATTAAGCATAGCACGTGCGGTGCTGAAAAACCCTGATATTCTGATACTTGACGAGGCGACATCGGCACTTGACACGGAGAGCGAGAAGCTGGTTCAGGAGTCGTTGACAAAGCTTTTGGTGGGACGTACTTCGGTGGTTATTGCCCACAGATTGAGCACGATTTACAATGCGGATAAGATCGTTGTTGTGGATCGAGGAACGGTCGCTGAGGAGGGTACACATACTGAGCTGATGGCACGTGGCGGCATCTATTGCAAACTTGTGGAGATGCAGTCGTTTGAATAAGAGCGAAAAATTTTGTATATTGTGGCGCAAAATATAGTTAGCTCAGCGGCGAGCAACGGCTCTTTTAGAGCCGATAACGTGGTGCCAAACAAAAAAGAGAAAAACAAAGAATAAAATATAACATAAACATGAAGTTCAAGGAGTACAAAGGGCTAAATCTAGCAAATGTAGCGGACGAGGTCTTGGCGAAGTGGGACGCTGATGATACATTCCACAAGAGTATCACAACACGAGAGGGGAAACCGACATTCGTATTTTATGAGGGGCCTCCATCAGCAAATGGTGTTCCGGGAATCCACCACGTTATGGCGCGTACCATCAAGGATATCTTCTGTCGATTCAAGACTCAGCAAGGTTTCAAGGTGCACCGCAAGGCTGGTTGGGATACTCATGGACTCCCAGTTGAGTTGGGTGTAGAGAAGAAACTCGGCATCACAAAGGAGGCGATCGGAAAGACAATCACCATCGAGGAGTATAATAAGGAGTGTCGCGAGGCGGTGATGGAGTTCACAGGCCAGTGGGAGGATTTGACTCGAAAGATGGGATATTGGGTCAATATGGATGATCCATATATCACCTATGATAATAAGTATATCGAGACTATTTGGTGGCTTTTGAAAGAGCTATTCAACAAGGGTCTTTTATATAAAGGTTACACAATTCAGCCATATTCGCAGCGGCGGGAACGGGACTCTCGACTCATGAGTTGAACCAACCGGGTTGCTATCGCGATGTGAAGGATACTACTTGTACGGCACAGTTCATCGTGGCGCGCGACGAAAAGAGCGAGAAGTTGTTCGATGGGGTGGAGGAGACGTTGTACTTCTTGGCGTGGACAACTACACCTTGGACTTTGCCATCGAATACAGCGTTGGCAGTTGGACCAGATGTGGATTATGTTCGTGTGAAGTGCGAGAATCCATATACTGCTCAGCCACAAACTATCATCATGGCTAAGGATCTAGTACCTAGCTACTTCACCAAAAAGATGGAGGGTAAATTCACCGTTCTAGAGGGTGAGTATAAGGGTCGCGACTTGGCAGGCATCACATATGAGCAGCTGTTGCCTTGGGTGAAGCCGATGGGCGATGCGTTCCGTGTGATCACGGGAGATTTCGTAACCACTTCGGATGGTACGGGAATTGTCCACATAGCACCAACATTTGGAGCGGATGATGATCGTGCAGCAAAGGTGGCAGGTATCGCTCCGTTGTTTATGATCGACAAGGCAGGCAAGGAGCAGCCGATGGTGGATAAGAGCGGTAAGTTCTTTGTATTGGAGGATTTGGACGCTGATTTCGTGAAGAATAACATCGATGTTGAGAAGTATTCGGAGTATGCAGGTCGCTTTGTGAAGAATGCATTTGATGATAGCTTGACAGCCGATGATGCAACGCTTGATATCGATATCGCGGTGCTTTTGAAGCAGGAGAATAAGGCGTTTAAGATCGAGAAACACTCTCACTCATACCCACACTGCTGGCGTACAGATAAGCCAGTATTGTACTATCCGCTCGACTCGTGGTTTATCAAAACCACAGCGTGCAAGGAGCGTATGATCGAACTAAATAACACAATCCAATGGAAGCCAGAGTCTACGGGATCGGGCCGTTTCGGAAAGTGGTTGGAGGGTCTTGTGGATTGGAACTTGTCACGTTCACGTTTCTGGGGAACACCTCTACCAGTCTGGGCTACAGAGGATTACTCGCAGGTGAAGTGTATTGGGTCAATCGGTGAGTTGATGACGGAGATCGATAAATCGGTCGCTGCAGGTTTCATGGAGAAGAATCCATTTGCGAACTTCAAGGTGGTGGATATGAGCGCGGAGAACTACTCAACAAAGAATATTGACCTGCACCGTCCATATGTTGACTCGATCATCTTGGTGGCGGACAATGGCGAGCCGATGAAGCGCGAGAGCGATTTGATCGATGTTTGGTTCGACTCGGGAGCTATGCCATATGCGCAGTTGCACTATCCTTTCGAGAATTCGGGTGCAGATTTCAGAAATGTATATCCGGCAGACTTCATCGCTGAGGGTGTGGATCAGACTCGTGGATGGTTCTTCACGTTGCACGCGATCGCTACGATGTTGTTCGACTCGGTGGCGTTCAAGAATATCATTTCGAATGGTTTGGTACTCGATAAGGTGGGTAACAAGATGTCGAAGCGTCATGGAAATGCAGTTGAGCCATTTGAGGTTTTGAAGAAGTATGGAGCAGATGCCACTCGTTGGTATATGATCTCGAATTCGCAACCTTGGGATAACTTAAAGTTTGATGTTGAGGGAGTTGACGAGGTGCGTCGTAAATTCTTCGGTACACTATATAACACATATTCGTTCTTCGCATTGTACGCCAATGTAGATTCATTTACGGGGCGTGAGGTGGAAGTTCCGATGGAGAAGCGCCCACAGATCGACCGATGGATCATCTCGTTGTTGAACACTTTGGTGAAGGATGTGACAGCTCATTTGGAGGGGTATGACCCAACTCCGGCGGCTCGTATGATACAGGATTTCGTGAACGAGAATTTGTCGAACTGGTATGTTCGCTTGAACCGTAAGCGTTTCTGGGGTGGTGAGATGGATGAGGATAAGTTAGCTGCTTATCAAACGTTGTACACTTGTTTGGACACGGTTGTGAAGCTAGCAGCTCCATTCGCTCCATTTATCACCGATCAAATCTTCCGCGATCTTAACGAAATTAGCGGTCGCGATGCAAGCGAGTCAGTTCACTTGTCGATATTCCCAACACCAGATACATCGTTGGTAGATAGTGACTTAGAGGAGACTATGGCGTTGGCGCAGAGGTTGACTTCGATGGTCTTGGCACTTCGTCGTAAGGTGAATATCAAGGTTCGTCAGCCGTTGACTAAGATTTTGGTGCCGGTTCTTGATCCAGCGATGAAGTCTCATATTGCAGCTATCGAGTCATTGGTAATGGGCGAGGTCAACATCAAGGAGATCGAGCTAATTGAGCAGACAGCAGGAATTATCACAAAGCGTATCAAGCCTAATTTCAAGACTTTAGGACCACGCTACGGAAAATATATGAAGGGTATCGCAGCTCTTGCAGCGACATTCGATCAAGAGAAGATCTCCCAGATCGAGGCGGCAGAGGAGACGGTTTTGGAGGTTAATGGCGACCAGATCACCGTGACACCAGCGGACTTCGAGATCACATCTGAGGATATGCCGGGATGGTTGGTTGCATCGGAGGGTAAGTTGACCGTTGCACTCGACATCACAATTACGGATGTTCTTCGTAATGAGGGTGTTGCGCGTGAGTTGGTGAACCGTATTCAGAATATCCGTAAGGATTCTGGCTTCGAGGTTGTTGATCGTGTGAAGGTCGAGATCGATAGCACGGAGGCTGTTGAGAAGTCAGTTGGGGAGTTCGCGGAGTATATAGCAGCGCAGACTTTGGCGGTTGAAGTCAAGGTATCGGCTACACCATCGGGAGACTTTGTGGTCGAGAGCGAGTTGGATGAAGCACCTTTGAAGATCGCGGTAACAAAGATCTAATATAGCACTTTTGTCACATGGGAGATCTAAGAAATATAAGTTGCGAGGAGCAGCAGTTGCTCACACAGAGAGGGTGCACGGCGCAAAGCTGGGATCAGATATGGGTGAGTGATGATTTTTGTGTCGAGCAACTCAGCTCTGTTCGATTTGGGGGCAGGGTTGAGATTGCGAGCGATGCAAAGATCTCGGATTCATATGTGGCAAATTATCTGGTGGGCGAAGGGGCTACCATCGAGAGCGTTGTGAGGCTGGAGTGCCGCGAGGAGTCGAGCTTTGCGAATGGTGTTGAGGTGGCTTCGATAAATGAGAATGGAGGTCGTAAGATTTTGATCTATGATGAGTTAAGAGCGCAAACAGCATATATCTGGGCGCTCTACCGTGACCACAATATAATGTGCGACAAGCTCCGATCGATGGTCGAGAGCTACTCTAATGGTCGAAGATCTTCGATGGGTCGAGTGGGTAAAAACTCGCGTATCGTAGCATCGAAATTGATCCGCGAGGTGGACGTTCGAGACTCGGTGGTGATCGAGGGAGCATCTCAGATTGAGTGCGCAACGTTGATGCCGGGTAGCTTCATTGGGGTCGATGTCAAGTTGCGTGAGGTGATCGTTGCGGAGGATGCAGTGGTCGATACGGGCGCTACGTTGAGTCGTTGTTTTGTGGGGGAGAGGGCAGTTGTAGCGTCGATGTTTTCGGCTGTGGATTCGCTCTTTTTCGCCTCGTCACACCTCGAAAATGGTGAGGCGGCATCGATTTTCGCAGGACCATATACCGTGTCACACCATAAATCAACACTCCTAATTGCGGGTCTATTTTCGTTCTTCAACGCAGGAAGCGGATCGAATCAGAGCAACCATCTATTTAAGTGTGGTCCGGTTCATCAGGCGATCCATCCGCGTGGATGCAAATTCGCAAGTGGCGCATATATAATGGCTCCAGCGCGTGAGGGAGCGTTTACGATGGTGAAGGGATATCATGCCAAACATCATGACACTGAGGTATTTCCATATTCGTTCCTGATAGAGGATGGCGGAAAATCTATGTTGATGCCGGGGGCAAATTTAGTGAGCTACGGCACAAAACGAGATATCGAAAAGTGGCAGATTCGAGACAAGAGAACTCGTCGCCGCGATATAATAAACTACGAGGAGCACAATCCATATTTGGTGGGTGCGATGGTGCGTGCAGTCAATACACTCCACTCGTTGAGTGAGAAATATCCCGATGCAGAGGAGTATATGTGGGAGCGTACCGTAATCAGAAAGTCGCAGCTAAAGCGAGGTGTGGGATTCTACAACAAAGCTATTGCGGCATCGATCGGTGCGATGTTGTCCAAAGGGCATGATTACGGTGAGATGATTGAGGGAGATTGGGCAGATGTGGCTGGTGCTTATGTGCCGATGTCGATCATTGAAGAGATTATATCGAAGATTGAGGATGGGACTATATCCGCTCTAAATCAGATAGATATGGCATTTGCCGAGACACACGCTCGTTATGATGATTTGGCACATTCGTGGGCAAAATCGCTTCTCACTCAACTAATGGGTGCAGCACCAACCGCAGAGCAGATAGCATCGACAATAGAGGGTGCAAAGGGCAGCGCGGAGGAGTTGGAGCGACAGAGGTTGAACGATATGAATCGGGATAACTCACTCAATATGGCGATCGGATATGGTAATGATTCACACGATGCTGTTGTTCGCGAGGCTGATTTCAAGGCGGTTAGAGGGTTAAATTAAGAGGTATGGCATATACGAACACCATAACTAGGGAGCACCGCTCGGCATATGTTCTGCTGCTGGATGTCTCGGGATCGATGCAAGATGTGATTGAGTCGCAGGGGCGTAAGATGACCAAGGGCGAGAGCATGGTTAATGCGGCAAATCAGATTTTGCAGGAGCTTTTCTTGAGGGCGCACCGCGATAATGAACTTCGTGATTACTATGATGTTGCTGTGATCGGCTATGCAGGAGGCGAAATTCGATCTCTGCTCGGTGATGGATCGAAGGTATTTACGCCAATCACGGAGCTTTACGAAGAGAGTAATAGTTGGATCTCGCTGAAGTGTTTGACACCGCTCAACGCTCCGGACGAAGTGTATCATAGATCGATAGTTGTTGATTCGATGGGGAGCACGCCGATGCATGAGGTTCTCTATGTGACGTATGGATTGCTTCGCGAGTGGTGTGATCGTCCGGAAAATTATGATAGCGCACCGCCAATGGTGTTTCATATTACGGATGGCCACGCGACGGATGGAGATTTAAGAGATATTATCGAGATATCGGAACAGGTGATGTCACTCTCGACAAACGATGGTAACGTGCTGATGCTCAATATCCACCTCAGCCCGATGATGGAGAGTCAGAAGCTACTATTCCCAACAGAGAGCGAGCTTGCTGCACATCCCAACGCATTTTTTCGGACTATGGGGTTAGCCTCATCTGTGATGCCACAATCCTTCACACCTCTTATCCATGAGATGCGCGGAAGGCGTAGCAATGAGTCGTATCGTGGTGTAGGGTTTAATGTCTCGGTTGTGGATATGATCTCGATGATGAATATCGGGACGTTGAGTGTTCCGGTGCGATAAATGCATGGAAATTGTAGAAATTAAAAAAAATATATATATGGAGAGTGTTAAGAGTTTAATTATCGGAAGTGGCCCTGCGGGGTTCACAGCGGCGATCTACCTATCGCGTGCCAACCTATCACCAGTTCTTTATGAGGGAATCGAGCCGGGAGGTCAGCTTACGACAACTACCGAGATCGAGAATTTCCCGGGGTATCCAGATGGAATTGATGGTACTCAAATGATGGAGGACTTACGTCGCCAATCACAACGTTTTGGGGCGGATGTGCGCTATGGTGTAGTGACAAAGGTTGACCTTAGCTCGCGCCCATTTGCAGTCACTGTGGATGGTGCTCATGAGATATCAGCCGAGAGTATAATCATCGCTACAGGAGCTACAGCCAAGTATTTGGGGCTACCTTCGGAGATGCAGTATCGCGGTCAGGGAGTCAGCGCGTGTGCGACTTGCGATGGATTCTTCTATCGCAAGAAGGATGTTGTCGTTGTAGGTGGTGGCGACACTGCTGCTGAGGAGGCGACATACCTCTCGACTCTATGCCGCAAGGTCTACTTGGTGGTTCGCAAGGATTATCTTCGTGCCTCAAAAGCGATGCAGAAGAGGGTCTTTGAGAGCGAGAATATTGAGGTGATCTTCGAAAATAATGTTCGCGAGGTGTTGGGAGATAGCTCTGGAGTGACTAATGTTGTGATCGTCAGCAATTCGGGTGAGGAGCGTATGTTGGATGTGGATGGTATGTTTCTAGCTATTGGTCATCATCCTAACACAGAGCTCTTTGCAGGTCAGTTGGAGTTGGATGAGCAGGGGTATATCGTGACTCAACCGGGCACCTCAAAGACAAATGTCGAGGGGGTATTTGCCGCGGGAGATGTCAAAGATCCGCACTATCGACAAGCTATCACCGCTGCTGGTTCGGGTTGCATTGCGAGTCTTGATTGCGAGCGATTCTTGTTGCAATAGTTCATATAGATATACATGAAAAGTGGGTCAACTCTTATGAGCGACCCACTTTTTGTATATATATCCCTAGAGGATTAAGCGCAGAAGAATCCCTTACCGATTCCGATGAAGTCCTCAGCAACCAATGCAGCACCTCCGATAAGACCACCATCTACATTCTCCTTAGCGAAGATCTCACCAGCGTTAGATGGCTTGCATGATCCACCGTAAAGGATTGCTGTAGACTCAGCAGCAGCACCGAACTTAGATGCTAGAACCTCGCGGATGTAAGCGTGGATCTCCTCAGCCTGATCTGCAGATGCTGTAAGACCTGTTCCGATAGCCCATACTGGCTCGTATGCGATAACAAGAGATGCATATTGCTCCTCTGTCAAGTTGAATACAACCTCCTCGATCTGTGCCTTCACAACGTCGAAGTATGTTCCATTCTCACGCTCCTCCTTAACCTCACCTACACAGTAAACTGGGATCATGTTGTTAGCGTAAACCTGAGCCATCTTCTTGTTCAAAGTCTCAGAAGTCTCACCATAATACTCGCGACGCTCAGAGTGTCCAAGGATCACATACTCAACACCCATTGAAGCCAACATCTCAGCTGAAACCTCACCTGTGTAAGCACCCTTAGTCTCAGCAGCACAGTTCTGTGCACCTACTGCAACCTTACTCTCCTTCAAAGTAGCGATCACCTCTGAAAGGTGAGTGAATGGAGGGCATACGATGAAGCTAACGCAATCGCAAACCTCTGATGATTTTGCTGCTACGCCTTTCGCTAGCTCAACACCTTGTGATGGAAGTGTGTTCATCTTCCAGTTTCCTGCAACGATTTTCTTTCTCATTTTTGTTTTTTTTATGTTTATTAAAAATATATTGTCTCTAATATAATTAGCTCAGCGGCGGGCGGCGTGCTCGCCGCTGAGCTTTGAAAAACTTCGTTTTTCTTTTACCTTACTCCTCTGTAGGCTTACACCACGCCTCAACATCCGTGATAGCAGGCGCCTTCAACCCCAACTTATTCTTCTTATTAAACCCACACAACTCATTAAAGAACTTCGCGTGAGCTAACTTCTTCAACGAATCTACCGTGACATATCCCATCTTCTGAATAGGCTCAACCCACTCCTCAGGGACTCCAATAGCCATATATGCCTCCGCAGGATCATTTACAACACGCTTCTCAGGGCGCATCTGTGGGAAGAACAACACATCCTGAATAGATGGCTGATTAGTCATAAACATCGTGAGGCGGTCAATTCCAATTCCCATTCCCGAACATGGTGGCATTCCATACTCCAATGCACGAACGAAATCCATATCGATAAACATCGCCTCATCATCACCCTTCTCCGACAACGCCAACTGATCTTGGAAACGTGCCAACTGATCAATAGGGTCATTCAACTCCGAGTATGCGTTACACAACTCCTTACCATTGACAAATAACTCAAAACGCTCCGTCAAATCTGGATTTTCACGGTGGCGCTTACATAGTGGCGACATCTCGCATGGATAATCCGTGATGAATGTAGGCTGGATCAGCTCCTCCTCGCAATATTGCCCGAAGATAGCATCAATCAACTTACCCTTTCCATATGTCTCATCGATCTCAACATTAAGCTCCTTACACGCTGCACGAAGCTCCGCCTCGCCCTTGCCCGTGATATCGAAACCTGTCTTTTCGCGGATTGCATCGGTCATCGAAAGTCTGCGGAATGGAGCCTTGAACGAGATCTCACGATCCCCAATAGTCACGGTTGTCGAGTCGTTTGTAGCGAGTGCCACGCGCTCCAACATCTGCTCCGTGAACTCCATCATCCACAAATAATCCTTATACGCAATGTAGATCTCCATAACTGTAAACTCCGGATTATGAGTACGATCCATTCCCTCATTACGGAAATCCTTACCAAACTCATAGACTCCATCAAAACCTCCGACGATCAACTTCTTCAAGTACAACTCATTTGCGATACGAAGATAAAGTTGAGTGTCAAGAGCATTGTGGTGTGTGATGAACGGACGAGCCGAAGCACCTCCCGGAATAGGCTGCAAAATAGGAGTCTCCACCTCCAAATATCCATTCGAATTGAAGAACTCACGCATCGTAGCGATGATCTTCGCCCTCTTCATGAACACCTCGCGAACGTGTGGATTAACCACCAAATCAACATATCTCTGGCGATAGCGAACCTCCGGATCGGTAAATGCATCGAAGGTCTTACCATCCTTCTCCTTCACGATCGGAAGTGGACGGATCGACTTACTAAGCACCGTAAATTTGTTACAATGAACCGACAACTCACCTGTGTTAGTGATGAAGGCGTAACCCTCAACTCCCACAAAATCACCGATATCGAGCAACTTTTTAAATACTATATTGTAAAGCGAAGTATCCTCCATTCCTGCACACACATCATCGCGACGGATATAGACCTGAATACGTCCCGTGTGGTCCTGCAACTCAAAGAAGGCTGCCGACCCCATGATACGACGTGTCATGATACGTCCTGCGATTGTGATATTTGCGAAGTTACCCTCTTCGGCCGAGTACTCTTTTGTGATCTGGGCAGCTGTGGCTGTCACCTCGTACTTTGCTGCTGGATATGGTTCAATCCCTGCTTCGCGTAGTGCTTTGAGGGAGTTTCGTCTTTGTAGTTCTTGTTCGCTTAATGATTGAATCATCTTGATATTTTATCTCTTATTATATATATGTGTGCAAAGTTAGTAAAAAAGGTTGAAAATTAGGCCATCTAAAAATGTTTTTTTCGACCCCTCTCCCTCGAAGTTTGTTTTGGCGCAAAGAAATAGCTCTTTTGTCGCCTTTTATCCTCCTGCGAACGCGCCACATAGAGTGCCTCGCCAGTGTATGGATCCTCTCCGGTGTAGAACATCACCGATGATAGTGTCATCGGAGTAGGGGTCAAATCCTGCACCTGCTCCAACGAGAAGTGCAACCCCCCAAGTACCTTTTTCGATAGGGCTGCCATATCCCTTTCGCGACATCCCGGATGCGACGAGATGAAGTAGGGGATGAGCTGATAGGGTAGATCAGCACCCTTACAGATCCTCCTGAAATCGGAATTTAACCTCTCAAATTGTTGGAACGACGGCTTTCGCATAAGGTTTAAAACCACATCCTCCGTATGCTCTGGCGCAACCTTCAACCGTCCCGAGGTGTGGAACTTCACGACTCGCTCCAAATATGGCGAATCGTCGAAGAGGTCATAACGAATTCCACTTCCGATATATGCTCGTTTCACCCCTTTCACGCTGCGGATCTTATCATAAAGTTTCAGCAGCGGACGATGGTCATTATTGAGATTCTTGCATGGCGCAGGGTGCAGGCACGATGGACGACGACACTTCTCGCATAGCTTCGTATCGCGACCTCCCATGCCCCACATATTGGCCGATGGTCCTCCCACATCCGAAAGATTCCCATGAAAATCGGGCATCTGAGTCACCTTCTCAATCTCGCTCAAAATCGACTTCTCGGAGCGTGAGGCGATGAATTTACCTTGATGAGCCGAGATCGTGCAGAACGAACAACCGCCAAAACAGCCCCTATGAAGATTGACCGAGTGTTTGATCATCTCCCACGCTGGGATATCTCCCTTGCCACGATATTTTGGGTGTGGCGCGCGCTCATATGGCAGATCAAACGAGTGGTCGACCTCGTCGGTTGTGAGGGTCTGGCGCGGTGGATTGATAACTACAAATTTATCCCCCACACCCTCCACCAATATCTTTTCAGGCGAAAGCATATTGCTCTCACGTTCGATGATTGTGAAGTTCTTGCCAAATGCTTTTTTGTCTCGTTGGCACTCCTCGAATGAGCTGAGCCGAATGATCTTTTCGGGATCTAACTTCGAGATATACTCTTTGTTGGCAACATATGCTACCTGTGGGATCTTGCGTAATAGATTCATATTAAAGCCATTACGTAGTGCCGTAGCGATCTTTTCGATCACCCCTTCACCCATTCCGTAGCTCAGCAAATCCGCGCCACTCTCAACTAGCATCGATGGTCGCAGCGAGTCGCTCCAATAATCGTAGTGGGTGACTCGCCTGAGTGATGCCTCGATTCCCCCCACAATAACAGGGGTGTTTGGGTATAATTTTTTGAGTATCTTGCAATATGTCGTAGCGGCATAGTCCGGACGAAATCCAGCCTTTCCACCCGGTGTATAGGCGTCGTTCGATCGCAACCTAATATTTGCTGTGTAGTGGTTTACCATCGAATCCATCGCTCCTGCGCTCACCCCGAAGAATAGGCGTGGTTGCCCCAGCTTCGTGAAATCACGTAGATCATCCCTCCAATTTGGCTGTGGAACAATCGCCACACGCAACCCTTTAGCCTCCAGAAGTCGAGCGATTACCGCCGCTCCAAAGGCTGGATGGTCAATATAGGCATCACCCGTGAAGAGGATCACATCTATGTAGTCCCATCCTAGATTTCGCACCTCTTTTATTGTTGTTGGAAAGAACATATATTATCTCTTTAATTTGTAACTCCCTGATTCTGCGGCTTCAATGCCCAAATATTCTAGATACTCCTCTTCGCTAAAATCCTTCAATTCATAGTGAAGTGGCAATGCCTCGATGTCGTGTCGAAGTATTTTGTGGGTGTGAAAAATCGATTGGAAGAGCCAATGCATCACCTTCGTACTCAACATATTAGCCAATATCTTATTGGGAATTGGAAACTCCCGTTCGGGGATAAATCCATTGATGCTATTGAGGAGGTATCGCTGCTCGGTGTCGAGACTAAATATCCCTTTGTTCGATATAAATCGATACAGAATCTTCTCGGGGGCTAGATAGAACTCCTTTGGCGCAGATTGTTGATATAGAGCGAGGTCACTCGGCATAAATGTCGTCGGAGCGTCTATACCATCCTTCGTTAGGTCATATCCTCGGAGCACCCCCATATCGCCCACTCGTCGTACTTCACTACAAAATTTCTCGTTATCTCCCGTAACAATTCCCATCCCCCATGTAGCTCTATTTTTGAGCGTTATATGGGGCTTTTGGTATATCGCCTCAACCACATCTGCCTCCTCCTGCGAGATCCAAAGATTCATTATCATCTTCGGATTCTTTTTGAATGATTCTATGGTTCGCGTGTGGTAGTGTTCGTTATATCTGCAAGCTATAATCCCCTCACCCTCAGGTGGTTCGTTGCGTAGTGCAATTGCTTGTGCCCGTGTTAAAAGCCCCTTGAATGGCCTTGCATAGTCGCACAGATGTGTCACCTTTAGCTCCAAAATCTTGCGCCTAACATCCTCAAAATTACCTATGTTGAAGAATGACTCGGGTAGCAGAAACGACAATACTCCACCCTCACGAAGCACCCTCAGCGAAGCCAACATCATAAGAGATGAGCTATCCACGCTACGGCCAGCACCATATATCTGCCCCAATTCACGACGACGTTTTGCCTCAATCGTACACCCCCAAGGTGGGTTTGTTATGATAAAGTCGAAGCGGCGTCTTAGGTGTTGTGCACGCTCCAGAAAATCCCCAACTTTGATATTGTTTTTAGCATCATATCCGCACTGCTCTTTGACCCTTTGTCGCGCGATTCTCACCGCCTTAGGGTCGATATCAAAGCCGTAGATATTCTCCGCTCGAAAGCCTGCATTAAGAGCCTCAACCAAGAAATTACCATCGCCACAGCAGGGATCGAGCAACAGTTTGTCGCTTAGATCTTCATCCTCAGTCGCAACAATAATCATCTGATTGACAATTTGTTGCGGTGTGTAGTAGATCCCACCGGCACGCCTTTGCGCCCTCTCCAGTGTCTCTTCGTATCTCTTGATCTTCTCTTTCATTCTCTATTCGCGTGGAGGGTTGAAGAACGCTGGGTCATAGCTCGGCTCCGACTCCTTAGCCCTCTTCTCGGCCTCTATTTGTTGCTGCCTCAATGTCTGTGCTGCTGCTCTCGCTTCGCGTATTTCGCGCTCTTTTGCCTCCTCCTCCTCGCGCTCCTCGGCTGCTTGAAGGCGCTCACTAGCCAATCGGTTGACTGAGTAGGCCTCCCACTTATCTATCAGTGCCACAAAGTCACTCGGCAGGTCACACTCATAATATATATTCTCACCCGTTGTAGGGTGGACAAAACCCAACGATTTGGCGTGTAGCGAGTGGCGCGGCATGATCGCGAAGCAGTTCTCAACAAATTGTTTGTACTTCGAGAAGGTCGTCCCCTTCAATATCTTGTCGCCTCCGTACCTCTCGTCATTGAAGAGCGGATGACCCTTCCACGACATATGGACACGTATTTGGTGGGTGCGGCCAGTCTCCAAATGGCACTCCACAAGTGTCACATAACCAAAGCGTTGTAGCACACGATAGTGAGTCACAGCGTGCTTTCCATCCGAACCATCCTCAAAGACAAACATCTTGAGTCGATCCTTGGGTGAGCGACCGATATTTCCAACTATCGTCCCCTCATCCTCCACGATATTTCCCCATACAAGGCCAATATATCGACGTCTGATCGAGTGGTCGAAGAACTGTTTCGCAAGGTGCGTAAGGCTCTTTTCATTCTTCGCCACCACCAACAATCCCGAGGTGTTTTTATCTATTCTATGGACCAATCCAGCCCTCTTTTCACTATCCTCATCCTCAGTGACAATATCCGTCCCTTTGAGGTGGTGGGTGAGCGCATTGACCAATGTCCCACAATAATTTCCATGACCCGGATGGACAACCATTCCTGCCTCTTTGTTGACAATCATCAGATCATCATCCTCATAGATAATATTTAGAGGAATATCCTCCGCTATGATCTCGTTAGAGTATTTCGGGCGTGCCATCATGATGGTCACAACATCCCCCGGGCGAACCTTATAACTCGCCTTTTGTGACACTCCATTGACCAACAGATGCCCTTCATCAGCAGCACTTTGGATCTTGCTGCGCGATGAATTCTTCATGATGATCGCCAAATATTTATCTAGCCTTAGGGGTGATTGCCCCTTGTCGACCTCAAATCGGAAGTGTTCGTGGAGCTCTCCATCTTCGCCCTCTTGCAACTCCCCTTCCAATAGATCTATCTCATCCTCTTGGTTGTATATCTCCTCTTTCAATACTATCTTATTATTTATTATAGTTAATATATCCCACACCTCCACATTCGTCATCCTGAACTTGATTCAGGATCTCCCGAATTTTTCGCAAGAAAAATCTCGGGCACAACGATGTTACCCTCGTAAACTACTCACTAGTAATATTATGCACATATTGTCTTAGTGCCCGAGATTCCACCTACGGTGAAATTCGGGAGATCCCGCATCAAGTGCGGGATGACGGCTCTGGGGAGCCGTAACATGGTGCCAACTTTTCCCCGGATACATGATGACGGGAAAAATTATAACTCCAACATATTGAGTGAATCAGCCTCCGCTGCCCTCAATTTCCTGCGCGTCTCACGCTCCTTGATCGACTCTTTTAATCGCTTGTCGACCATCTCTTGATCGAGTGTAAGGCTTATCGAGATATCGCTTCCCAATCTGCTATCATCCTCGGCGAAGATGCTCTGACTCACTACACGAGCTAAATTCTGGTTGCTTAGGTCGATCCCCGACTCCAATTTCACCTCGCCCACATTGAGCCCCGACTCCCAAATTGCACTCTTTGCATCTTTGAGCGTGAGCCCTATAAGTTGCGGAACGATAGCCACTTTCTCCGCCTCCATACCCACATAGAGCGTTATTCCCGACCCCATTGGAGCCATCGTCTTGGTGCTCTCCTTGATTGGTCGATCATCGTAGGATTGAGCCAATACGTAGTTGGTGGCAAGGTCTGGTTCGTAGACCAACTCCTCGATTGTGAGACCTGCTATATCCAACATATTCTTCGCTTGACGAAGCGATCGCCCTGCGACATATGGCACTGGAACCATCTTCTTCTGCGTAGCATTAATCGTGACATAGATCGTGCGACCCGGCTTCACAATAGAACCCTCTTCGGGAAGTTGATCCAGAACGATTCCCCCTGCATAGAGCGGCGCATAGAGAGAGTCATTGATCACGATATTCAGGTCGTTGCTCTTGGCTAGCTTCTCCGCATCTCGTTGTGAAAGTGACTCAAACTGTGGAACTACACGTCGCGCACCATGACGAGTCGCCAATGTGAGCAAGAAGTGCGATCCTGCCGCTAGCGAAACAACCAATATTAGGATGATAACCCCATGTTTTATCAACCTCTTGCTCATAGACTCTACCGTGATCGGGGCTTTCGGGCGCTTTGATCTTGGCGTCCTTGTGCCTTTTGTCGTTGTTTTCGTGCTTTTTTTCTCTTGAAGGTGTTCTGGCTTTTTCCACCAATCCAAACCCTCTTTTTGATTTTGTGCCATAAATTATATCTTGCCTCTATTTTATTACGTTGTAGTGAGTATCGCGCTCCACAGCTCTGAATCCTGCGCGTGTCGCCATCCCCTCTATCTCCTCTATTGTCATCTTCGGTTTTGCATCCTCTGCCCCCGCCATCGAATATATCTTGGTCGAATCATCGATCGTGCCATCTACGTCATCAGCCCCAAAGGCCAACGCTAGCTCCGTAGTAGGCTTTCCATACATCACCCAATAGGCCTTTATGTGGGGGATATTGTCGAGGAAAAGTCTGCTTAGAGCCATCATTCTCATATCCTCCACCACCGAGACCTCGCCTATGTGCGACATCTCATTGTGGCGATTTCGATACTTCAGCGGTATGAACGCGTTGAATCCTCCACTCTTATCTTGTTGGTCGCGAAGCCTTTGCAGATGGTCGAATCGCGCCTCAACGCTCTCTATATGGCCATACAACATTGTGCAATTGGTCGATATCCCCAACCTGTGAGCCACATCGTGAATCTCCAACCACTCCTCGGCACGCCCTTTCTCGGGACATATCTTCTCGCGAACCTCCCAATCAAATATCTCAGCTCCACCCCCCGGTATAGCCCCCATTCCTGCCGCTTTGAGACGTGAGAGTCCCTCTTCGAAGGTGAGTCCTGCCTTGCGGATCATATACCCTAACTCAATGGCGGTGAAGGCTTTGATCGTTGCATCGGGCAATATCTCATGCACCACACTAATCAGCTCCACAAAGAAATCAAGCGTGTGTTTGGGGTGGACTCCTCCAACGATATGCACCTCTGTGACCCCCGTTCCAATATATTTTTCAGCCTGCTTACGCATCTCATCAATCGAGTAATCCCAGCTATCCTCACTCCCAACATCGCGTCTGTAGGAGCAGAAACGACACCTAAAGAGGCAGATATTGGTCGGCTCAATATGGAAGTTTCGATTATAAAAGACCGAATCTCCACTCACCGCCATCTTCCTCTCGACCGCCAATTGCGAGAGCAACCACAAGGGGGCTTCGCGATAGAGCGAGATCGCCTCCTCGATCGAGATTCTTTCGCGTGCGCTGCACTTAGCTACAATATTCTCTAAACTATTTGTCATAGATCCCTACTTTGGTGCTTTTTTATAACAATATATTGCAATTAAAAGATATAAGGCGTTGGGACACCATATCGCAATCTCTGGCGGCAATGCTCCACCTTTGGCAAACTCCTCTGCAAAACGGATAAACAAGATATATGAGAAGCAAAGCGCCACACCCATTCCGATATGAAGTCCCGTTCCTCCACGTACCTTGCGCGATGATAGTGCCACACCGATAAGCGTCAGGATAAATGTTCCAATGGGGTATGCAAAACGAGAGTGTTTCTCCACCTCGATTAGCGTGATGTTGTCCGACCCCTTGCTTTTCTGCTGTTCGAGGAAGATATTTAACTCGTCGATCTTCATCGTCTTGAGCAGATCCTCGACCCTCGCTAGCTCATTTCGATCAATGTTTATCAGTGTATCGAGGTTGCGTCGCTGCGTAAATACTTCGCTATTATCACCATCCTTGAATGTTCTGGTGGTGTAGCGGCTCGCTTTCCAACGCCCTGTCACCGAGTCGATTGAGGCAGATGCCGCCTCCAATGACTCCTTCAACATGCCATCTTCGTAGCGATCCAACGACAAGAACGAGGCGCGCCCTTCGAGTTGGTAGTTTCTCAAATATACAAAGACTCCCGGTTCGACTTGGCGATATATATTACGATCAAAATCGCGGCTATCCACCTTGTCGATATATTGTGCATCGAACGCCACACAGGTTCTCTGCGAGATGGGGACGATCCACAAATTGAGTGCTAGCGAGAGGGTTGAGATGATGAGCGCTCCGATAAAATATGGCCACATAAATCGTCTGAAGCTCATTCCACCCGACAACATCGCGATGATCTCGGTCTGATAGGCCATCTTCGAGGTGAAGAAGATCACGGCTATAAAGGTGAACAGCCCACTAAATTGGTTGACGAAGAATGGGATGAAGTTGAAGTAATAGTCAAAGATAATCGCCTCCAACGGAGCTTTATTCTCCGTAAAGTCATCCACCTTCTCGACATAGTCAAAGATCACCACAATCACGATTATCATGGCTATGGCGAAGAAGTAGGTCGAGAGGAACTTCCCCAATATGTAGCGGTCAAGGATCTTGAATCCGGGCCAGCGTAGCTTCATAATTTACAATCTTTTAGCGAGTTGAACGACCATCCTCTCTTTCCACTCCTTGAAATCTCCTGCCACAATGTGTTCGCGTGCTGCGGTGACTAGGCTCAAATAGAACGCAATATTGTGTAGAGATGATATCTGAGCCGCCAACATCTCTTTGCAAACTACCAAATGGTGTAGATATGCCTTCGTATATTTTCTCGATGCGAACGATGTGCTCTGTGTATCGATCGGTGAGAAGTCAGTCTCCCACTTTTTGTTGCGGATATTTATTACACCCTCCCACGTAAATAGCTGACCATTGCGACCATTTCGTGTCGGCATCACGCAATCGAACATATCGACTCCGCGATCAATCGCCTCCAAAATATTGATTGGCGTACCAACCCCCATCAAGTATCGAGGTTTGTCCTTCGGAAGAACAGCATTCACCACCTCAATCATCTCATACATGACGGGTGCAGGCTCTCCTACGGCCAACCCTCCGATGGCGTAACCATCTGCGTTATATTGCAATACATCCTCCGCTGCCTTCGCTCTTAGGTCGGGATATGCGCAACCCTGCACAATCGGGAATAGCGATTGCGAGTGGCCATACTTAGGCTCTGTCTTTGAGAATTGGTCGAAGCATCTTGCCAACCAACGCTGAGTGAGTGCCAACGATTTAGCGGCATAATCTCGCGGAGCATCTCCCGGAGGACACTCGTCAAATGCCATCATGATATCGGCTCCGATTATTCGCTGTGTATCCATCACATTTTCGGGTGTGAATAGGTGGCGCGAACCATCAATATGCGATTGGAATTGACACCCCTCCTCTTTGAGTTTTCGGCATCCCGATAGCGAAAAGACCTGAAACCCACCACTATCGGTGAGCATTGGCTTCTCCCATCCCGAGAAGCGGTGGACTCCACCAGCCTCCTCGATGATCTTCATTCCGGGGCGGAGATATAGGTGATATGTATTTGCCAAAATGATCTGTGCACGCGCCTCCTGTTCCACATCGCGGTGGAAGATTCCCTTCATCGCGGCGGCAGTACCTACCGGCATGAAGATTGGGGTTAGCACCTCACCATGATCTGTTGTGAAGCGTCCTGCGCGAGCCTCAGATGATGGGGCTTTATGTTCGAGTTTGAATTTCATAAGTCTTGGTTATAACATGCAAAGGTAGCGATTTTTTATTAATATATAGTAATGGATAGTCACAATTCGAATAATCTTTGTTATATTTGCGCTCGATGAGCGAACTTGAAAAGTATGTCGTGGCGGAGGATAAGCTCCTTGTGGAGTGGGCTCTTGAGGGTGATAACGTAGCCTTCGAGTTTCTTATTATGCGTTATAGTGAGTCAATTAGCCGCCTTATGGTGTCACGTTTGGGGGGCGATAGTGCGCAAGATGCCGACGATCTGATGCAGGAGAGCTTCATCAAGGTCTATGTGAATCTGCATCGTTATGACCCAAAATATACCTTCGGGCAGTGGATCTACACCATAGCACGCAATACATTCATAGATTATCACCGTCGTCGTCAAGATGAACTCTCGCTCGATGAACGCTTCGCCGCAACCTCCGAGGAGCGAGGGCCAAATCCAGAGCAGAGCATCATCAATAGTCAAAAACGTACCCAGATTGATGAGGGAATAGCGCGCCTTTCACCACGCCATCAGGAGCTATTCCGCATGAGATTTTTGGAGGAGTACTCATATGAGGAGATAGCCGAGAAGCTCGCCATGCCACTAGGTAGTGTCAAGACTAATATCCACCGTGCACGTGTCCAGATGTGCCAATTTATAACCGAACGAGAGAATATATAGATGAAGAGAGCTATACCCTTTTTAGCGCTACTTTTTGCAGCGTGTACGAGTGTTCAAACCCCAATTATAGAGCAGGTAAAGGTCGATGTTCAGATCGGTGCCACAATGCAGCAGGGGTCGACAAAGGCGACTTATGAGCCAAATAGTGATCGATCATCATTCGAGTTTATCTGGGATGAGGCGGATCAAATCTCGCTCATCGTGCCAGATATTGCGGCCAATGCAAATGCGGAGTTTCGAGTGCAGAGCAGCGGTGCAAATACAACGATCATGGGTGAGTTGACAACATGGAGTGGTGAGAAGGAGATATATGCAATTTATCCATATCAAGAGACGAAATATAGTGTGGGGAGTGATAAGACAATGTCAATATCTAGGAGCACTCAAACCATTGATCTCTCGGATGATAGGGTCGGAAATGGGGTGATGGTCGCTTCGGCTAGTGGCGCTACACTCTCCTCGGATAATATGGTTGGAATTCCCGATTTGGAGTTCCGCCAAGCTATGTCATTCTTCTTGTTGGAGCTTAAGGATATCCCTTCGTCGATGAGTGTTACCAAGGTGGAGCTCTACTCGACCGATGCGATCTTTGTGGCCTCGGCTGATATCAATCTCGCGAGTGGTGAAATTGTCGAGGGTAGTGAATCTATGACGCGCTCTCTAGTGGCTGAGATTGAGGGTCAGTCGGGATCAACGGCGCAGATCTACTTCGCCCTCTTGCCGGTCGATCTTTCGTCTCAATCCTTCACCATGAAGGTGGCCACAAGTAGCGGATATACCTACACGAAGATCTTCAACACCGCGACTAACTTTAAGCGAAATACCATCCATTACCTAACCACTGGGGCTATTGGGATCTATATGGAGATTATCCTATAAGAACGTTGCAAGGCGGCTAAATTTCAAAGATAACGTAGAGAGCTCTTCAGTCACATACGTTAGTATGCTCCTTTCATAGCTCTCTACGCCATCTTTGAAATTTCATCCACCTATCAACGTTCTTTGGAGTGGCGAGAGACTGTTCTATTGAGCGCGACGCTTTGCAGGTTTTCCGCACCTCCATTCGCCACAATGCTCCACAGCGCGTCCCGATTTATCGATATAGAACCACCATCTGGAGAGTCTGACAAGTGCGTAGTCACCTCGGAATTCGAACGCCTCGTCATAGAGCGGTTGGATTATCACCTCGCCACTCTGTGCATCACAATAGCCACACAACCCCCAACTAATGAATAGCTCTAAATTGCAGTTGCTTAGCTCTTTATAGAGAAGTAGATCGGGCAGGTTGTCGATTGTAATTCTATTGAATCTCAACGCTTTAAGAGCCCGATATTGTCTAAAATATCCATTCATAGCAAAGAGCTCTAACACATAATTCATCGTCTCATATCCCTCATCGACCACCTTTGCACCATTGAGTAGCAACCCATCTAAGAATGGGAATTTGGTATTCAGATCGGGCTCAATCGAGAGCGCATGGAGCGAAGATGAGATTATCACGATCGAGAAGTCATCGATGCGTGAGTTGAAATCGTTGATATCTCTGTTTGGCGATTGGTAGGCCGGAGTCCCCAACTCCGAACTTGTCATCCCTTTGAGTTGTGGGGTGTACCTAGCATCGAGATCGATCAGGTGGAGCTCGCCATCGTTGTCTACAATGATATTGTCGGGACTTAGATCGCCATGCGCCCACTCCTCATTTATGAGCGATAGAGCTAGTTGGTCGAACTTCGTAGCCAAAGAGCGGAACATCTCTTTGTCGCCACTCTTGGCTACTATGGCGAGGGAGCACCCCTCGACCCAACGACATAGGACTATATCGATAAGTTTTGTTGTGAGGTGTTCGCCGACATCTAATTCGTTGTGGAGGTAGCTCTCGTCATATAACTCACGAAGATATGGCTTTGGTAATTCCTGAATTCAACTTGTAAATGCAACTGAGGAATTGGGAAGTTGCAGAGAATGAGATAAAATATTTTTTCAGAGAGGGAAGAGAGGTAAAACTCTCCTTCGCTCCGCTGAATGGAAT
>JBCQTX010000048.1:0-14968 GCA_047174605.1 Rikenellaceae bacterium | reverse complement strand
AAATACTCCACACCCGTCATCCTGAACTTGATTCAGGATCCCTAACTATCAATGTTTCAGACTCTTCGCGGGATCCTGAATCAAGTTCAGGATGACGGAAAAAGTTAACGCACCAGCAATATTTTATTAATATTACTTACTACGTTACTACATAGTATATAATATGGTTACATACAAGTAGTTAGGTGTTGTAGGTATGGTAGAACATACCTTACAACACCTAACTACACATAATTTGGATTTCCCTAGTTTTGGGGTGTTTTACCTGACTATACGTACTACATCCTACGTCATCCCTACTACACCCCTACTACACCTAGTAGCTGATACCCTCCACTTTCAAAGTATAAACATAGTGGCACGGAAGGTTTGAGCGGTCGATCGACGAGAGATCAACAACGATATCATCCCCCGAGATCTCATACCCCAACTCGCCATCTACTCCCAACATCGTGATTGTCGGATTCTGGGACAACTCCACATCGCGTATGGTGATGCTCTCCCCCTCTGGTAGCTTTGGCAACAACCCATATAGTGTCCCCTGCTTCTGGGTGAACCACATCTGCTTTACGGCGTTTCCGCTCTTTGGCGAGAGGGTCATCTCGTAGATCGGGAAGTCGTTGTGGAAATCACTCTTGGTGAAGGTTGGGATATTTCCCTCGCTCCACTGCGCACTCTGCTTGTAGGATTTTGTGTCGAAGATAGCCTCGCCATTCACCTCCAACCAATCGCCAATCTGTGCCAATCGCTGCTGCATAATCACGGGGATAGTACCATCCGCACGTGGCCCGATGTTGAGCAATAGGTTACCCCCACGACTCACCAAATCGACCAACATAAAGATCAGCTCCTTTTCGGTACGATAATCCTCCAGATTCTCAATTCGGTTGTAGCCAAACGACATACCGATACCTCGATTCTCCTCCCAAGGGCGCTCAATGCCCTCAAATCCCGAACCATACTCTGTTGTGAAGTAGTCTCCATGCTTGCCACGTACGCGACCCCAACGGTCGTTGATCACCACCTCATCGCGGTTTGGTGCTTCGTTATACAACCATGCTAGTAGTGGGCGAGACTCCCATAGATCATCATCCATCCACCAATCGCCATCCGAGAAGATGAGCGAGGGTTGGTAGTTCATCACTAACTCCTTGAATTGGGGGAACATAACCTCATGGACATACTTCGAGAGCCCTGCACGTGACTCTGCGATCTGCGCCTTGGTGAACTTGCCTTCTCCCACAAACTCAACCTCTGCTGTGAGATCCACATCCATCGTTCCCGAGCTTACACACTCCTGCATCTGGTGAGTCCAATATGGATTATACCAATCCCAGATCGAGTAGTAGAGACCCATCTTAAGCCCCGCATCTCGAACCGAGTTAGTTAACTCCCCCACAAGATCTCGCTTAGGACCCGACTCCACGCTATTCCACGCCATGCCGAAGCTCTCGCTCGCCTCTTTGTTGTCCCACAAGCAGTAGCCGTCGTGGTGTTTTGAGGTGAGTACCACATACTTAGCCCCCGATTGCTTGAAGATCGATGCCCACTCGTCGGGGTTAAATAGCTCGCAGGTGAAGTGATCTCTAAACTCCGGATAGTCAAAATCCGCCCCGTAGACCTTGTTGTGGAACTCTGTTATCGCGTAGTGTCGATCGCGGCGAGAGGCGGTTGCCGTCTCTGGATTCTCGTTCAATGCGTGCCAATACCACTCCGCATATGTCCCCTTCATTGTATATGATGGGACGGAGTAGAGTCCCCAATGGATGAATATTCCAAACTTCGCGTCTGAGTACCACGCCGGGCACTCATGTGTGTCGAGTGACTCCCATGTCGCCTCGTAGCGCTGTTGTGCCGATACGTTGAGGCATATAGCCAACGCCAGCAATGTGATTACTCTTTTCATAACTTCTCAAAATATAGGTAGTTAGCTGTATAGAATCGTCCATCCTCGTCTGTGAAGTAGGCCTCCAGATCAAATAGTCCCTCGTCTGCATCGTAGATAAACTCCACACCCCGATCGGTCGGCTGCACCTCCTTGAAGTTCACCGCCTCCTTGTCATCCATCAACTCTGCAAAACGTAGGTGCGCTTTGGTCATAACCACCCCGTTCGATGGTGGTAGCGGAGAGTTGACCTCGAGCGTTGGCTCTACAGCTGCCACCTCCTCGTTGATTGTGTGACCACTCTCTAACGGATAGCGACAAATCGTGATCTTATACTTGCCTGCTGTTACAAATCGGATCTTGAAGATTCCCTTGCTAGGAGTTGGGCGTAGCGATCCGTTCTGGTGCCACATATTACTCAACCCCAATGAGAATAGTTCGTGAGCCGAGATACGCACCGGATTCTCGTACGCAGAGCCAACCCAACTATATGGGTACTTCTGGGCAAGATTATCCGTGTCTAGCGATGCCCACCACGCCTCATACGCTGTTCTGAGCCACGCTACGACCTCCGGATTCTCTGCCGCTATATCTCGCTCCTGCATCTTGTCGTCGCGCAAATCGTATAGCTCCTCGCCATTTATCAAGCGCCAATAGTCACCCATCGTTGCGCTCTTTCTCCACTTCACCGGATTCTGTAGGCGTTGTGAATCGGTCACTAGTACCCTCTGCTCCCACTCAGCAAGCGGATCTAACAGAAGTGGGGTGATATTCTCGCCATCGAGTGGTTTGGGTGGGGTCACCTTCACACCGCAAAGATGCGCTAGGGTAGGGAGCATATCGATATGAGCCGTCAAACGGTCAACATCGCGTCCACCAACCAAATCCCCATCGGGCCAACGCATAAAGAATGGTACGCAGTGTCCCCCCTCATACTCCGAGTTCTTGTGGCCTCGCATACCGCCATCATTCGCCAAACGTCCTGTGGCTGTTCCGTTGTCGGTCATGAAGATCAGAATTGTATTATCTGCTATTCCCAACTCCTCCAACTTATTCTCGAGCAGTAGGAAGTTGTCGTCGATATTTGTGATCATGCCGTAGAATCGCTTGACATCATCCGCAACATCTGCATCCTTATATATATTGTAATACTTCTCAGGGAGGTGTAGAGGTCCATGAGGGGCGTTGAGCGATATGTAGCAGAAGAATGGATCATCTTGACTCTTCTCGATGAACTTCATCGCCTCGCCAAAGAATACATCGGTGCAGTAGCCCTCATATTTCTGCGGTACGCTGTTGTGCCAATATGTGTCATCAAAGTAGTCGTTACCCCAATAGTCGGGCCCTTGTCCAATGCCTCCACCTCCGTGACGGATAACCTCTTGGAATCCACGATCTTCGGGGCGATAGGGGTAGTTATCTCCCAAATGCCACTTTCCGTACATCGCGGTTTTGTAGCCTGCCTCGGCGAAGTATTGGGGCATCAGGCGCTCATCCTCGTAGATCTTATCGCGGCCACCAATAGTGTGGTAGCAGCTGGTGCGGTTGGTGAATCGACCCGTCATGATTGCCGAACGGGTTGGCCCACTCGTTGGTGAGACATGGAAGTTGTTGAGGCGTACTGACTCCTCGTAGTGTTTGTCGATGTTTGGGGTCTGGACAATATCGTTTCCTAAACATCCCAGATCGCCCTTGCCTTGATCATCCGTAATGACGATTATCACATTCGGACGACTCTCGTCTGCTGCTTGACACACCAATGGTGCCGCACTGCCCAATAGTACTAATGGGAGGTGATAGTTGAGTTTCATGGTTTTTGGTTATAGTTAGTTAATTATATACGTACTAGCTAGGTTAAATGTTTCTAAGTCATTCGGGTATATCTCCAACCCCTCCTCTGTGTAACGCCACTCCACAGCCTTGCCTGCAATGGTGGTCACAGATTTTATGGGTGTCGAGTTTGCATCAAACGATCTGAGTGTGATCTTCTCGTCGGGCTGGAACGCCATGACATATATCTGCTCCCCCTTTGTGGTGAAGCGATACTCCCTCTCCCTGATTCGCATAGAGTGTTTGTTGTAGATCACCCCCTCCTCGGTTAGCTCATCCCCGTAGCTCTCCCCGAATGTTACCCAAGGACGACTCCCGTAGATAGCCTCTCCGTTGAGTTTGAGCCACTCACCCATCGCTAGGAGTCTGCGCTGCATCCCTTCGGGGATCGTGCCATCCGCACGTGGCCCTATGTTGAGTAGTAGGTTACCATTCTTGCTCACCACATCTATGAGTAGACGGATCAGCTCGGCCGGGGTTTTATAGAGATCTCCCTCCTCCTCAAGCTCCATATAGGCATACGACACACCCAAAGTCGCAGGGTTCTGCCAAGGTGGCCCAATCTTATCCATCTGGAGGTTGTCGCGCTCCATGCAACCCACACCATCTGGGAAGTTGAGACTCTTGCCCTTGTTGTTGAAATAGACCTCTTTTCCCTCCTCGGCAGCGTTGTTCAGGTAGCCCGCGATCATCTCCTTGAAGGCCTGTTTGTACTTCGTGACTTGCGGATCATCTTGTACGTGGGTGAATAGTGGGCAGTCATCGATCCACATGAAATCGGGGCTGTATTTATCTTGTAGCTCCTGCCAGCGAGCCACATAGTCCGCTATGAACTCATCTGTGTACTCGAATGGTCCATATAGCAACTCAGCTTGTGGGTCATTAGCAATCTCTATAGCAACATCCGGCATAGGCTTCGCGACAACCTGAAACTCGCTACCAGAGAATCTACTCGGGTGGCGCTCACGATGGTACGAGACCCCATACTTCAACCCCTCGGCTCTGACAGCTTCGGCTAGATCCCCTATCAAATCGCGATGAGGCCCCATATCAACAGCGTTCCAAGGGGTGAGATCACTATCCCAATTGGCGAATCCATCGTGGTGCTCTCCTGTCGGGATGACATACTTCGCCCCTGCCTCTTTAAATAGTTCTGCCCACTCGGCTGGATCCCAATTTTCGGCTTTGTAGAGCTCCACCCAATCCTTATATCCGAACTCTGGTGGGCAAGCCCCGAACTTCTCCATAAAGAACTCTTTGTAGAGCTCCGGCCGCTGATACATATCGGAGGTGATCGCCTCGGCATATCCGCGTCCGCCCTCCTTGTACCCCGCGACACTATATGGTCCCCAATGGATGAATATTCCGAATTTGCCATCCAACCACCACTCGGCAGGTTGCGACTCCTTGAGCGACTCCCACGTAGCCTCGTACTTCTGGCCAAACGCCAAGGTTGCGGAGCTGGCCATTAACAAGGCGCATATGATTATCTTTTTCATGAGTGTATTATTTTAAAAAGTGGGTAGCTCGTCCTTTATTTGAGCTACCCACAATTGAAATTAGTGTTATCTACTAATAGTTATCCAACGCCTCCCATGCCGATGATGAGTAGTCAATCTCATAATCTGGCAACTCGATATGGAAACCATTATATGGATATGGAATCACCGGTACGTCTGACGCCTGTGAAGGATCTGTCTTTTTGCCGTTCGATGGGATATCGCGCTTCATAGCAGCAAGATAACGCAATCTATCACCCAACTCAAACGCTAGCTCCTTGATACGCTCGATCTCGACAACATCCTCAGTTACTGTTCCCGTGAAGTTATATGCAGAGCTTCCATAAGCGCGCTCACGGATAGTGTTGATAGCGGTAACTGCATCTGCGTTACTTCCTCCACTCTGCACCAAACATGAAGCCTTCGTAAGCACCACCTCAGCATAGCGGATAAGTGGGAGCTGAGAGTATTGCGCATTTGGAGCGCGAAGATACTTGTCATTCCAAAGTGCATCCCAATAGGTACTTGTGTAGTACATCTCGTGCTCTGTCTGGTCGCCACCCTCTTTGTAGAGTTTTAGGTAGTAGTGCAGCTGTGAGCAGCGAAGATCCGCCTCAGCCTCAGCCGTGAGTTGGAATCTGTTAACATCGCCCGGAGCCTCTACGTTATCCTCAGCCCAACCAATGTCGCGAAGAACATTTGTATTCCAATATAGGGCACTACTCTGTTGGTGTAGCCAGTTCTCATCGCGGCCGCCCATCACCCAGTTAGGATCTGTTAGGTCGATAACCTTGTTGATCGCTGTCGAGAAACTTCCGATCTTTGTGATACGGTTGAGTGCAGGTTGAGAGTTTGCAGTAGAGCCTGTTCCTGTCAATACACAATCGAAGATCACCTCGTTGGCTACCGGATAGCTAGAGTCGTAGTTGCGGTTGAATCCTCTAATTGGTTGCTCCGACAAGTCATATGGACCCTTCTCGATATATGTAATTTGCTCAAGTGCTGCGCTCCAATTCTGCTGTACGAAGTATAGACGCATCAACATCGCTGCTGCTGCATACTTGTTTGCATATCCGCGACGTGTAGTTTGGATATCAGAGTCTGACTGTCCGATGCTCTCCAACTCGCTCCTTGCAATGGTGAAGTCCGATACCATCAGGTCGTAGACCATACCCATCGTACCCATCGGAGGAGAGAGTAGCTCCTCAGCAGTGTAGTAACGCTCCACGATGTATGGCAGATATACCGTCTCGCTATTCTCATCTGAGTATGGTGGCATATATAGCAGTGAGAGTAGATAGTAGGCAAAACCTCTCATGAAATATGCCTCACCCTTGATTCTGCTAAGCTCAGTTAGATCCGATGTGCTCAATGCCGACATGATAGCGATGTTTCCAGCCTCTACCTCGTCGATAAATGCGATCAAAGTATTTGTACAACTAATAGAGATGTAGATACCATTGATAGCGTAACCAAGCTGATACTCCGACTGATCAAATGGGTAGTTTGTTCTAGCGTTAGGGTCGATTCCAAAGGTCCATGAACCTCCCGGATTAATCACACCCAAATCGTGAACTAGCTCTGTGTAGTTGTGGGTATTGGCTAGTGGGTTAGCCCAACCACCATTTGTAAACATAACCTTATATGAGGCTGCCAACATTCCTGTTAGGTCGGTCACCGATTGCCACTCAGGAAGATCCGAACGCTCACTATCAATATCAAAGTAGTTTTGACATGAGACTAGCGCTGAACAGAAGAGCAGCATTGATAATATTCTCTTTTTCATAATATTCTCCTTGTTTTATATTAGAAACTCAAATCAATTCCAACAGTGTAGATTGCTGTAGTTGGGTTTGATGATGTGTTGAACTCGATACCTGCTGTATTGTTTGATCCACTGCTATCCACTGCCATATCAGGGTTGTATCCGCTAAATCCTGTCAATGTTGCGATGTTCGATGCCGAAAGATATACTCTTAAGCTCGATAGCTTGAATCGCTCGCTGATGTGTGTCGGGATAGTATAACCAAGTGTGATATCTTGAATACGTAGGAAGTCTGCCTTCTCCAATGCAGCATCCATACCATACGACAATGCGTTATACTCGCCACGAGTTACCAATTCGAAGTTTGCATCATAGAGGTAACCATCCTTAAATGTTACCTGTGGATACTTCGCATCGTCACCCGGTTGTTTCCATGAGTCTGTCAACCATGCTGACTTCAAATTACCTGTTCCATCACCGATCGAGAACAACTCCGTCTCATTGTAGATGTAGTTTCCTCCCGAGAAGTAGAGCGAGATTCCAAGGTCAAACTGCTTGAATCTGAAGTTGTTTCTCCATGATCCATAATATGTAGGAAGTCCCGATTTACCCTCCATAATCATATAGTTGTTACCAAGGTTTGTCTTTTCAGCTGTGATCTTCTCATCAGTAAGTGTTGTCTCGCCCGTTACAGGGTCAGTGTCAACCTTATAGATCATTGGTACTCCAGTCTCAGAGTCTACACCTGCATATACTGGCATATAGTATGTTCCAATAGCGTGACCAGTCTTAAGGATCGTTGTGTTGTATTGGATACCTGTTCCTGTTGAGTCAAGTAGTGGGTTAAGAGCCGTCACACAGTTCTTGTTGGTTGTGATGTTGAAGCTCGTTGTCCACTCGAAGTTCTTGTTGCTAACAGCGTTGTAGAAGATCGATGCCTCGAATCCTTGGTTATACATATCACCAACATTATTCCACATATAGTTGTTAGCTGAAATGGTAGTTGTTCCCGTACCAAGACCAGCTGAAGCCGGAAGCGACATACTCATCAACATATCTGTTACATTCTGGCGATAGTAAGCCAACGATCCATTCAAGCGGTTCTTGAAGAGTGCGAAGTCAAGACCTGCGTCATAACTCTGAGTCTTCTCCCACATCGCTCCACTATTTCCGATACTCTCGTAGAACATTGAGGTCTCGTTGTTGTATCCATTGGTACTTGTACTTGTGATACTTGTCTGAGTCGCCTCGGTTGGGATATTCTGGTTTCCGGTCTCTCCGAAGCTACCACGAAGTTTCAACATCTCGATCCACTCGATATCCTCCATCCACGCCTCGTCAGAGAAGATCCATCCAGCAGAGAGCGAGAAGAAGTTACCCCAACGGTTTGCAGCGCTAAACTTAGATGATCCCTCGCGAACTACAGATGCACCCAAAAGGTAGCGATCCATAAATTTGTAGTTCAAACGGGCAAATAGACCCATCGTTGCACTCTCGCCAGTTATGTATGAGCTTGAGCTAGCCAACACAGTTCCGATATTAACCATCTCCTGAGTATATCCGATCACATCCTCTCCATCTACTCCAAGGTAGTGGGTGTTGCTCATTACGAACTCCGCTCCACCGACAAATGTCAACGCATGGTTGTTGAATGTCTTGTCATATGTGAAGAATGTGTGGTACTGCTGTCCATATGTGTTACGCTTTGTTGAGCTACCATAGATACCCTTGTCTGGAAGTGGGCTATTTACCAACGAACGCCAGAAGTCATATTGTGTAGCTGAGTAGTTGTAACTAGCATCAGCGCGGAACGACAAACCATCTGTGATCTTGTGTAGGTTATAATCTAGGTAGAAGTTGGCGCGAGCTCTCAAATTTGTTGTCTCCTTGCGCTGTAGGTCTGAATCCAGATTGATAAGTGGGTTGTAGTGTGTGTTCGATGATCCTGTTGAGGCGAGTAGGTCTGATCCCCAAAGGCCATTATCAGATGTGCTATCATAGATTGGCATGAATGGCATTACTCGACCAACTGCTCCCCAATCACTCAAGTCATTTTCGTTGGAGTAAGAGCCCGATGTCTGGATACCAAATGTAACATCTCCCTTTTTGTACTCAGAGTTTACACGTGCCGATATGCTGGTCTTGTCTAACCCCTCCAAACTGAATTGATCCTCGCGATAGGTCAACGATGCGTAGTTCGAGGTGTACTCGCCACCACTTCTTACCGATACGTTAGCCTCGTGGAAATCTCCAAGACGAGTTACAACATCGAATGCGTTGCTCTCTGTGTTCTCTGCAATCTCGCGAGTAAGTGAGCTGCTTCCATCTGCATAGTAGTATGTGAAGTATGATGCTGGGTCGTAGTTTGATCCATATGTATTTTGGTGTGCAAGATCCATAATCTCCAATGACTCCGAAGCAGATGCATATCCGATATCAGAATTCACGATTGGCGTAAGACCATATTTATAGTTTACGCTGATCTTCGGAGCTGTGCCCGCCTTACCTCTTTTGGTAGTTACGATGATCACACCATTCGATCCACGTGATCCGTAGATGGCAGTTGCCGATGCATCCTTCAAGATGTTGATAGACTCCACATCGTTGATGTTTACATCATCCTGACTTCCGATCATACCATCGATAACCCAGATTGGGTCGGTGTCAGATGAGATAGAGCTCACACCACGAATCTTGATCTGTGACGCTGTTCCATCGATGCTGCTCGTTACAACTTGTAGTCCGGCTGCTGTTCCCTGAAGCGCTGTCTCGAGGCTACCTCCCGCTGCTGCGATGAGGTTGTCGGCCTTGACTGTCGCTACAGATCCCACCACGTCGCGTGACTTTTGTGTACCATAGGCTACCACCACAAGATCATCTAGGTGGGTAGTCTCGGATTGCATCGTGATATTGAGCGGCTGCGCAGTGGCCAAAAAGTTATATGTTGTATATCCGATATAGGCAACGGCCATATCCGAATTCTCCTCTACCGACAACATAAACTCTCCGTTGAGTCCTGTGACTGTTCCGACGGTTGCATCTTTGACATAGACCTGTGCGCCGATGATTGGGAGGTTGTTCTCGTCAACAACGACTCCTGTTACATTGATACTCTTACTTTGCGAATAGGCTAGGGTAGTACTGCCGAGTATCATCGCAAATATAGCGACCAGCAGATATTTTGCTGACACCATGAGTTTGCTTCTCGCTGGTTGGGTAATTCTCTTTTCCATACGATCTTCATTTTATTAAATCTTGTAGCTCTATTCCGACAAGATTTGTGGTTAAAAGTTTTTTGTTCTTAAATATAGAGTCCAATAATCTTAAGTTGGTTATTGAACTTAGGTTTTCGTTTGTCTTTAGTAATTAGCCGTAAATTTATTAAAAGTTTAACGATTTGTAACACAGATGAGCTATATTTGCATATGGGGTTGGCTTTCTCCCCTCTTTGTTTGCGTTTGTCTGCTCCATGCTGATTTACTTTTATTATCTATTGTTTAATTCTTGCTCAGGGTTGTCGTTCTGTTTCTTGCTGCAAGGTATGTTATATATTGTGGTGGGTGTTGTCCATTTTCCACAAAGAGTAGAACAAATTGATATTTAACCCCCTCTGGGCTATTTGTTGCACATATTGCACTATTTGTTACACCAAATCGAGATAATATTGTGTTACTTTGTTTTTAAGAAAATATAGATAGAATCTTATAGAATTTTTAATTATGAAACACTTATCAATCAACCAACTTTCGTCGCCCCTACTCGTGGCGGCGCTGCTACCAACCCTCAGCTCATGTAGCGAGAATGGGGAGCAACCTGTTCGACCAAATATCCTATATATTATGTCGGACGACCACACCGCGCAGAGTATCGGAGCATATGGCAGCCGACTCGCAGCGCTCAACCCAACCCCAACAATCGATAGGATTGGTAACGAGGGTGTGATCATGAACAACGCCTTCTGCACCAACGCCATCAGTACCCCATCACGAGCTTGTATCATATCGGGGCAATATAGCCAAACCAATGGCGCGTTGGATCTCGAAGGTGAGCTAGCAATCGAGCGCCAATATCTCCCTCTGGAGATGAAGAAGTTGGGATATGAGACAGCCGTTGTCGGTAAGTGGCATCTGCACCAACAGCCCGAGATGTTCGACTACTACAATGTATTCTACAACCAAGGTGAGTACTTCGATCCGGTCTTGTGCGAGAAGGGTATGACTGAGATGGCTCCCCTCAAATACAAACAGCAGACGGAGGTGATAGGAAGAAAGTATAGTGGCCACTCATCCGACGTAATAACCGATATCTCGCTGGAGTGGTTAGAGAATGGTCGAGATAAGAGCAAGCCATTCTTCTTGTGCCACCAATTCAAAGCGCCACACGATATGTTCGAATTTAACCCTCGCTACAAAGATTATCTGGAGGATACATTCATCCCGGAGCCCGAGAGTTTGTGGGATAACAAGAATCATGGTTCGGTCGCTACACGAGGCTACGGTGACTCGCTTATCGACACAATTGGATCATCGGTCGGCAAGCGAAATGTGGTGCGTAATATGGGTATTCATATGGATATCGACCCATCGTTGTCGGAGGACGACTACAAACGCGCAGCCTACCAAGAGTATTTAAAGCGCTATTTGAGGTGTGTGAAGGGTGTGGATGATAATGTGAAGCGTATATTCGACTACCTCGAAGCTGAAGGGTTGATGGATAATACCATTATTATATATACGGGAGATCAAGGATTTTTCTTAGGCGAACATGACTATATCGACAAGAGGTGGATGTATGACGAGGCGATGCGTATGCCATTCATGGTGCGCTATCCCCCTATGATCAAGGCTGGTAGCCACTCAGATGCTATTGTAAACAATGTCGATTATGCAGCTACGATGATCGATATGGCTGGTGGCGAAGTGCCCGACTATATGCAGGGTGAGAGCTTCAAGGAGATTATCTATTCGGGGGTTGAGCCCGAGGAGTGGAAGAAGGCGACCTACTACCGTTATTGGATGCACATGGCTCACAAACACAACAATCCGGCACACTTCGGAATCCGCACCAAGGAGTATAAGTTGATCTTCTTCTATGGCGTGGATTATACACCACGAAAGGGGTTGCCAAGTCTGCAGACTCCAGCCGGATGGGAGCTCTATGACTTGAGGGTAGATCCCGAGGAGTTGAATAACTGCTACGATGATCCAAAGTATAAGGATGTTGTTGCACAGCTCAAAGCAGACCTTGTGGAGTTGCGCGAGGAGCTCAACGAGACGGATGAGAAGTATCCTCATATCCAGCAGATTATAGATGAGAATTGGAATAAATAAATATTAATATATGAAAAAGAGAGTATTGTCTCTGCTGTGTTTGGCAGCAATGGGACTAAGTTCAGCGGTTAGTGCTGAGTTGTATGTAGCGCCAAATGGTGATGATGCAAATAACGGTCAGTTTGACACCCCCTTCCAGACGTTGAGTAGGGCACAAACGGAGCTAAGAAAGATGGTTCGTGAGGGGTTAAAGGAGGATGTGACGATATATCTACGTGGTGGGCGACACGAGTTGTCGAAGCCGGTAGTATTCTCATTTGAGGATAGCCCAAATGGAGGGGCAAATAGCTTGACAATAGCTGGTTATGACTCGGAGCAGGCGGTTCTATCAGCTGGTAAAAAGGTTGTAGGATGGCAAAAGTGCGATGTTTACCCGGAAGGGACTCCCGACGCGGCAAAGGGTAATTTGTGGGTGGCTGATATTCCGGATGGGGTGTGTGGCTTCAAATCTATGTTCGATGGCGAGACTAGGCTGACTAGAGCCAAGAGCGAAGAGTTTGTAATGCCGGGCAACGATGTTGTGAAGCAGGCGGATAGCCGAAATGTGCTCTACAACAAAGATCGAATTCATCTTAGGATGTTGCCATTCGAGGATCAGATCAAGGATTGGGAGAATCTCTCAGATGTGGAGCTCTTTTTCAACCCTGTGCCTTGGTGTATCAATTTTATCCCTATCGAGTCGGTCGATATGGAGAACCGTATCGCTTATCTCGAATATGAGGCCAATGCAATGCCATTTTCGGCCGGTCAGCACTCCTTCGCATTTGTCGAGAATGTTGTTGATTATCTGGACGAGGCTGGCGAGTGGTGCGTAAATACCAAGAGCCGCAAGATATACTATTGGCCAGAGTCGGGCGAACCATCATGCTCTATCTATGTACCTCAGATGCGCGAGATGATCAAGGTGGAGGGCGATATAAGATATGATCTTCAGACAGATATCCCTGTAGAGAATATCCACTTCGAGAATCTGACATTTACTCATGGCGACAGAAGTAGCTGGTATAAGGATCGCAAGGGTTGGGGAATTCAACACGATTGGGATACCTTCGACTATGACAATGCGATGCTTCGTTTTCGTGGTGCTGAGGGGTGTAGTGTCAAAAATTGTAACTTCTCGAATAGTGGCGGTAGCGCTATGCGTCTCGACCTTCATGCACAGAATATCACAATCGAGAATAACTACATTGCCCACGTTGGCCACATGGGTATCTTGCTAGCTGGCTATGGTCCCGGAACAAAGGATGTGAACCACCACAACACGATCAAGAATAATATCATCCATGATTGCGGCGAGATTATCTGGCATGGTCACGCAATCTTCGCATGGCAGAGTGGTGAGAATCTTATCAGCCACAACTATATCCACGATGTGCCACGCAAGGCGGTTGGAATCTGCGGTGTGCGTTGTCAGATCCTACTCAAAGATGATAACAACTTCGATGAGGCTTCAAAGACAATTCGTTGGAGCGAGATCGAGTCTACGATAGACTCAACAAAGGTGCGAATCATCGAGCGATATGCGCCATACCTCCATGCTCGTAACAATATTGTGGAGTATAACCATGTGGAGCGTACGCTTCTTAAACTCTCCGACGGATCGAGTCTCAATGTCTCGGGAGCAGGGCTTGGAAATATTGTTCGAAATAACTATCTTTATGATATTCCGCATGTTGGAATCCGTATGGATGATTGGCAGGATGGCACACTCGTAGAGAATAATCTGCTACATAAAGTCGGAAAGTCGGGTATCGTATTCAAGGGTATCAATGTTGTTCAGAACAACGTCCTGATTAATTGCGCTAAGGCGTTCCACTTTAGAGCCTATCCAAAGCAGTTCTTCGAGACTGATGGGGTCTATATCGGGAGCAATGTAGTGTATAGCGATCAGGCTGATTTTGAGCCAAATACGATCTTTAAGTGGAATACCGGTATGGAGATCTGGAATCGTGGTACAAAGCCGATCCCATATGAGTATGATATGGATTATAATAGCTATTGGTGGTCGGGTGCTGAGGCTGATCTAGCACTCAAGCGCGAGAATGGTATCGAGGAGCATGGCGTTGTGATGGATCCTAAGTTTAAGGATCTCGAAAATAGGGATTATCGAGTGACAAATAAGAAGCTCATCGATGCTGTGAACTTCAATGTTTTTGATACTACAATCTCTAATTATGGTATCGATAGTAGCTATCCAGCACCATTTATTGAGTTAGATCCTACATTATAACATTTTTGTTACATGTTTTGATAAATATGTGACACGCAAAAGGTTACTATTGAGTTACTTTTGTATAGGTTAGTTTTAGGACATGTTTAGTTATTTTAGGTTGGTAGAGAAAGAGCCACGAGAATTTACTCTCGTGGCTCTTTCCATTTGTCATTATTGGTGTCTGGTAAAAGTTGTCGAAAAGTCACGTTTGAGATACGTTCCGTAAGGAACGTCATCCTGAACTTGATTCATTAGTGTCCGGTAAAAGTTTTTGAAAAGTGTTGGCACCTCGTTTCGGCTCACCTGAGCCGTCATCCCGCATCAAGTGCAATCGTGTCCAAAATAAATATGATGCACATCCATAACTATTTGAACCAAGCCCATTTTCAAGCTTGGATCTTTATTTGAAATCATATGATCCCCCCCCCTAAAATAATATACTCACTT
>JBCQTX010000047.1:0-15105 GCA_047174605.1 Rikenellaceae bacterium | reverse complement strand
ATCCGTACATTCCCTGATGGTTCAACTGATTCAACTGTTGCTTCTTATGAGATGAACACTCACTACATCACTCGTTGTATGACTCGTGAGGAGGTTCTTGACGGAGGTTACATGACTGAGTCTGAGTTGGATGCTTATATCAAGTCTGATAAGTACAAGTATCTTCAGGATCTAATGTAGGATATATTGGGATAGAGTTTTCTATTCTAGTAAATTCGAAAGTAGGGCGGCTATCGTAATTGATAGCTGCCCTTTTTGTCGTTGAGCGTAAGCAGTTTAGCTGATATGAATTGTGGGATCTTAGATAGGATTTTGCCTCCTAGTGCCCAATATGGATTCAGCCCGTGAGAACGGTACATTCTTATATCTTCGCGCCATTTTTGTTTGATCTTTTGTGGATCAGTGGAGAGCCCTCCCATACGCATCTTGACGAGATAGTCATCCAGATATGTAATTTTGAGGTCGTTGTTATACATATATCGAACGAGTAGATCTGAGTCGGCCGCAATTTTATAACTCTCGTCATATACACCTTTCTGGGTGAAGCACTCTCTGCGAATATAGACGGTGGGGTGTAGGGGCAACCATCCATTGGGGATGTTACTCATTTCATACGCTCCGCTGATCCAGTTGCGAATGATCTTGTCGTGGTTATCTTCTGCGACAAACAATCCGTTGGCGTAGAGCATATCAGCCTGCTCCGACTCCATCTCTCTCACGACTTTGGTGATTGCGTCAGGCGAATAGAACGTGTCGTCGGAGTGTAGTAGCCCGATGATATCGCCGCTCGCAGCACGAATCCCCTTGTTTATCGCCTCGTACATTCCGCTATCTGGCTCACTGATTATGGTTGTTATTTTGTCGCGGTACTCATCGATTATCTCTAGCGATCGATCTATGGATGCTCCGTCAACCACTATGTATTCGATGTTGTTATACTCCTGAGCAAGAGCGCTTTCTATGCACTCGCGTATTGTGGTTTCGCGATTGTAACACGCTGTAATGATAGATACTTTCATCATTGATATTTCTCTTTTATATACTTAATTATCAGTTTCTTATCCCCTCCAAACGACCGTTTTAACTCCATGAGCTTCGCGTCTACCAAAAACCGATACCAGAAGCCTTGGAGTATGTGCCATATGAAGCCCTCCACGCCATCCAGAAATCCAGCTCTGAGGAGATACCGATAGGTGAAGTTTATGAATGGGCGGACAAATAGCGGGGCTTTGATGTATTTTGTTTTGAGCCATCTCTTCCTCTGCTCATCTGTTCCAAAGAGTTTTGGGGTGACCTTTGTTCCGGAGCTCTCCATCTCGTACTCCATCATCAGCAAGTCGATAACCTCGCGAGTAGCGTACCCGTTGTGTTTTTCGATCCACCACGTCAGGTCGTTTAGGTTGTGATCCACCTGCGCACCTTGTTCAACCTTGATCGTGCGACCCTCGAATATCCTGAGGTGTTCGTCCATCCATCGATTCTCGCAATCGCCATAGCCGAAGCGGATTATCTTGAGGTTGAATACCGGATACCATCCTCCGTGCATTAGTGGGCGTCCCATAAAATCTATCCTCTTGTGGAGGTATATCCCGTTGACGTCATCTTCCACGTTGTCGATTGTTTCGCGTAGTGCCTCTCTGAGTTCGGGGGTGATATATTCGTCAGCATCCACACGCCATATCCAGCTGCTTGTGATCTCGCAATTGCTTAGTGCCCAGTTAAATTGCTGGGAGTAATTCGTCCAGCGATTCTGAAAAACCCGTGCCCCGAAAGATCGCGCAATCTCGATTGTGTTGTCGGTGCTGTAGGAGTCCACGACGCAGATATCACTGCACACCCCTTTGAGCGAGCCTATGCAGCGTGTGATATGTTTTGACTCGTTGTACGTTAGAATTATCGCTGTTATGGTGGTTTTACTCATCGTTCAATATCCGTTTTTTGATGTATATTGCAGGGTTTCCCCCATATATTCCCCATGCCGTAGCATCTCTCATTATGACCGCTCCAGCTCCAATTATCGCCCCCTCTGCTATCGTCACATTGGGCCCCACGAACGAATTTGCACAGATCCAAACATGATCACCGATATATATTGGGGGACGTAGTAGGGTGAGTGTCGGCTCTTGATAGTCATGTGTGCCGGCGCATATATGTACCTTGTGGCTTATCGTAGATCGTGAGCCGATCACCACACGGCCGAGGTTGTATATGAGTGTGTATTCTCCTATCGCGCTCCATTCTCCGATCTCCAAATTCCAAGGAAACCAGATGATTGTCGAGGGGTATATATGTACGTGTCGTCCAATTTTTGCGCCAAATACTCTGAGGATCATGTTCCTATAGCCGAATGCTGTGCGCGGTGAGTAGGTGAAGAGTACTCTCCCCACCCACCATGCTATTCGCTTGATATATACCCATTTAGAGTAGTTCTTCTGGGCTCTGTTCCCTTTGATATCCAATCTATTCATAGACAAACTCCGGTTTTTCTCCTCCAAATTTCAACCATCTGTATAGCTCCAGCATTTTCTCTGCCGATCTATCCCACGTGAATTGACTCACCACCAGATCATATCCGCGCTGCCCCATTGCTTGACGTTCGGATTGCGACATCTCGAATAGCTCCTCTATACCGCGCACTACCGAGTCGATCTCGGGGGAGATCTGGATCGCTGCTCCAACCTCATAACCCTCTGGTATATTGCACTGTGGGGTCATTATCACTGGTAACCTCCACGACCACGCCTCCAATATCGTCATCGGTAACCCTTCGCTATGTGATGGTAGGATATATGCGTCAGACATGCTGTAGATCCTCATCTTATCCTCGCCAAACACTCCGCCATGAAATGTGACGATATCCTCAATCGAGCAGCTTCGAGCAATTTTTTCGAGCCTTTCACGGCTATTCTCGTGATCCCAACCTACGATCTCAACCACCCAATTTTCTATCGCTCTATTACCATTTTTTCGGATCGTCCCAATAGCGCGAAGTAGCGTATCGATCCCCTTTTTGGGGTGTAGTCGTCCGAGGTATAGGAGGTGTTTTTTTGTGTCGGTTCGTTGTGTGTGGAGGGTGTTGTGGGGTAGGTTTACACCATTGGGGATGATCGCGACGGGTTGCGTTAGCCCATATGCGCGGATATCCTCCAACTCCTTTTGGCAGAGTGCATGAAAACAATCCACCGCGAGTAACGCCTTGTCAAAGAGGAATTTAGAGATTAGACGCTTGACTCTCCCCTGCGATTTTACTATCCAACTATCCAACATCCCGTGCACAGAACAGAGGATCGGTTCAGTGCGGTTACTCCTCCAATCAAGGATAAATAGGTGGGGGTATCTCCAAAGTGCCACCATATGCAGAATATCAGCCTGCGAGGTGATCACAGCGTTGCGTGCTTTGAGCGACCATAGCATCGGTCCGGCGCGGAATAGATAGATCGGGATGTTGTTCCATTGCGGGAGGTCGAGCTCTATGTATCTGTCGTTGTAGGAGAAGATCGATATCTGTTGCCCATCGAATACGGGCGAGGTGAATAGATCCTTTACAGCGTCAAATACTCCTCCGGCGCTTCGTGTCACGGAGTATGTGTAGATTGAAATTTTCACGATAGGAGTTGTTATTTTTGTGATAGAACTCTATTGATATATTGGAATGATGACTCTTTTATCATCCCGATCTTGCTCTCTATTGTGTTGTAGTTCAGTGTTTTAACACTTTGTGAGGACTCCACGCTGTCTACCAATCTATCCGGTGCTTCTACCTCTGAGAGCAGATCCGCCATACGTGAATTGACCCTCTGGTGTGTGCGAGCGACCACATAAAAATCACGATTCAGAATTAGAGAAAAGGCGGTGCAGTGGAACGAATTTGTGATGACAACATCTGCATATGCGATCAGAGAGATAAAATCTATTGGCCCACAATATGGCTCAACGTGATCTGCATAGTCGCGGCGATAGAGATCCTTAAATGCCACAATTTTTTTGCCACTCTCCCGGGATAGATATTTGGCGATCTGCTTTATTGTTGAGCTATTCTCTTGATCATATACCAAGATATAGTTGCTATATCTGGGGCGATAGCTCATGCGCAACCACTCCTCACGATGGAGCAGAAAGACCGGATCTACAACCTGAACACCTCGTTTGATCCCCATATCGCGCAGGATCGTGAGTGCGCTACTCTCGCGTACCGAGATATAATCTAGTGACTTCAACATTCTCTGTATCAAGTGTTTGTGTGGTGCTGCAATCTCGCTGAGTGAGAAGCTAGCGGCGTAGGATGCTCTAATGGAGCTCATCGGTGCAAAATCGTTGTAGAATGCAGGGTCTAAGCCATTTCCAATATTGGGATTCCAGATTTGATCGCTTCCGCAGATATAGATATCAGCCTCTGGAGGGTCGTCTCTCAGCTCCTCTAGTGTGTTATACCTCCTCGTGAGTCTCATATAATCCCTTGTAAAGGTGTCGAATTTTGCTCGTGACTTAGCTTGCAGCAGGCGGATCGGCACAACATAGCAGTAGAACGCACAGCGAATCAAGAGGTTACGGCTCCATCTCTCTCCGATCGCCCATAGACTTAGGTTCTTCCTAATGTATGGCGGCATATAGTCGATTATCTCTACATCGTGACCTAATTGTTTGAGGTAACTCATTAGTGCATAGGCCTGCAACGATGCCCCGAAGTTGTAGACACGGTGGCAGGTGATGGTCTTAATTTTCATCTTTTCGTTCGCTTTAAATTTGATAATAGATCCTTGGCGTACATTGTAGACATCTTGTCTGGTAAGGAGATCCATAGTGCTGGCACGTATCCGAGGGTGGGGTATAATATTCTGAATACCAGTGTTCTAGTGTTGTGCTGTAGAGGGCGGTTCAGAGGCCTATTTCCTCGGATTGCTTCGTTGGTTGGGCGCTCCTCTTTTGTGATATCACTCTCGCAGATTCTCATCAGCTCCTCCCCTTTGGTGTTGTTTACTAGTGCTAGTGACACCCCGTTTTCATAGTCGGTTATCGTGGTGGATCTCAACCCCCAGAAATCCCCGATTGTGAGGTCTGAGACTCGTCTCTCTTGTGCGTAGCGACACACGGAGCATGATGGGCGAGTGGTGACACCATTGAAAAACCCCTTCATAAATATATCCTTGGATAGATCCCGTTCGTAGTGTGATCCATCATAATTCGTGATCCGGAAGATATACTTCGACCCATCCCTAAATTGCATCTCTTTGATCTGTTGTGTGGCCAACCCTTTGGGGAGTGTCTCGGTGAGGAGCTTTAGGGATGGCACTCCATGACATAGAATATCCACAGTATAGAGTACCCCAACGCTCCCTTTGCAGAGAGCCTTCACCCCTGCAACCTGACACGGTGTGCCGATAAATAGAACCCTTTTGTTCTGCTTTAGATCGTGTCTTATTTGTGGTAAAATATCCCTCATATCGCTCTGGACATACTTCGAACCTCTCAATTCAAGAACCTCTTCGGGGGTTGTGCATCGGGTGTGTACCACGCGGAAAGGGGGTGAAAAGCGACTTCCGTAGACTACGCCACCTAACTTGATAATAGCTAGTGCGATAGATGTTGCCAACCCTCCCGAGGTGCTACCCAAACGCTCTTGGTGGTTTGATCTATAGCAGGCGAATGCTCTGAGTGGAGGGGTGAAAATCGGGGTTTGAATAGCGGGGCACACACCTCTGCAAGCGCCACACTCCACACATAGAGTGGGGTCGATATGGGGGTATAAGAAGCCGTAGCGATCCTCGTTGAGTGTGATTGCGCCACTTTGGCATGATGCGAGACACGCCCCACACCCGCTACAATCACGATATGATGCTAGTGAAATCATAGATTTTGTTTTGTAAAGATTTGAATGTGATCATCTGCCATGTTATCTATGCAGTGCTCCCTAACAACTCTTAGGTTGCGAGCCGCTACAGCCATCCTCTTTTTATCACTCTCCATATAGCCCTTTGTGGAGTCTCGAAGTGCTGAAATATCCTCTGAGTGTACAATCGCCCCCTCAACACCATCGAGCAATTCAACACCACCCAAACAGCGATCGGTAGTGATCACCGGTAGCCCATACGACATCGCCTCATTGATCACCAGTCCCCAAATATCCTCGCGAGTGGGTAGCACAAATAGATCTGCCATCTTGTAGTACTCGGCCAATCTCTGCGACGACATAAACTCCAAATAGTGGATGTTCTGCAGCTTTAGACTCTTCCGTATCTCGCGATACTCGCCACTCTCCACACCACCAATCAGATATACCCCCACATCATCTGGAAGCCAATCCAACGACTTGAGGAGTAGGTCATACCCCTTGCGATGGATATACTGCCCAACCGAGATAATTACCCTATCATATTTTATGCCTAACCTCTCTTTTATCACCCTTTTTTGTGCCTTGCTATAGGGGCTGTGGGGTAGTGACTCCCTCTTGGTCGAGGTGAATCGATATCTGTAGATCCTCTCCTCGTCCGTATGGGCATAGAGTCTGAAGTAGTCATCGGTGCTCTTGCCCGAACTCAGATACCCCTTAGCGCCCGATAGAGTAGCTGACTTTATCCACCGTTTTATGCGGCTCTCCGCTGGGTTTATCATCGCTCCATCACTCTCGATTAAGTAGCTCTTGCCACATAGTTTCAGTAGCGCGATTAGTAGCATTGCTGTTGTGGTGTGGTAGCACATGATTAGTCTGATATCATATTCGTTGCTTAGGAAGTGGCTGAATATCTTATGTTTAACCCTCTTTTCGTTGTAGATATCTTCGAGGTAGATCGCCCGAAAGTGATCCCCCTGCCGCTCATCACGCCAATCATACTGACGTCCATTGTTGGGCCTGTGTCCCTCAAATATCACCGTAAGTTCGCACCTCTTACCCAATTCGTTAAAGAAGTCGACCCGATATGGAGAGGGGAGAATGGTTTGAATTATTACCTTCATCTTTTGTCGAGATTAAGCCGCCTCCTATAGATACTAAATAGGGTGAACGGCAGGATAAATATTATGATATACTCCCATCGCCCAACAACATATTGGATGCTGTGAGTCGCCATCATCGGCACGTTGCCCAACGAGTATAGCAGCAGGAGCAGATAGATATTGGAGTGTTGAGCGCGGCTCCATATAATCCCCATCACATAGGCTATCATTGCGAAGATCAGAAAGCCGAAGTACCACCATGTGGCAAACGCTTCGAAGTATCCGGTTGTGGTGGTTATGCCATTTGTGATTGTCGGTATTCGATCCATATATGTGGTTTTGAAGTAGAGACTCTCCTTCACCCCATCGCCAAAGATTCGTTCCGGGATGTAGTTATAGACAAACGAGTTCCAGAATATCGTCCCATAGTTATATGAGTTATTTTGGGCTGAGTAGTCGATCAGTAGCGCGCCATTACCCAGATCCATACCCATCTCGCTGTGTGAATCGCGGAACGAGCCGATGAAGTTCTCGATATAGGATATTTTGTGATCCTCACCCTTGATTAGGTTATCGCGAAATGCGGCGATGCTCGCACTCACCACACTACCCAAGAGGAAGAAGGCGATTACCGTGATGTTGATCTTTGAGCGCCACGCTGGGTAACGTATGCTGAGCGAGAGGAGTATCGAGACGAACAAAAATAGGGAGCTGCCCCGAGAACCATAGATGAAGAATATGAAGTACAAGATATTAGCCATCGAGATGATCAGTGATGTGATCACCACGCTGGAGAGTCGGGGTACTTTGATGAGGTAGATCATCGAGAGTATGAACGATATCTGCGAAAAGGATCTGAGTAGCGCCCGGATAACTCCATCACCATCTGTAAATGAGGTGGTTACGCCAATTAGAGCAAAGGCGAGGATCACACTTCGACACTTGCTGATCTGCAGATCATAGATCTTGTTGGGGAGTCTGCGTCTGCGGCCGGCCTCGTAGCCAAGTGTGAAGGCTATGTTGCAACTTATCATGGTGTAGCAGAGGTTGTAGAGCAGGTGGTTGCTGTAGTAGGGGTGTAGATAGATCGTGGTGAGTTGGGGTAGCATCACCGTTAACGATATGGCTGATAGGATGAATGGGGCTGCAAAGGCTGCCATTTTATCCCTCTTGATATACCAATATATGGTGATGATATTCACCAGAATATATGTTGCTATGAGTATCTCTTGCATGGGGCTTAATGATTTATTATTTCACGCACTGCATCCATCAACTTCGCGGAGTAGTTATCCCAAGTGTAGCACTTGACAAGTTCGCGAGCCCTCCTCCCCATCGGCTCAATGGATGATCTATTCTCCATATACCAATCTATTCTCGATCGTAACTCATCACTCTTCGATGGGGAGATCACGAAGCCATGTTGGTAGTCTCGTATCAGATCATTCACACCGGTGTTTGTCGTGCAGATGATAGGCAGACCCGATGCCATCGCCTCGAGTGTAACCAACGCAAGCCCCTCAGCTAGTGATGGAAGGGCGAAGATATCACACCGCGAGATGTATGAGTGGAGAGTATCGCGTGAAGTAAAGCCCAGAAAGTGTATGTTGGCTCTGTTGTGATACTCCACATAGATCGGGGAGTCAGCGCTGTAATCGCCTGCGATATATAGCTCTATGCTCTTTGTGGGGTAGCTCTCGACCACCTTTAACAGATGGTGCAGCCCTTTTCGATATGAACAGCAGCCAATGAATAGAACCTTCAATGGGGTCGACTCGGCCGATGGGGTGCGATCATACTCCTTGCAGCTAAATTTGGCTACGTCAACTCCATAGGGGACAACGCGTATCTGCTCTGCCTCCACTCCGCTATAGAGTAGGCTATCTCGTACAAAGTTAGAGCCTGCCAAAAAATATTGGCTAAGTTGGAGCTCCTCGCGACACCTCTCGATATATTGGGGGGTGAATATCAACTCTTGCTCTATCACTATATTGCTGTTATCTAGCTGTGAATCAGCTATGTATATCTCCAACAAGTAGAGCCGGTTTGCTATCGTAACATCTAATATCCGCTTGATATGGGGTGCTTCTCGAAGTAGGTATTCGAAACAACTGTTCGCTCCCGTATCATACATGATAACCCCATCCACTCCGTGTCGAATAGCATATTTGGCCACCTTGATCCCAAAACGGTGTTGAATCCTCTGGCGGTAACCCTCCCCGAAGCGTTTGAGCATCGATATCTTGCTGATAAGTAGCAACAGTAGCTCTTGTGGTTCGCAAAATAGTTGCACCTTGCGTGGATCTACTCTCTCGCTCACTCTGCTGCTAGCCTTTTTTCGCATACTCCCCCGTAGCAGATGTTTGACCAACCTAGTCAGGCTCCTCGGTTTGTCATATATGGTTGTGATATATTTGGCGAGTGATCCGCTCCTCTGCAGAGCCTCCGCTGTTCGGTACGAGTGTTGTTTGCCTTCGTGGGCTACTATTATCTTCATTGTGGTTATATTTTAAATAGTTGATTCCAATTCATATCTAACCCCTTCAGGGCTGCTGGCAGGATCAATACCGACATTAGTATATCCATCACAACATAGCCCATTGTAGCTCCCGTCAGTCCAAATCGCGTAGCAAGTAAGTATGTGCAGAGTGTCGAGATAGTTGCTGATATGACCCCATATTTGGCTAGTAGGTAGGGCTTGTTCGTAGCGCGGAATGTAGATGCTGCACTCCACCAAACGGCATTAAGGCAGATCCCCACCATGAATATATTCCACATAACAGATGGTACACTCAACTCGTTGTTAGTCCACCAATTATATATGGGTCGCCCAAAGAGCATAAGTCCGACCACTCCAACCAGAGCGCACACAGAGACAAATTGTAGAGCCCTAGAGAAGATCTTGTGTGTCTGTGCCCCGTTCCCACTGCCTATAGCATATTGCAATTCGGGGAAGACAGAGTTGTCCACAATCGAAAATAGCTGATTCGCTGATCTACAAAGAGTCCTAACGGTGTTAAATATCGCGACCGACTCCGCACCCAATACAACCCTCACCGCAAAGGTCGAGCCCTGAAAATAGATCGATTGCCAGATGGGAGACATGAGATATCCAAACCCCTTGCGAACTATACTTCGAGAGTCTGATTTCGTATATCGCCCCTTTGGGAGCTCCCCAATTATTATATGGGCATATACCATATTCAACGTAATGAAAACCACCCCGATGATGAGCTGTGATAGCGCATAATAGAGTATCCCGTAGCCCGAATTGAGAACCGCGATTCCGGCGCAGATCTTTACCACCCCCTCCGCTGTATTTATGTTTGTCGATATGTGGGCAACCCTTCGGGCTCTGAACATCGCTTCGTAGAGTTGGGTGTAGAAGGCTATCAACCGGCTGATAATAAGGTAGATGAGAGCCCAGAAGGCATCTTCGACATCGATGAGCGAGTTTGCCAGTAGCCCCAAATAGTTGATCGAGACCATCGCTATTGCACTCAAAGCAGCCCCCAATAGTACCGCTGCGGATATGACATAGAGCGCTGTGACATAGATATTGGAGGCTCGCTCCCTCTCTCCATTCGAATAGTGGAGCACAAAGGCGTTCGAGGCGGCACTTCCAAAGCCCAGATCCGAGAAGCCCAATACACTAGGGATGATGGTCAGTGTGAGCCATTCGCCATAATACTCCGCACCCCATGATGAGAGGAAAAAGGGGACTAGGAGTAGCTGATCGGCTATGCGAACCCCTTTCGAGAGGGTGTTTGCGACTCCATTCTTTAGTATGTTTCTCCCTGCGAGCGATATCATTCTATTTTGGTCGTGGAAAAAGATGTCATTGTTTTAATCCTCCGAGTTACCATACCCGTAGCCATATCCGTAGTTGCCATATCCGTAGCGGCCAATTGCCCCCGATCCGTTGAGTATCATCGATATGTTTTTATACTTCTGATCTGTGTAGAAGCTATCAATCACCTTGAGCATCGACCTCTCGATATGTCCCACACGTGCTATGTAGAGTGTCATATCCACATAGTTGTTGATGATCGAGACATCGGCAACTATCTCGCTAGGTGGGGAGTCCACAAAGATATAATCATACTCTCTGCGTAGCTCCTCAAACGCCATCTCGAGCCGATCATCCACCAATAGCTCCGTAGGGTTTGGGGGGATTGTACCGACTGGCAGCAGGTCGAGTGTAGGGAAGAAGTTGCCCTTGGCCTTTGACTCATCGCTATTATCAACACCCAGATTTGGGAAGTAGCCACCCCGTTCGATCAACGATGAGAGACTCTCCACGCTGTGGTTCAGATAGTCCGAGATTCCCCTCTCCGCGTTGGTGAGGGTGGTGCTGATCGTAGCCTTTCGAATATCCAGATCGATGATCAAGACACGACTCCCCTTGATTGCGAAGCTCACCGCGAGGTTCAACGTCACAAAGCTCTTGCCACTACCGGGTGTGAGTGAGGTGACCATAATAACCTTCGATCCGCTCTTGGGTTTGAGCATAAACTCCATGTTGGTGCGTATGATTCTAAATGCCTCATTGATCGGGTTTCGGCTGCGTGCCTTCACCACCAGATGGCTTGAATCCTCGTTGTTGTCGCGTGTGAAGATCCTCTTTAGCCAACTTCGCTTGCGGTTGACGACTTGGGGTATCTCGCCCAGAAGTGTGATCTTGAGCCCATCCAGATCGTTGCGTCCGCGTACTACCGTTATCATGCTCTCTTTCAGGTAGATAAATAGTGCTGGGAGCAGCAAACCTAGAGCAATTGCGATCACCAGAACGTGTATCCTCTTGGGCGAAGTGGGTGATAAACTTCCGCTTGGGAGGTTGATTATTCGGGTGTTATAGGCTGTGAAGGCTTGTGTGAGTTGGTTCTCCTCGCGCTTCTGGAGCAGGTAGAGATAGATCGCCTCCATCACCTTCTGCTGTCTGCTTACCGAAAGTAGCTCCTTGGCCTGTTTGGGGTTGTCGACAATGCGTTGTGAGGCCTTTCTATCTCGTTGCGTGATCGACTTCATGCGGGTTTGGAGTGTCACCATCTGGTTATCTATCGAGGTTATGATCGCGGCTCGCATCGCGGATAGCTCCTTGTCGAAGTTCACTACGATGGGGTTTGTGGTGCTGCTATTTGCCACAACTCGATTTCTCTGTAGTTGCAGTTCGTTGTAGCTGGTGATCTGCGACTCTATGTTGGCGCTCTCCACTCCGGAGTTGGCCGGTAGCAGCAGATTGCGGTTGGCATCCGAGGTGAGGTAGTCACGGATATATCTGGCCATCGAGATCTGGTTGTTAAGCTCCATAATCTCGCCATCTAGCTTGTTGCTCTCCTCCATATACATAGAGGTTGCGAGGTCGATATCGGGCATCATATTTTCACTCTTGAACGAAGATATATCATCATCCACATCGCCTAGCGAGGAGCTGATCGCTGCCAATCGTTCGGTGATGAACTTGTCGGTGCTGGCTGAGATCTGGTTGCGATCCTTGATCCAATTCTCGTTGTAGACCGATATGAGGGTGTTTATGTAGTCATCGGCACGTTGTGGGGATTGGTCACTTAGCGATATGAGGATGGTTGAGGACTCCTTGCTGCTGAGAGCTACACTCAACTTTTTGGTATATTTACGCGAGGTGTTGTAGATGTCGGAGTGGGTGACGCTCATCCTCTGCTCCATAGGCGAGGTTGCGTAGAGGGGTGACTTCTCGACAACTAGCGCCCCGATAGGTGTATTGACCTGCTCCCCGAATTTCGTTGTTATACTCTGCTCCGACTCTCCATCTTCCCACTTGAAGTTGCCCAGTTCCAGATGATCCCCACCCCGAGGTGTGATCTCAAACGAGCTCTCGAGGTGAATCGGGTGGTCGCCATAGATCACCTTGATGGGGTTATTCGCCCCGTAGAGTAGCTCCTTGCGCCAAGGGGTGATTGCATAGTAGCTGATGTTGAGATCGAGAATATTCACCACTTCGGCCGAGAGTGTGAGCGATTGGAGGGTACGCATCTCGTTGCCCACATTGCTACTCGTATTGATGATCCCGAGGTTCGCCAGATCGTTGGCTGCACCCCCATAGATTGATCCCCCGTTGTTATCCTCCTTGATCAGTATCTCTGCTGAGCGTGTGTAGATTGGCGGTGTTATGCGTAGATATATGTAGCTGCAGAGGAGGGCGAGTGTGATGCAGATGATGAATATATACCATTTCGAGATGAATAGTTGTAGTAGATCGCGAAGTGAGATGCCCTCTGACGCCTCCTCTCGTGTTATGTCGTTGAAATCGTTTTGTCGCATTTGGTCTTTGTGCTAAATGAATAGTAGTGAGATAGTTATGAATAGCGAGGTGAGCGAGATCCAGAACGATGTGGAGCGGATGTTGTTGCCATTGACTGTAGATTGGCGCGACCGCACCTCGTTGGGTTCGACATATATCATATCATTTTGGCGGACGTAGAGCGCTGGCGAGTTGTATATATTCTCCATATCGAGTAGGTTGACCACATATGGCACCTGCTTGCCATCCACTTCGCGAAAGAGCGTCACATTCTCGCGTTTGCCATAGATGGTTAGATCGCCCGCCATGCTCAGCGCATCGATGATCGTCAGGTTATCACTCTCAATATTATAGTGCCCCGGCCTAGTCACCTCACCCAGCACCGAGTAGCTCAGCCCCGAGAACTCCACCGTCACAATAGGGTCGTTGGCTAGCTCCTCACGCTTTAGACGAGATTTGATATCTTGGCTCACCTCATAGCGAGTCATCCCCTCCACACGGATCAAACCGAGGATCGGGAAGTCGATTGTGCCCATCGGATTGACGCTATATGTGGCGACATAGTTCTGGTTTGTTGTGGGGTTTTCGCTACCGATTATGCGGTTGGCAACGCTTAGGTTGAAGAGGTTGTCGAGAAGTGGATCTTTGGTGTTGACCAGAATCGAGAGTCTATCCCCCGCCATAAATCTAATATCTTGCGGTGGGGTCATCTCAACTCCGACGTTGGGCTGTGCGTTCTGGAAGTAGGAGATATCCTTTACTGTGCTGCATGATGCGAGGGCGATGATGCATAGCAAGATGGCCAAAAATGTGTTGGTTTTCATATATCTGTTTTTTATCAATTACTCCTGTCTGGTGGGTGATCTGTTTGCTCAGAGGCTATTTGCAACCTTAGTGCCAATCTGCCCATTCGATGTGAGGAAATTCCCAGAAAAAGTTCTATCTTTGTATTAACAAACTACTAACCATATATTATAACTATGAAAAACTTAAAGAGAAATCTGTTCGCCTTAGCGCTCTCTATCCTCTCTACCATCTGTGTAGCGACGGCATCTGATTGCGTGCCGACAACCTATGACAACCCGATCCTTCCGGGATATCACCCCGATCCATCGATCTGTAGGGTGGGGGATGACTTCTATCTGGTCAACTCATCGTTTGAGTGGTTTCCGGGACTTCCGATCCACAAGAGCCGCGATCTGGTCAATTGGGAGCTGATTGGATATGCTATGAAAGAGCCAGAGAAGTGCCCGATGAATAAGATCAACACCTTTGCCCCAACCATCCGTTTCCATGATGGACTATTCTATCTTATCGTCACCTGTCCCGGTGCAGGGGGGAATTTCTACATCACGGCCGAAGATCCAGCTGGGGAGTGGAGCGCACCAACAATGTTGCCTGATGCCGATGGTATCGACCCCTCGATATTCTGGGATGACGACAACCGTTGCTACTATATTGGTCAGACTCATGCTGAGCCGCGCGAGTGGACGGGGCACAACGACATCTGGATGCAGGAGCTAGATCTGGAGCAGGGTAAACTTGTCGGGGAGCGCAAAAACCTCTCCTCTGGACACGCATCAAACGCTATGTGGACAGAAGGACCTCACCTCTACAAGATCGATGGTAACTATCTGCTGCTGCTTGCCGAAGGGGGTACGAGCTACTACCACGCGGTGACTATCTTCCACTCCGATGAGCTCTGGGGGCCATATGTGCCAGACCATGCCAACCCGATCCTCACTCATCGTCACTTGGGCGAGAGCTATCCGACACAAGCCGTTGGCCATGCCGATTTTGTGGATACTCCGAATGGTGAGTGGTGGATGGTATCGTTGGGTAAGCGTATTCGTGACGGGTACATATATCTTTCTCGCGAGACCTTCCTCTCACCC
>JBCQTX010000011.1:0-53898 GCA_047174605.1 Rikenellaceae bacterium | reverse complement strand
GAGATCGTTATGGGCGACACTACTCGTCTTGAAGGCAGCACCCTGCTCACCCTGCGCTCCGGCATCTCCCTGCTCGCCCTTGAGGGCTGCTAGCTGCGCTGTGGTGAAATCGTCGTAGGTGAATGGATCTCCCGTCTCACCCTTTTCGCCCTGCGCTCCGGTATCTCCCTGCTCACCCTTGAGGGCTGCTAGCTGCGCTGCGGTGAAATCATCGTAGGTGAATGGATCGCCCGTCTCGCCCTTGATATATGGGACTAGAATCGGGATGATTGTGGTATCTATCTCATCACCAGCACTTTCAACGAGTGTGATAGGCGTGAGCTTAGGGGCTACTAATCGTTGGCTCTGATTCTCGAAGAGATCACTTTGCACCATGATATCCCACTCCATGCGTAGCTCTCCCGGTTGCAAACCGTGATTTTTGAATTCGATAAGGATATCTGTCTCGCTGCCCGTCACCACCTTCGCACGTGTGTAGTCCGTGCCATCGAAACGCGCTATGTACCCTCCCGAATATGAAGCGTTGACCTCCGCCGTTAGGATTGATGGCGAAGCCTCTGTTCGAAATAACATCCGCCAAGGATAGATTGGAATACCCTCCTCGAAGCTCACCAGAATGGAGAAATCCGATTGATAATTTATGTACATAATCAAAATAATTTAACTGTTTATTTTTTCGGAGATAGAGCTATTATTCCCCCGAATAGTGCTCTATCTCGCTGCAAATATACTATAGACGATATAGCATTTGCAATAGGCAAGAGCAAAAAAGTTAAATTATTTGTCACAAAGCATGAAAAAACACGCTTCAGGACCACCCCCAAAGCGTGTTGATAAAATAGAGCGGAGCTATAGTACGTGACTGAGCCCCACTCTATGTTTTTGTGTAATAAAAGTAATGAGATGACTAATAACTCTCCTCAACACAGAGAGTGGCTAACAAGGATGAGTTTTGGGGCTTCGTGAAGGCTCTCAAACCGCAGCGTACTCTAGTACGTGAGGATTTGAGAGTCGAGGGAAGTGCCGAAAATCGCCTTGTTAGCCACTCTATTTTTTTGAAAATTCGCCGCCTAGCGACTATTATCCGCGAATAGCTGCAACTCCCGGAAGAACCTTACCCTCCATATACTCAAGAAGTGCACCACCTCCTGTAGAGACGTAAGATACCTGATCAGCCAAACCGAACTTGTTGATACAAGCTACAGAGTCACCTCCACCGATCAACGAGTAAGCACCCTTAGATGTAGCCTCAGCGATAGCCAATGCGATAGCCTTAGATCCAGCCTCGAACTTCTCGAACTCGAATACTCCTACAGGACCATTCCAAAGGATAGTCTTGCTCTCAAGGATTGTCTTCTTCAACTCCTCGATTCCCTGAGGACCTAGGTCAAGACCCATCCATCCATCAGGAATGTCATTTCCCGGAACAACCTTAGCCTCAGCATCTGCTGCGAACTTGTCACCTGCCAAAGCATCAGATGAAAGAACTAGCTCGATACCCTTCTCCTCAGCCTTCTTGATGATGTCAAGAGCAACTTGGAACATATCTGGCTCGCAAAGTGAGCTTCCTACCTTACCACCCTTAGCAGCCTCAAATGTGAATGACATACCACCACCGATGATGATCTTGTCAACCTTATCCATCAAACGCTCGATGATTGTGATCTTAGAAGATACCTTAGCACCACCTACCAACGCTGTGAATGGACGCTGTGGAGACGACATCACTGAGTCGATTGCAACAAGCTCGTTCTCCATAACGTAACCGAACATCTTGTCGTTCTTGAAGTAATCAGCGATCAAAGCTGTCGATGCGTGAGCACGGTGAGCAGTTCCGAATGCGTCGTTAACGTAGCAATCAGCGTATGAAGCCAAAGTCTTTACGAATCCCTTCTGAGACTCCTTAACTGCCTTCTTAGCCTCTGCCTTCTCCTCGTCTGTAGCCTCAGCTGAAAGACCCTGTGGCTTACCAGTCTCCTCGCCATAGTAGCGAAGGTTCTCTAGCAACATCACCTGACCCGGCTTAAGATCCGCAGCCATCTGAGCAGCCTTCTCGCCGATGCAGTCACCTGCGAACTCAACCTTAACACCAAGGCGAGCCTCGATAGCTGGGATGATCTGCTCAAGAGTGAACTTCTCATCGTTGTTCTTCTTTGGGCGACCCATGTGCGACATAAGGATTACAGAACCACCCTTCTCAAGAACCTTCTTGATTGTTGGGATTGCAGCGCGGATACGAGTATCATCTGATACTACACCTGCGCTCTTCAATGGAACGTTGAAATCTACGCGGATAATCGCGCGCTTACCTGAAAAATCGTAACTGTCAATTGCGAACATAGTCTGTTTATTTTAATTAATGTATAATTTGTCTACTCAAAGAGAAACAAAGTTTCTCCTCCCCACATTAGTGGGTGCCCGCCCGGCATGAGGGCAGTTCTCGGTTGTAACATCGCTCTCTCTGCAAAAAGGCAATTTTCAATAAAAATTGCCCAGAGAGCGAAATCATCCACAACAACAACCGCAAAGATAAAAAAAAATACCCACTTTATAACACCACACCAAAAAAAATATTAACTTTGCCATATAGAACAAACTAACAAAACAAAATAAAGTATGAAAGAGTGTGTATTGGTAGCTGGTGGTGCTGGCTACATCGGATCTCACACAGCGGTTGAGCTTATCGAGGCTGGATATGACGTTGTGATTGTCGATAACCTATCTAATTCTATTGAGGCGGCCGTTGATGGCGTGCGCGAAATCACAGGGGTGAATGTTCCATTCATCAAGGTTGACTGCTGCGATTACGCAGGTTTTGAGGAGGTATTCAAGAAGTATCAGTTCAACTCAGCGATCCACTTCGCAGCGTCGAAGGCGGTTGGTGAGTCGGTGTCGAAGCCTTTGGAGTATTACCAGAACAACCTCACGTCGCTTATGAATTTGATCTCGTTGATGAGAAAATATGAGCGTCCAAACATCCTATTCTCATCATCATGCACAGTCTACGGACAGCCTGACGAGCAGCCTGTTACAGAGGAGACTCCTCGCAAACCAGCGCTCTCTCCTTATGGAAATACAAAGGCTATGAGCGAGGATATCTTGCGCGACTCGATGAATCAATATGAGGGGATGAAGGGTATCGCACTTCGCTACTTCAACCCAATTGGCGCTCACCCATCGGCTAAGATCGGAGAGCTTCCACAGGGAGTTCCTCAAAACCTTGTGCCATATATCACACAGACTGCAGCGGGACTTCGCGAGTGTTTGTCGGTATTTGGTGATGACTACGCTACGCCTGACGGAACTTGTATCCGCGATTATATCGATGTTGTGGATTTGGCGAAGGCTCACGTTGCAGCTGTTGCGCGTATGTTGGGTGGCAAGTCAGCCGCTGATTATGAGGTATATAACATCGGAACAGGTAATGGAGTATCGGTTATGGAGCTTTTGACAGCGTTCCAATCGGTCAACGACATCAAGGTAAACTACAAATTCGCACCACGTCGCGAGGGCGATATCACAGCTATCTGGGGCGATCCTACGAAGGCTAACACAGAGCTTGGATGGAAGGCTACTCGCAAATTGGAGGAGACTTTGGCCGCTACATGGGCTTGGGAGAAACGAGTTCGTAATATTGAGTAATTGACTGATTTCCAAATACAAAGAACGAAGCTGTCTAAAAAGGCATTTTTTGCACTTCCCTTGTCACTGAAATGCTCACGTACCTAAGTACGCTCCGCTTTCAGCAACTTCACAAAGCCCAAAAACTGCTCTTTTTATACAACTTCTACAACAGAGGCTGTCCAAACTTTCGTTTTTGGACAGCCTCGTTTCTCTTTATAATCTTTGAGAGTCAAGGGAAGTGCCGAAAATCGCCTTGTTAGTCGCTCTTTTACAGGCTTCTCATCTTCAGATAACCTTGCAACGCATCTTTATACGCATCACCAATCGGAATATAGACATTGCCAATCACAATCCGGCTCCGCTCAATAACCCCAATCTTATCTTTTCGAACGATAAACGAGCGGTTCACACGGATGAAATCACGCTCGGGAAGTAGCTCCACCGCGCGTTTGATGCTCATCAAAGAGAGTATCGGATGCTGCTCTCCCTCAACATAGAATTTAACATAATCCTTCAACCCCTCGACATAGACCAATCGATTGAGTTCAATGCGCAAGAGTTTATAATCGGACTTAACATAGATCGACTCTATCTCCTGCTCACCGCCATCCCCCTCAGCGCGATCGACCAATTCGAACCACGAAAGCGCCTTATTTGCAGAGGTCAGAAAATCTAGATATGAGATAGGCTTCAACAGGTAATCCAACGCATTGACACGAAAGCCATCCAACGCATATTGATCAAACGCTGTGGTGAATATAATCCTTGTTCGAGGGTTAACCATTCGGCTGAGTTCCAGACCGTTGAGTGTTGGCATCTGAATATCCAAAAAGATCAGATCTGCATCTCCCAGCTGCCCACTATGCACCGCCTCAACACCGCTATAAAACGAGGCGATATGGTCCAAAAATGGTGTTTTAGAGACATAACTCTCGATAAGCCCCAATGCCAAGGGCTCATCATCGATAACTATTGTCTTTAACTTCATCACTCTACATTTTTTAGGATTAACACACTCTCATAGAGCTCGCCACTCTCGGTAATATCCCACTCATAAGCCCCCTCATACTGCAGCTCCAATCGTCGTCGCACCTGATCGAGACCTATGCCATTGCCACTTTTATCATTATCGCGCTTCGCGTTATTACTATTTTTGATCGACAAGATCACCTCCCTCTCATCAGCTCTGTGCTCGATATGAATATCGATAAAGCTCGGTTTATTGGCGTCGACCCCATGTTTGAAGGCGTTCTCGATTAGCGAGATGAAGATTAGTGGGGCGATCTGCGCCGCGCTATCCTCGCTAAGTGTACACTCCACATTGAGCCGCACATTGGCCGTAAGGCGTATTCGCATCAACTCGATATAGTTCTTCAAAAACTCTACCTCCTTGACCAACAGCACCTTATCGCTCTTATTCTCATAGAGCACATATCGCAACAGCAGACTCAGCTCCTTGATCGTCTTTTGCGCCTTCTCCGAATCTATCGCCGTAAGCGCATAGATATTGTTGAGCGTATTGAGCAAGAAGTGAGGGTTGATCTGGCTCTTCAAGTTGGTCAGCTCCGCCTTGATTCTCGCATTCTCCGCCTCTTTGAGCGCCTCCTCACTCCGCTGCAGTCGCCCCATGAGTTGTAGCGCGGTGACAAAACCAACCATCAGAATGTAGTTGATCAGCTCGCGAGTAAGGAAGGTGAGATCGGACTTCGGTGGCCCTGCCTTGACGTTATCAAAACCTAGAGCTCTAAGGATATCCGTCCTGCCATATTTGTAGCTAAAAACCAACAGCAAAGATAGCAAAATAATATTCGCCACAAAAAACGCTGCCCTCCGATCCCGAAATAGATACTTCGGGATGAAGAGTAAGTTATTTACGGAGTAGATCAACATGAGCGGCAATAGATTGAGAATCAGAATCATAACCCCAATAGTATTGATCCCCTCACTACCCGAGTGTGCACTCCAAAAAAAGGTGATGCCTAGAATTAGGCACCATCCGATTATGTTTAGTATATAGATTCTATATTTTGTCTCAATCGCCACCATGACTCAAATTTATTCGTAACGTATCGCATCAATTGGGTTGAGTGCCGCCGCCTTCTTCGCTGGATACCATCCGAAGAATACACCTGTGAAGCTACACACGGCAAACGATAGAATGATTGTCCAACTCTCGATCTGGATCGGCCAATTTGCGAAGTACTTCACTCCCCACGCGGCACCGCACCCGAGCGCCACACCTATTATTCCTCCCGAGATACTGATCATAAGTGCCTCGATAAGGAACTGCGTCAGGATGTCGATTCCGCGAGCACCCACTGACATTCTAAGTCCGATCTCCTTGGTACGCTCCGTAACCGAGACATACATAATATTCATGATACCGATTCCTCCCACGATCAGCGAGATAGATGCCACACACGCAAGCAGCGTAGTCATCAATCCACTTGTCGAATTCAACATCTCCGCAAGCTCCTGCTGCGAACGGATATTGAAGTCATCCGGAGCCATTGTTCCAAGATTGTGATTCTCCCTAAGTATCGATGTGATCTGCTCAATCGCCTCGTCGGTCTTTGTCTCATCTGCTGCACTTGCATAGATCTGGTTGAGATATGTGATCGCCAAAACACGCTTCATGATGGTTGTATATGGCGCAAGGACGATCTCATCCTGATCCATTCCCATCGTGTTGTAACCCTTCTCCTCCAACACTCCGATCACACGCATCGGGATAGTCTTGAAACGGATCACCTTGCCAATCGGATCTTCACCATCGGGGAAGAGGTTGTCGACAATGGTCTTTCCTATGACACACACCTTAGCTGCCGAAAGGATATCGCTATCGGTGAAGATCGCTCCGCTCTTTAGCTTTAACTGCCTGATATCCAGATACTCCGGAGAGACTCCATTGATCGAGGCTGGGTAGTTATTCGCACCCGAGATGTATTGTCCCGACGACGATACATATGGACTCACATTAGCCAATAGATCAGCCTTATTGCGGATAGTCTCCAAATCTGCGATCTTGAGCGTCTGCATCGCTGAGGCCTCTTGACGAACTCCTCCACGAACATCCTCTCCCGGACGGATCATGATCATGTTAGATCCCATCTCGTTGATACTCGCATTGATACTCGCCTTCGACCCCTGACCGATGGCCAACATCGTGATCACGGATGCAACTCCGATGATGATTCCTAGAGCGGTCAAGAATGCTCTCAACTTATTATTTATCAACGCCTTGAAGGCAATTGATAGTAGGTTTGATATATTCATAATTTACTTACCCTCCAATTAATCTTCGTTCACAACAGGAAGTGCCGCCAAAGCCTCACTTGCACTGCTTACATTATCGTTGCGCGTATCGCTCTTGACAAGTCCATCGCGCAAAACGATGTTTCGACTTGAGTACTCCGCCATCTCGGGGTTGTGCGTCACGAAGATGATTGTACTACCCTCTTTGTGAAGGCGTTGCAGGAGCACCAAGATCTCGAACGATGTACGAGTATCCAAGTTTCCCGTAGCCTCATCCGCCAAGATCACCGCCGGATTATTGACCAACGCGCGCGCAATTGCCACACGCTGCATCTGTCCTCCACTCATCTGGTTGCTCTTGTGGTACATTCTATCCCCTAGGCTCACCGCCTTCAAAGCCTCGGCCGCCATCTGCTCGCGCTGTTTAGCCGAATACTTTGTGTTGTACATCAACGGAAGCTCGACATTGGCTAGTGCCGTAGTCTTTGCTAGTAGGTTGTAGTTCTGAAAGACAAATCCGATCTTCTCGTTACGCAGATTCGCTCGCTTATTGCTACTCATTCCTCGCACCAAGATCCCATCCAGATAGAACTCACCCTCGGTAGGCATATCCAGACATCCCAGCACATTGAGAAGCGTACTCTTACCACTTCCCGACGTACCCATGATCGTCACAAACTCACCCTGCTCAATGCTAAACGAGACACCTCGTAGAGCCTTCACAAGTTCGTCACCGACTTGGAAATAGCGCCTAATATTCTTTAATTCAATTACTTTCTTGCTCATAATTTGCCTCCTCTTTTAGCGCTTACTGCCCGGACGCTGTGGCATAAATGGATTTGTTGTGCCAGATGCCTTCTCCAAAATAGATGGATTGGCGATTCCCAAAACAACGCTATCTTGAACCGTGATATCACGACCGATAATCTCTGCTGAGATACCATTTGTGATTCCAACCTCCACTCGACGTGGCTCGATTAGATCGCCATTCTTAATCCAAATTGTCTGCATTCCAGTCTTAGGAGCACGTGTACCCTTGCTCTTTCCTTGACCCATCATGCCGCCGGGGCCACCCATTCCGGGACCACCTTGACCCATACCTTGACCAGATGGAGCGCCCACACCGCCCTCTGAACCATCCTCCGGCATATCAAATCCCGGGTCGAACGACAATGCCGAAGCTGGCACAACCAACTCACACTCAGCATCAAGAGTAAAGACCTCGACACTAGCTGTCAAACCCGGCTTAAGTTTAAGATCCGGATTAGCAGCTGAGATCACAACCTCATAAGTCACAACGTTGCTCTCGATGATAGCCTCCTGACGAACCTGAGTCACAAATCCCTCGAAGGTCTCCGTAGGGTAGGCATCCACTGTAAATGTCACCTTCTGACCCTCCTCAACATCACCTATATCCGCCTCATCGACATCAGCAATCACACGCATATCGGTCAAATCCGCCGCAATAGTGAAGAGCGTTGGAGTACTAAAGCTAGATGCCACAGTCTGTCCCTCCTCAACCGCACGCGAGAGGACAACACCATCGATTGGTGAGTAGATCGTTGCATATCCCAAATTGATCTCAGAGCGTGCAACGGTATTCTTCGCAACTGCATAGTCGTTCTGCGCCTTGGTGTAGTTGTATAGCTCCAACTCATACTCGCTATCCGAGATCAATCCGCTATCATACAACTTCTTCGAGCGGGTGTAATTTCCCAACTCATAATCCAGAAGAGCCTTAGCCTCAGCCATATTGTTCTTGTTGCTCTGCAAATCGAGGATCAACGTGCTCTTATCCAACTCTGCGATCACCTCGCCCTTTTTAACCACGCTGTTGTAATCAACATAAAGCGTAGTCAAGATACCCGACACCTGCGTTCCGACATCGACCACCGTAACTGGCTCGATCGTTCCCGTTGCGGTGATGCTCTTAACGATATTCTCCTTCTCGATTGCTGATGTGATCCACTGTGGAGTAGATGATGCAGCAGATTTTGGCATAAAGAAGTATGCTGCTCCAGCAGCTACGACAACTGCCGATACTCCCAATATAATTCCCTTTTTTGTCATGATATTTTATAATTTTATAATCCCGGTTTGATAATACTCTAATAGCGCCTTATTCAACATAAGCGTATATTTGCTCTGCAAGAACTCTTGCGATGCAACACGATGGTCATCCTGCTCGGTAAGTAGCTCGATGATATTCTTTGCACCCACGTTATACTGCTCCGTAACGAGCTCCAAACTCCTCTCCAAGGCTTGAAGTTTGCTGTTCGAGACCAAATACATCGATTGTGCATTGATCGCATTGGTGTGAAGCGTCTCGATTGTTTGATATAGCTCCTTCGTCTGATCTGTGTAGTTCAGATTAGCCCACTCAGTAGCGTTCTTCGCCATGAGAACTGAGTTGCGAGTTGCAAATTTGTTGAAGATCGGAATCTGAATATTGAGACCTATAGAGTTGCTATAGTTGTTCTTAAGTTGGTAGTTGAATGTGTAGTTGCTTCCCGTAAGGTGGTTCACTCCGATTCCAGCCGATAAGTTGACTGTCGGAAGATATCCCGTCTTTGCGATCTTCTCGTCGAGCAGTGCCGATTCGATGCTAAGTGTGCTCGATGTGATCTCCGGACGGATATCCATTGCTGCAACATAAACCTCATTGATTGAAGGGATTGCGCTATCCAACGAGCTCTGCAAAATCTCGGTTGCCGAGACCTCCAAAGTCGAGTCGTTCGAGATCTCGAGGAGCTGCTTAAGCTGCACATATCTATTGCTTAGTGATGTTTGAGCCACCACCAAGTTGTACTCATCGCTCGCAACAGCGCTCTGCAAAAGTGCATAGTCAGCCTCATTGATGCTACCCACCTCTTTCATCGCTGCGCCGCGCTCCAAACTCTTCTTGCTCAGTTCAATACTGCTCTCCACCACCTTGATCTGCTCGATCGAGTAGAGGGTCTCGACATAGAGCTGCGCAATGTTGATCTCCAAGATATCCTCCTGTTGAGCAACGCCCAACTTCGCGATCTCGGTGCTCACACGGCTCTGCTTCAAGTTAAGTGCGTTTTCGCCACCATTATAAAGTGTCATATTCATATCCACTCCATACGAACCATTGTAGCTACTCTTATTCACCGAACCTTGGTAGCTACTAGGATTATCACCCGATATAAATGGTGAGTTCGAGAAACCCTGACTCACCGTTGCCGATAGGCTAGGCAAGAATGCGCTCTTGGCATTTGACTCACCCACCTCCGCGTTGTCGACACTTATCTGTGCCTGCTTCAGCGTGATGCTGTTCTCTTTGGCGTAATCCAGACATTGATCTAGGTTCATCACCATCGAATTGCCGTCAGCTTGGGCGTTGGATTGTAGCGCAGTAGCGGTAAGTGCCACCACTGCCATAAATCTCCATGCTTTCATCTTTATCATACTTCTTTTGCGTTTGTAATATTTTATGTAACAAAAGTAAAAATAAATTATTAATCAACACCCCGAAATAGACCAATCATAATATTTTATCGAAATATCCCCCTTTTTTCTCGCTTATTCAAAATTCGTCGGGTGACTAACAACTCTCCTCAAAACAGAGGGTGGATCTACTCAATAGTAAAACTTATGCGTTATTTAGACCAATTTTAGTCGAAAAAAGTGTATTTCGCATACTATTTATAACTACCTTTGCGTTAAATAAATGTATTAGAATAAATGAATAAATGAATAAATATATGAGATTTAGATTATGGTTCATCGTGGCACTCCTCACGATAGCAACGTCATGTGTTGATACCCAACAAGCTACAGAGTCGACACGAAGAGTAAAGTGTGAGGCGGCACAGAGTGTCGAAAATTCGAGCGATAGTTCAATATATCCGGGCAAGGTGGTCGCTGCGGAGGAGGTGAATCGCGCATTTCGTGTGGCGGGAGTTCTCGAGGGCATCACGGTTAAGGCGGGCGATTTTGTTCGCGAAGGGGCGGTGATCGCCACTCTGGATAGCCGCGATTATGAGCTACAATTGGCTGCTACTCAGGCGGAGTACGATGCAATAAAGGGCGAGGTGGATCGTGTGGTGCAGCTATACGAGGTGCAGAGCGTGACCGAAAATGACTACGATAAGGCGGTCAATGGGCTAAAGCAGATCGAGGCGAAGTTGAACTCGCACAAAAACGCACTGGCCGACACTAAACTCACAGCGCCATTCTCGGGCTATATCCAAAAGGTCTATTTCGATCGAGGGGCGACTCTCTCGGCAGGTATGCCACTCATCTCGATTGTCTCATCTTCGGCTCCGGAGGTGGTGATCAACATACCGGCAAATGAGTATATCAAACGCGGTGAATTGATCTCAGCAACAGCTAAAAACGAGCTCTATCCAGAGGTATTGTTTTCGCTAAAACACATCGGGACAACCCACAAGGCAAATCTAAATCAGCTCTACGAAGCGAGGTTTCAACTCACGGCTAATGAGGATGGTACAACACTATCACCCGGTATGTCGGTGATGGTATCTCTGCACTATGGCGATATCGTTCAAGGGGCAGTCTCAATCCCATTTAGCGCCGTTGTGCACCATGATGGAGTGGCAAAAGTATGGCTCTTGGAGTCGGGAAAAGTTACACTTCAAGAGGTGACCATTGGCGAGATATTGACCGATGGTCGCGCTATTGTGACAAGCGGTTTGGAGCTTGGAGATGTGGTTGTTACGGCAGGTGTGCAGTCGCTCAAAGAGGGGCAGAGCGTACTGCCTTTAGAGCCGAAGTCAGATTCTAATGTTGGAGGAATTTTATAGCTATGAACATAAGTAAGTGGGCGTTAGCCAACGATAAATTAATATACTACCTTGTGGCGATCCTCATCATCGGAGGTATCTTCTCATACGACCAGATGAGCAAGTTGGAAGATCCCTCAATCACGGTGAAGCAGGCGGTTGTGGTGACCACCTACCCCGGTGCATCATCCTACGAGGTGGAGCTCCAGTTGAGCGATAAGCTGGAGAAGGCGATCTACACGATGAAGGGGATCGACAAGATCGAGAGCCGATCATATGCCGACCTATCGATCATCACAGTCAACCTCCTAAGCACCGTTCCCGACGATGAGATCGAGCAATATTGGGATATATTGCGCCGCAAGATCTCCGATGCACAGCGCACACTCCCCGATGGGGCGTCGACAAGCGTTGTGGTTGATAGTTACGGAGATGTCTTTGGAATGTTCTATGCGCTCTCCTCCGATGGTTTCTCGAATGAGGAGCTGGCCGACTATGCAGAGCTGATCAAACGCGAGGTGCAGGGTGTTGCAGGGGTCTCGAAGGTGGAGCTCTATGGAGTGTTGCAGCCGACGATCCAGATCGAGATATTTGAGGATCGGATGGCCAATTTAGGGGTGCTTCCAGCTGAGGTGATCCAGACGGTTCAAGGACAGAATAAAAGTGTCTATTCGGGCTACTACAAATCTGGAGATCAGCGAATTAGAGTAAATGTAAATGACAGATTCCGCACCTCGGAGGATCTCGAAAATTTGTTGATTCAGGGTCACGAAGGGGATCAAGTATATCTTCGCGACATAGCCAACGTCAAGCGCTCATATGCCGATCCGATCCGAAATTCGATGGCCTACGATCGTCAACCAGCAATCGGAATCTCGATCTCGGCACTCGCAGGAACAGATATCACGAAGATCGGGGCGCAGGTCGAGTCGCTACTAGCGGAGCTAAGCGCTGAGCAGCTACCCGTCGGAGTGGAGTGCAACAAGGTATTCTTCCAGCCGGAGAGGGTTGCGGAGGCGATCGATACATTCATCATAAACCTTGTGGAGTCTATCGCGATTGTGATTTTGGTTTTGATGTTTGCGATGGGAATCAAGAGTGGTATTTTATTGGGTATCACATTGGTAGTCACAGTATTAGGATCATTGCTATTCCTCAATATGTTCGATGGCACTCTGCAACGTGTATCGTTGGGAGCATTTATCTTGTCGATGGGTATGTTGGTCGATAATGCGATTGTGATTGTGGATGGAATATTAAACGACATCAACAAGAAACGCCTGAAAACCAAATACTTGACTGAGATAGGGCGCAAGACCGCGATGCCTCTGTTAGGGGCGACACTCATCGCAATTTTAGCCTTCTTGCCGCTCTTCCTCTCACCCGACACCACCGGAGTCTATGTTCGCGATCTCTTTGTGGTGCTCGCCGTCTCGCTACTTCTGAGTTGGATTCTGTCGCTTACGATGGTTCCGCTTCAGGCGAGATTGATGTTGAAGCCGCGCAAAAAGGGCGAGCCAAAGGAGAAGAGGCGGAGCTTCACGCAGCGCGCAATGGCGAGTTGTCTAGTGTGGTCGCTTAAGAATCGAGCCATCGCGGTGGTGGGAGCGCTCATTTTGGTTGGAGTCAGCGGATGGCTATATCTTCGACTTCCGCAGAGCTTCTTCCCCGATTTGACCTACAATCAGCTCTACATAGAGTATAAGCTCAACGAGAGCAACGACTCGGAAAAGACACGCAAGGATCTCGATTCGATAGCTCAGTATCTGCTTTCGCGCGAGGATATCACCCACGTAACTACCTCAGTAGGAGCGACTCCGAGCCGATATAATCTGGTGCGAAGCATCGCGACTCCATCGCTCACCTATGGCGATCTGATCGTTGATTTCAAGGACGAGGCGTCGCTGGTCGATGCAATGGAGGAGCTGCAACAATACCTCACGGATAACTATCCGCAAGCCTACGCACGCGTGAAACGCTACAATTTGATGTACAATAAATTCCCGATCGAGGCGACATTCACCGGTGCTGACCCAGCTATATTGCGCGATTTAACCGCTCAGGCTCAGGCTATTATGGAGGCGTGCGACGATATAACCCTCATCACCTCAGATTGGGATCGCCCATCCCCTGTGTTGGAGATTGACTACAACCAAGCCATCGCACGCGAACTATCCCTCTCGCGCCAAGATGTTGCCCTCTCGATCCTCGCCTCGACGGATGGAATCCCGACGGGAAAGATCTATACTGGACAAGATAGCGAGACGATCGTTGTGAAGTGCGTGGATAAAAATGGAGATCCGATCGAGTCGCTGGAGAGCGCCCCAATATTCGCCATAATGCCATCAATTCGTGGAGTGGACAGAACTACAATTCAGGGACTTATGTCGGGAGCGATCTCGGAGCAGGATGTTATTTCACATATCCTTGCCACCACCCCACTTAGCCAAGCGATCAACTCCATCAAGCTCAAATGGGAGGATCCAGAGGTGATTAGATATAATGGTCAGCGAGCAATGCGCGCTCAGGCAAACCCCAGGTTCGGGGTGGGAGCGGAGAATGCGCGGATGCAGATCAAGGATCAGATCGAGGCGATTGATCTTCCGGCTGGTTACACGCTCCATTGGCATGGCGAGTATGAGACCAAGAGCAAGTCGATGAAGTATCTCTTTGCGAACCTGCCACTTGCGATTGTGCTGATGATCGGAATTCTGATTCTGCTCTTCAAGGATTATCGTAAACCGCTGATTATCATGCTATGCGTACCGCTACTCTTTGTGGGAGCGGTCTTTGGAGTGGCTGTTTCGGGCAAGGCATTTGGCTTCGTGGCGATCTGTGGAGTGTTGGGATTGATCGGAATGATGATCAAGAATGGCGTGGTGCTGATGGATGAAATCTATATGCAGATTAACGATGGCAAAGAGCCTATGCAGGCGCTTTTGGAGAGCTCCGACAGCCGTTTTAGACCCGTCATGATGGCCTCGCTCACCACGATATTGGGTATGATTCCGCTTCTACCCGATGCGATGTTTGGCTCTTTGGCCGCAACGATCATGGGGGGATTATTCGTGGGAACACTTGTTACGCTAATCTTCATCCCGATTTTATACTCTATATTTTTCAAAATTAAGATACAATAATGAGACATACCTATATATACATAGCGCTACTGCTCTGTACAGTGATGGAGCTATCGGCACAGCCGCGACTGACGCTGAGCGATTGTCGCGAGATGGCGTTGCAGAACAACTTCACCCTCAAATCGAGCGATGAAAAGATAGCCGCGTCGGAGGATATGTTGGCGGCATACAAGACAAATAACCTGCCAAACCTCTCGTTCACAGGTGGTTATCTCTACTCAACAGCATCATTTTCGGAGACTATCGAGGGCGGATACCTACCAACATTCACCCCTGATGCAACCACTGGCGAGCTGATCCCAAACATTACGGGGGTAGCTCCCGATGGGTCATATATCTTCGGCCAATACGCCTATATGCCCGATATGGTTTTCGATGTTAACATGGGGTCGTTCTTTCTCGCCTCGGCACGTTTGACCCAGCCGATCTATATGGGAGGTAAGATCTCGAACGCTATTAAGCTAGCCGGAGTGGGCGTCTCGGTTGCTCAACTAAATCGACAACTCACAGAGGCAGAGGTAATTATAGCGGCAGACGAAGCGTTCTATACCACGCTCAAACTCGACGATATGGTGGCGGCAGCACGCAAATACGAAGAGGTAGTGGCGGAGTTTCATCGCCAAATATCCAATGCACAGAGTGTTGGGATGGCCACACGCAACGACGTAATGAAGGTCGAGGTGCAACTCAACGAGGCGAAGCTACAGAGCCAAAAGGCGGAGAACGGATTGCGACTCTCGAAGATGAACCTCTGCTATGCCGTTGGATTGCCCCTCTCGACACGCGACATAGAGCTTGTGGATGAGTTCAATACGGATCAGGTGATCCCATCGCGAGAGCTAGATATCACCTCTCGCCCGGAGTATTCGATCCTAGAGCAGCAGATCGAGGCGAAGCAGTTGGAGGCGAAGATCTCGCAGAGCGAATTCCTACCATCGGTGAGTGCGGTTCTTGGGGGTGGATATCTGCAAGGCGGCACATTCAATGGCGATGTAATCTTCAATACACCAACCTTTTCGGGGGGTGTGATGATCAATGTTCCGATCTTCCATTGGGGCGAAGGGCGACGTAAAACCTCTGCCGCCAGACGCGAAGTGGAGGTTGCGCGCAACCAATTCGAGGAGCTCTCGCAACGCATGACTCTGGAGCTGATGCAGGCGATTCATAGCTATGAGGAGGCTATTTTGGAGGTTTCGCTGATGGAGTATTCACTCTCGCAGGCGGAGGAGAATATGCGCCTTTCGAAGAGCCAATATAGCGCTGGGATGGAGACATTGGCGGATTATTTGGAGTCGCAGGCGCTATGGCAAAAGGCGATGAGCGAGCTTGTCGAAGCCTCATCGTCGCAACGTATCGCATACTCCAAATACCTCAAGGCGAGCGGAGTGCGATAGGGTGAAGATGATAAATTTATCGATTTCCTTTGCAAAGATAAAATAAATCACTACCTTTGCAGCCAAAATCAGGTGGCTATGGGCGCATACGAAAAGTTTGGCGTGAGTACCACCGGTGGAAACATTAAAAAAAATAAAGAAATGAAATCAATTCAAATTTCAGCAGTAGCTCGTCCAGAGTTTGGTAAGAAGGCTACTAAGTCAGTTCGTCGTGAGGGTCTTGTACCATGCGTAGTTTATGGTGGTGGCGATGTTGTAACATTCTCTGTTGAAGAGAAGGCGCTTAAGCAGCTTATCTACACTCCAAACTCATACATCGTAGAGCTTAACATCGACGGTAAGATCGAGAAGGCGGTACTTCGTGACGTTCAGTTCCACCCAGTACGCGAGCAGATCCTTCACATCGACTTCTTCCGCGTGATCGAGGGTAAGCCAGTATCTATCGCTATTCCAGTACGTTTGGATGGTACAGCAGCCGGAGTTAAGGTCGGAGGTAAGTTGGCACTTTCAGCTCGTAAGTTGGTTGTTAACGCATTGGAGGCTAACCTTCCAGATGAGATCGTAGTTGACGTTACTGAGTTGGAGCTTGGTAAGACAATCTTCGTTGGTGACCTAGCAGTTGAGAACGTGAAGTTCGTAACTCCTGCTACTACAGCGGTTTGTGCGGTTCGTGTTACTCGTGCGACTAGATCTGCTCAGCAGCAACAGGGCTAGTAAAATTTGCCTTGCATGCCATTTTCGGCACTTCGCTTGCCTTTGAAATGCTCACGTACTTTAGTACGCTCCGCTTTCAAAGCCTGCGCGAAGCACCAAAACTGACATACAAATCAAATTTTATGTACGTAAGTTCGGTAACGAATCAATACTAAAAAATTATGAAATACCTAGTTGTAGGATTGGGAAATATTGGCTACGAATATGCTAATACTCGCCACAACATTGGGTTCAAAGTGTTGGATGCCTTAGCTGAGGCATCCAACATTTCGTTTTCATCCCAGAGATATGGCGATGTGGCGGAGCTCAAACATAAGGGTCGGGCGATCACGCTGCTCAAACCCTCGACATATATGAACCTCTCGGGCAAGGCGGTGCGCTATTGGATGGAGGCTCTCAAGATTCCGATCGAGAATATCTTGATCATCTCGGATGATATCGCGATTCCATATGGCACATTCCGAATGCGACAGAAGGGGAGTCACGGCGGACACAATGGGTTGCGCAACATCACGGAGCTGCTCGGGACGGATCAATATCCACGTATCCGCTTTGGCGTAGGTGGTGACTTTGCGAAGGGACATCAGGTGGATTATGTCTTGGGCGAGTGGGACGATGAGGAGCTGAAGGCGATGCCAGATAGGTTAACGCACTTTGGCAAAGCGATACTCAGCTTCGCAACGGCAGGGACAGCGAATACGATGAACACCTTCAATGGCAAGTAGAGAGAAACTACGTTTCTCTTATTTAAAACAACATTTTAACAAAAAATATTTGCATATATAAATTATTTTTAGCTATATTTGCACACGTTTTAAAAACGACGAGAATATGACAAATATGAACACATATTATTTTGGTTACTTCTTTTACTTCTTTTTTGGCAAAAGGGGCGGGCAGTTATGTATGTGTAGATAAGAGTATAGCAAACATAAAATCCCGCCCGATTGTGGCGGGATTTTTTATTTTAAGATATTGAACCAATGAAACAAGTAGCAATACAGGGTATAGCAGGGTGTTACCACGAACAGGCGGCACGTCAATATTTCCGCGAGGAGCAGATCGAGATCGTTCCATGCGAATCATTCACAAAGGAGTTCGCTGCATTGGCAGAGGATGATACGTTGCTGGGAATCGTGGCGATCGAGAATACAATTGCTGGCGCATTGCTCCAAAACCATGAGCTGTTGAGCGAGAGCAATATGCAGATTATCGGTGAGCAGAAGATCCGCATAGAGCATATGTTGGCGGTGTTACCAGATGCTGAAATCGCTGATATCAAGGAGGTTAACTCTCACCCGATCGCTCTCATGCAGTGCCAAAAATGGTTAGGTCAATACCCCGATGTCAAGGTTGTCGAGAGAGGAGATACCGCGTCAAGCGCGATGGAGATAGCGAAGAATAGCCTTCATGCTCATGCCGCGATATGTGGCGAGTTGGCGGCAAATCTCTATGGGCTGAAGATTTTAGAGCGAGGCATCGAGACCAACAAACGCAACTTCACCCGATTTTTGATCCTCGCACCAGAGCACAAAGCACCGCAGATGGTCGACAAAGAGAAGATCAACAAAGCGTCGATCGTATTTACACTTGCCCACACGTCGGGCGCGCTGTCAAAGGTTTTAACAATTCTATCGTTCTACGATCTGAATCTTTCGAAGATCCAATCCATGCCGATCGTGGGTGTCGAGTGGGAGTACAAATTCTATATCGACCTAACGTTCTCATCTTTCGAGAGATACCTTCAAGCGATCGAGGCTATTCGCCCACTAACAAATTACATTAAGAGTCTGGGCGAGTATGTTCGCTGCGAAAACCCACAGTAGATCCTGAATTACACACCCGTCATCCTGAACTTGATTCAGGATCCCGCGAAGTATTGTCACACGCAACCCATAATTAGGGATCCTGAATCAAGTTCAGGATGACGGCAAAATAAAAAATAAAAAACAAAAGATGAATTTTTCACCTGCAAAGAGAATCCAAGAGGTTAGTGAATACTACTTCTCGAAGAAGTTACGCGAGATCGCGCAGCTTAATGGAAAGGGTCTCGACATCATCTCTCTAGGTGTGGGAGGGCCAGATCGCCCACCACATGAGAGTGTGATTGAGAGGTTATGTGCTGAGAGTAAGCAGGATAACAACCATTCGTATCAATCGTATGTTGGTATCCCAGAACTTCGCGAAGCGATGTCAAAGTGGTACAATGCACGATATCGTGTGGAGCTTAACTCCACGACCGAGATCATGCCGCTCATCGGATCAAAGGAGGGTATTATGCATATCTCGATGGCATTTTTGAATCCGGGCGATGGCGTGTTAGTTCCAAATCCGGGCTACCCGACCTATTCGTCGGTGAGCCGATTGGTTCAAGCTGAGCTATTTACCTATGAGTTATCGGAGCAAAGCGGATGGATGCCCGACTTCGAGGCGTTGGAGAGGTTGCCACTAGAGAAGATCAAGCTGATGTGGGTCAACTACCCGAATATGCCGACGGGGACAAATGCAACGTATGAGCTCTATGAGAAGTTAGTCGTCTTTGCGCGCAAACACTCGATCGTTGTGGTGTGCGACAATCCATATAGCTTGATTTTGAACCCTGCCCCCAAATCAATTTTGGAGATCGAGGGGGCTAGGGAGTGTTGCATAGAGCTTAACTCATTGAGTAAGAGCATGAATATGGCAGGTTGGCGAATTGGAATGTTATCGACAAACGCCACATTCGTGGAGTGGATCTTACGCGTTAAGAGCAATGTCGATTCGGGAATGTTCAAGCCATTGCAGCAGGCGGCTGTCGAGGCGTTGTCGTTGGGTGATGATTGGTATCGCGATCTCAATGAGATGTATGGAAAACGACGTGTCATTGCCGCTAAGATCATGGATCAGCTGGGATGCACGTTCGACCCTGCGCAGGTTGGATTGTTCCTTTGGGGACGAATTCCAGAGGGTGAGGTAAACTCTGAGACGCTGTGTGACAAGGTGTTAGATGGCGCTAGAGTCTTTATCACTCCGGGATTTATCTTCGGATCGCAGGGTGACAGATATGTGCGTATCTCGCTGTGTGCAACGGAGGAGCGCATGGAGGAGGCGTTGGAGAGAATCGTGGCTACTAATATTTAATTAGCTCAGTGGCGAGCACGCCGCCCGCCGGAGGCAGTTCCATCAAAACGCCCTCCCTCTTCACACTCGTCATCCCGCACTTGATGCGGGATCCCCCGAATTTTGCAGAATGCAAAATCTCGGGTTAAACATAAACTTATAGCGCTCTCTGTGCGATTTTTATTGAAAATCGCCTTTTTACAGAGAGAGCGAATGAAACATCAACAACTGCCTCCGGTGGGCGGCGTGCTCGCCGCGGAGCTAATTAATATTAATAATTATACAATTAAAACATAAAAACAATGAAAGAATTAAACCCAATTTTATTCCCTGAGCTAGAGGCAGCACGTCCTCAGATCATCGCAGGACCGTGTAGTGCCGAGACTGAGGGTCAGGTACTTAGCACAGCAAAAATGTTATCAGAGGCTGGCGTGAAGATCTTCCGCGCAGGAATCTGGAAGCCACGTACCAAACCGGGCGGATTCGAGGGAATCGGCAAGGAGGGTCTACAGTGGCTACGTCGCGTGAAGCTCGAGACAGGAATGCTAACTTCAACTGAAGTGGCAACGGCAGAGCATGTATATCAGGCACTTAAGGGCGGTGTTGATCTTTTATGGATCGGTGCACGTACTACAGCCAACCCTTTTGCCGTTCAAGAGGTAGCGGATGCTTTGCGCGGAGTTGACATCCCGGTATTGGTGAAGAATCCGGTGAGTCCAGATTTGGAGCTTTGGATCGGAGGAATGCAGCGTATCTACAACGCAGGAATCCGTCGCATCGGAGCTATCCACCGCGGATTCTCGGCTTACGACAAGACGATTTACCGTAACCAACCACAATGGGCAATTCCAATCGAGCTACGTCGTAGAATGCCAGATCTTCCGATCTTCTGCGATCCGAGCCACATCAGCGGAGATAGCAAATTGGTGCAGCCACTTTCGCAACAGGCTATGGATCTGGGCTTTAGCGGTTTGATCATCGAGTCACACTGCAACCCATGTGACGCGTGGAGCGATGCTTCGCAGCAGGTGACACCAGATGAGTTGAAGGCGATGCTTGCGGAGTTGGTTATCCGTGAGACAAAGGTTACGACAGAGGATTTGGGCGAGTTGCGTAAGCAGATCGATGATCTAGATAGCGCACTTTTGGAGCTACTAAGCAAGCGTATGCGTATCTCACGTGAGATCGGAACATTTAAGAAGGAGCACAATATGCCAGTTCTTCAGGCAGGTCGCTACGAGGAGATTTTGGATAGCCGCGCAGCATCGGCAGCAACGATGAAGATGGACGATAAGTTCGTGAAAACGATCTTGGAGGCTATCCACGAGGAGTCGGTACAGCAGCAGATTAAAGTTCTAAACGAGTAGAAACACAAAAATTTACAACAATGATCACAACAGCAGATGTAACAAGGCAACTATCTGATATAAAATCAGTTGCCACAAAAAATGAGAGAGTAGAGGTCTACGCGATGTGCCTATCGGCAGTCGATCTAACAACCCTCACACCATGCGACACCGAGAGTTCGGTACGCGCATTGGCGGATCGTACAATGGCCTTTTATGAGGCGTTCCCCGATCTAAAAAATGTTGCATCTATCTGTGTCTACCCTCCATTTGTGGAGAGTATTGGACTTGTTGTGGATGGATCACCCATGCGCATCACGAGTGTTGCCGCAGGATTTCCAGCCTCTCAAACCTTTATGGAGGTGAAGGCATTGGAGGTTGCGATGGCGATCGAGAGCGGTGCTGATGAGATCGATGTTGTCATCTCGGTGGGTAAGATTTTGGAGGGCAACTACGATGAGGCGCAGAGCGAGTTGGAGCTTTTGCGCCATGAGTGTGGCGCTGATGATGGGGCGACATTGAAGGTGATCCTCGAAACGGGAGAGTTGAAGAGCGTGGAGAAGATCTACGATGCATCGATGATCTCGATGGAGGCAGGAGCCGATTTCATCAAGACTTCGACGGGTAAAACCGCAGTCTCAGCGACTCCAGAGGCGGTTCTTGTGATGTGTCATGCGATCAAGGATCACTTCGAGGCGACGGGCGAAAAGGTTGGAATCAAGGTAGCCGGAGGTGTTCGCACACCAGAGGATGCCGCACTGTACTACACGATTGTCGAGCAGATTTTGGGCGAAGAGTGGCTCACGCCAGAGTATTTCCGCATTGGCGCCTCTTCGGCAGCCAACGCACTACTCTCGGCAATTGTCGGGCGCGAGGTTAGCCACTTCTAAAATAGTCATAAAAAATATCGCGGGATCTTGAAGCTAATTCAGGATCCCGCAATACTATTAATACTCTACCAAAGTTACCTAGCGAACCTTAGCTGCAATCGCAAGTGCCTTCTCGCACATCGCTGTCACCTTTGCCCAATCGCCAGCCTTCAAGACATCGGCTGGGAAGAGCTGTGAACCCATACCAACACAATATACACCAGCCTTGAACCACGCTGTGAGATTCTCCTCAGTCGGCTCTACAGCGCCTGTAGCCATGATATTCGACCAAGGAAGTGGCGCCATTACATTTTTGATGAACGATGGACCTCCGACATTTCCTGCAGGGAAGACCTTTGTCAAATCACATCCCAACTCCTGCGCATAACCTAGCTCGGTAACCGATCCACATCCCGGTGTATATGGCACCAAGTGGCGGTTGCAAACCTTCGCTACCTCGGCATTGAGGTAAGGACCAACAACGAAATTCGCGCCATACTGCATATATAATGCTGCCGTAGGAGCATCGACGATCGAACCAATTCCAAGGATCATCTCCGGACACTCCTTAGCGGCGAATTTGATCAACTCGATAAAGACCTCAGAGGCGAAATCTCCGCGATTCGTGAACTCAAAAACTCGAATTCCACCATCGTAGCACGCCTTAAGAACGCTCTTCGATACCTCTGCATCTTTGTTGTAAAATACTGGTACAATGCCAGTTGCAGCGATCGCTGCCATCACCTCTGTTTTGCTGAATCTAGCCATTTTATTTTGTATTTAGATTGTTATAGTTACTCCTCATTTTTGATCGAACGAGTGATTCGCATAGCGCAAAAGTCCGGGCCACACATCGAGCAATACTCATTGTCAGCACCCTCCTCCTTGATCATCTCAGCGTGGAATTTGCGAGCGCGAGCTGGGTCATAGCTCAAATTAAACTGATCCCTCCAACGGAACGAATATCGCGCCTTGCTCATCTCCAAATCACGAAGTGGCGCTGCCGGATGTCCTTTGGCGATATCTGCCGCGTGTGCCGCGATTTTATAGGTGATCACACCCTCTCTTACATCCTCCTTGTTTGGAAGCGAAAGGTGCTCTTTTGTAGTCACATAGCACAACATTGCTGTGCCATACCATGCGATCATCGCACCTCCAATTGCCGAGGTGATGTGGTCATATCCAGCTCCAACATCGCTCACCAAAGGGCCTAAAGTGTAGAATGGCGCACCATGACACCACTCCTCCTGAAGCTCCATATTCTCCTTGATCTTGTGCATAGGAACGTGTCCCGGCCCCTCGATGATCACCTGCACATCGTGCTTCCACGCGATCTGCGTAAGCTCTCCCAAGACCTTCAACTCACCAAATTGAGCGGTGTCATTGGCATCTGCAATTGATCCCGGACGAAGTCCATCTCCCAGCGAGAAAGCTGCGTCATACTCCTTGAGGATCAGACAGATATCCTCAAAATGGGTATATAAAAAGTTCTCAGCATTGTTCAATTTCATCCACTTCGCCATGATCGAACCACCTCTCGAGACGATTCCCGTAACACGTTTTATAGCGTGCTCCACGTGCTCATTTAGAAGTCCTGCATGGATCGTGAAGTAGTCCACTCCCTGCTCACACTGATAGATCAACGTCTCGCGGAACAGCTCCCACGACAAGTTCTCCACCTTTCCGCCAGCTTTCTCCAAAGTTTGATACAACGGCACAGTACCGATTGGCACCGGCGTGTTGCGAAGAATCGCCTCGCGTGTCGCGTTGATATCGAGTCCAGTTGAGAGATCCATCACCGTGTCAGCACCCCAACGGATAGCCCACAGCGCCTTCTCAACCTCCTCCTCGATGTTAGATCCAAGAGCTGAATTTCCGATGTTAGCGTTGATCTTCACAAAGAAATCGCGGCCAATGATCATCGGCTCACACTCTTTGTGGCATCTGTTCGATGGAAGGATTGCACGACCTTCGGCGATTGATTGGCGGACGAATTCTGGAGTGATAGAGGTCTCAGCCCCTTGTGATTCGCGGATTGCCACATACTCCATCTCCTTAGTAATCACTCCGTTACGAGCATACCAAAGTTGAGTCTTGAACCCATCCTTAGCCTCTCGCTCAGCGATCCACCCACTACGTAGATCGGGCAATCCCTTCTCTATATCGTGTGTGAAATTCTCCTCCGTATATGGACCTGTTGTATCGTAAAGAAGCATCGACTCGCCAGTTTGCAGCTCCATTGAGCGCATTCCAACCTTGATATCTGGGTAGATTTTACCCTCTACATATGCTTTGCTGCTGCTCTCGGCAGCGAAATTAAATAGCTCTTTTTGTGACATCTCAAAAAATAATATTATATTTTACCCCTCTCCTTAATATAAGGTACAGTTAGGCAAATATAGTAAAAATTTCATGATTATCACAATTTACGCCGACCGAATTACATATTATTTGGCCTAGCTCATGGCAGAGGGTCATACCCACTACCTCCCCAAGGGTGACAGCGTGCGAGACGTTTTATCGTGAGCCACGACCCTTTGAACGCCCCATACTTGCGCAGCGCCTGAAGTGCATATTGCGAACAAGTGGGGGTATATCGACACGATGGGGGTGTGTAGGGGGAGATGCAATACCGATAGAAGTAGACCACCGCCAGAAGTGGCATGATCATGATCTTCTTTACTATGGCTCTTACATCCGTCCAACTCATCTCTACATATCTTGATTTTGAGAACTTCGCTCACTCTCGATCAAAGTTAGGATCTTAGCGACCGATTTTGCTATGCGGCTATACTCCAGATTCTCCTTTGTCGAGTAGATCAGCGCTAAATTAACTCCACTACCCGACTCCCCAAGCAGCGATTTTTGGACTCTATACCCCTCCTTCACACGCCTACGAAGCAGATTTCGTTTGTTAGCCCGCTTATGAAACTTCTTCGGCACGGTGCACAGCACGCTGCTCGCCCCCTCCGATTCAGATTCACACCACACATATCGAATAGGGAATACAAAGCCCGACTGCCCCTTTGTGAAGAGTCTAGAGACCGCTGTGCGACCCCTCAAACGCTCTTCGCGTGGCAGGCTATATGGATGCTCTTCGTTACTCATTATTTTACGACACGTGCACGTGGCTTCTTCGCCAACTTTGACTGCTGCGTCTTTAGGAACTCCTCCTTAGTCTTGTCATCCTCCATCTCCACATCGGCAACCTCCTCGCCTTTGTTGAGCTTCTGGGTGAGCAACTCAACAGCTTTAGCCATCGAAGGTGCTACAGGCGTTGGCGCCATAGCCTTGACACTCAACCCTGCCTCCAACGCTGCTGCGAGCGTCGCGCGACCAAAGACCGAGACGATCGGCAACTTCTTGCCCTCGAAGCTCTCGACAAGCGCCTTGACATCGGATGGTGAGTAGAGCGCAACGATATTGTAGCTCTCCACATCGATCCCCGTCATATCCGCAGATACGGTACGCGCCAAGATAACCTCCGTGAAGTTGAGCCCCAATTGAGTCAACGCCTCTGGCAACTCTGGTTTGTGTGGCTCGCTAAGTGTAAGGAGCAGCTTCTCATTACGATTTTTGACTATAGCCTCGACAAGCCCCTTGAAGCTACCATCTGCAAATGAGATTTTGCGTTTGCGGTAGACAATATATTTCTGAAGATAGAGCGCCACAGCCTCCGTCTGACAGATATATTTCATCCCCTCTGGAACTGTCACACGCGTCTCCTCACAGATATGAAAAAAGCTATCTATCGTGGTTCGCGAGGTAAAGATCACAGCGGTATGTTGCAATACATCGACTCTCTGAGCGCGAAACTCCTTTAGAGAGACCCCCTCGACCTTGATCAGTGGGTGGTAGTCGATAGCGACATTAAAGTTATTTGAAAAATCATAGAATGGAGACTTCTCCTTAACTGCTGGTTCTGGTTGCGAAACCAATACTTTTTGAATATTCAACGCCACAAATATATTCTTTTTTATTTTTAACTACGCGTAAAGATCGACCACACCAGAGTGGCTGGAAAGATCTCGACGGTGCAAAGGTACAAAATCCAGAGCAATATTGAAATTTTTTTCGATTGAAAGAGTAAAAAACTACGAATTAAGTATCCTAAAGTGAATATTACAACCATAATTAATGCCAAATAGAAGCGCAACGAGTCGTAAGCCCCAAAGGCACAGAGCAAGACGCATGGCATGAGATAGATCACCGAATAGAGCAACATCTTGCTTCGCAGCTCCAAAATAGCGCGAAAAATTGTCCCACTTCGCGACAATCGATCCGCAACATATAACACCCCGATCGACCACAACATAGAGCCGAAGAAGCCAATCACAATGGTCATCATCCACCTATCTAGCCCCACCTGCGCGATCTGCATAGTGACCCCCTCACCCTCCACCAAATGGGGGAATAGCGCGAAGGCAACCCCTTCGGCAACCTCCACAAGTTTGGTTACAAAGAGCAGAAAAACCCCGATAATCAAGCTCCACAACAGCACAACATCTCCCACCCTACGGCGACTTGCGCCCGTATGGACTCCCTCCTCGCGGTTGGTTTCAAATGCCGATGCCGTGCCCACGAAGGATTTAAAACCCCGCTTATTGAAATATCCATAGATCCAGACAAAATAGAACAACAGAAATACCAACACCATGATCTGATAGAGCGGATCTTCGCTCAAAGCCACCGTGTGACCTCCCACAAGAGCTTCCTCAGCGCCTACCGCTCGCACACTATGCTCCCCAAAAATATGGAGAGCTGTCTCCTCACGCGACAGAGTATCGACAAATGTAGAGAGGAGATTCATCACTCAAAGATACGTTTTAGCGAGATCCGAATGGTCGTCCCCACCCCGATCTGAGAATCTACGACACTGATACGACCATTGTGATACTCCTCCACAATACGTCTCGAAAGTGAGAGCCCCAAACCCCAACCTCGTGTCTTGGTGGTGAATCCCGGCTCGAAGATCTTGCGCCACGAATTTTTTGGGATTCCGCGCCCCGTATCCTTCACATCCACATCGATATTATTATCCGTAGCTCGTATGCTAACGGTGATATCCCCCTTACCCTGCATCGCATCCAACGAGTTTTTGAGCATATTCTCAATCACCCACTCAAAGAGCGTCGCATTCAAATTTGCCTGAACAGGAGCCATCGACAATCCATCATAGTTGAGCGATACACTTCGCGGAATACGCCCCCTAAAGTAGCGCACCACACCCCCAACAACCTCATTGACATTGGCTGGCGAGAGCGGTGTATCGGATCCGATCTTCGAAAAACGGTCGGTCACCTTCATGAGTTGTGTCAGATCGCGCGTCATCTCATCCACCACCGTCGGGTCAACATTCTCATCGCGCAGATGTTCGATCCACCCCATAAGCGAGGAGATTGGTGTCCCCAATTGGTGTGCTGTCTCCTTCGCGAGACCCACCCAGACTCGATCCTGCTCACCCTGCTTGGAGGTGTGCAGCGCCACATATGCCAACATAAAGAAGATAAAAGTGACCAAAAATTGGGTAATCGGGACGTAGTAGAGCCGTCGCAAAAGTGCCGACGAACCGTAGAAAAGCATATACTTCTCGTCGCTCCACATCTGCTGAAAGACTATTGGTTGATTCTCATCGATAAACCTCTGTATCTGGATACGTAGGCGATCCGGGTGGTTCAAAATATCGTTATTCACCAGATGAGACGCAATCACCTTCATCTGATCATCCAACACTATAAACGGGATATTTTGGCGCGTATTGGCGATATCCAACGCCGAAGGAAGCCGCTCCAGCGCAACAGCTCGACTCATCTGCTCCATCGCGCTCACCCACAGATGCACCTCATGGAGCTCCTTCTCGCGTAGGCTGCGCGCCATCTGCGAGGTGGTATATAGCGACATGACAACAAAGATCAGAGCCAACGCAACGAGTGTCGTGTTGCGATTGACCTGCCATAGCTGATGCAGCCTCCACATATTTGTCCTGAAGAACTCCTTCATTGATTACAATTTACTCTTCTATCTGGGTTTGTGTGAGTATCTCCGCCATCTGGGTCGGTGAACTAAGCAACTCGACAGCGCGCAACACAACGCTATCTCGCGATAACGAGTTGCGAATAACTCCATCAGCATACCCTCTGCGCAACACCGCGTCCTGACGCATATATCGCATAATATCTCTTTTGTAGCGCTCCAAATTACTCTCCGTATCATCCTTTAATCGCTCCTTCACACTCTTCAACTCCTCCATCAACTCCTCGTTGCGATCCTCCTCTGCCGCCTTTTCCAACGCTGTTATAGCGTGGCTAGTCTGCGATTTATAATCCAACTCTTTGGTTGCCACCAGCTCTTTGAACTGCTCGAAATCACTCTCCGTAACGTCGAAAGAGTCGATATCCATCTCGCTTTTGTAGTTCTTGCGATAGTACTCCGCACCCCACTCTTCAATTATACCCTTGGCATATAGCGTTGCTGCAAAGCGACTTACATACTCCGGATCTATCTCGATATCGGGTTTGATACCCCCTCCGTCATAGACCTTGCGACCTCCCACAGTCTGGAACTCACGTCGAAGTGAATCGGCCACCTTTCCCGTCGCACGATTTGCGCTATGATCCGAGTAGTCAACCTCTTGGATACATCTGCCCGATGGGATATAGTAGCGCGCTGTGGTAAGCTTCAAATATGAGTCAAAGCCAACTGGCAAAGTGCTCTGAACCAACCCCTTACCAAAGCTACGCTGACCAATCAACACCGCACGATCCATATCCTGCATCGCCCCCACAACGATCTCCGAGGCCGATGCCGAATTTCCATCGATCAGAAGCGCGATCGGCATATCGGGATACAACGGCTCCGCTGAGGTTCTATATATAGTAGAGTCGCGACGCCCCTTGATCTTCAACACCTCGCTATTTTTGGGCACAAAGAGCGAAAGCACCTTGATCGCCTCCTGCATGATTCCACCTCCATTGCCACGATAATCCAAAATAAGAGAGCTCATTCCCTGCTCCTCAAGCGCCTTGAGCGCCTTGCGCATCTGCTCAAATCCCCCCTCTGTGAAGTCCGAATGGTTCATATATGCGATACCCTCATCGTTGACCATCCCCGAATATGGGATTGCCGGGATCGAGATTCTCTCCCTCTTGATCACAACATCTCGCTCCGTAGAGTCGATCACGCTGCTCACCTTGATTGTGACATTACTCCCCGGTGTCCCTTTGAGCCTATCACTCACATCCTTGGTGGTCATCCCCTTGCCATCCTCATCTTCGATCGAGAGGATTTTATCGCCAATGATGAGTCCGCTCTTATCCGCTGGCGAGCCTTTATATGGTTGTGCCACAACTACATAGTCACCATCTTGGCGGATCAATGACCCGATACCTCCATACTTTCCCGTAGTCATAATCTCGAAATCTGCCATCTCCTCCTCATCGATATATGTTGTGTAAGGGTCGAGGCTCTTCGACATTCCTGCCGTAGCATCTTTGAGCATCTGGTTCGACGAGAGCGAGTCTACATAGTTCTCGTTGAGCGCACGCATCATGTTTATAAGTATCTCTGTATCACGCACTAGAGTGAAGTCACCCTTTGCAGCGTGAAGTGATAGTGCTGCAAGCAGCGCCAATGGGATGAATAATAACTTTTTCATTAATTACCTTTAATTTTTCGAGGAGCACCGCCCCTCTCTCACTAGTTTAGGTGGTTACGCACCATGCTCCTCCGACTGCTGTTGCATCTCGATGGCAGGTTTCAACCGATACAATACGTAGGCCACCGTTTTACGATTGCCCCGAAGTTCAATCTCATCGCCAACCTGCGTAACCAAAATATGATCCTCAAAGAGCAGATATAGCCTCTTTAGAGGGGAGTCCGCAATGTATATTAATCGTCGCTCATCCTCGCTCATCAACTTGAAATGCTGTTGGGCAAAGGCGCGATCGATCTGCTCACGATTCACCTTGACACTCCCCTTCAATGTGCGCTGCACAAAGCCAAAACGGGGATAGGCTGCCGACAACGCAACAACGGCAAAGAGCATGAAGCCACCACGTGGAGTCGACATCAAAGCGCGGAAGGTCTCACCGCGTGTGAGCACCATCATCTCGGTTAGCGACATCAGATATAGCATCGCTGCATAGACAAGACAGAGCGACAAAAAATACTTTATAGAACGTTGAACATACCTCATAATAGTTAGTTTTATTTGGTTAATAATTTTGGTTTTACATCTTGCCAATAGCCTTAGCAACTCTCTCCATCAACCACGCAGGTGTCGAAGTAGCGCCACATATCCCCACCGATCGCACACCCTCGAACCACTCGCCTTTCAACTCCTCCTCCGACTCTATATTATAACACCTATCATTGGCCGTGCAGCACAACTCATAAAGCACACGCCCGTTGCTCGATTTTCTTCCGCATACAAATATCACAACGTCAAAATCACTCACAAAATTGCGTAGGTGCTCCTCACGTGAGGAGACTCTTCTGCATATGGTATCGCACACCTCGATATGGTCAGTTTTTGATCTAATTATACCCGATAGGTGATTAAATAACCCTATACTCTGCGTTGTTTGCGACAAAAAGTAGATCGGTTTCGAGAAGTCAACACCCACTAAATCCGCCTCACACTCCACCACAATAACTCGATCTGCAACCTGTCCCGTAAGTCCAACAACCTCCGCATGACCTCGCTTGCCAAGCAGCACCACTTGCCCACCAACACTCTCCATCTTCTGGTAGGCCATCACCACTCGCTGCTGCAACTTCGCAACGACTGGGCAGGTGGCATCTATCACTTCGATACCCAACCGCTTCGTCATTTCATATGTCGATGGCGGCTCTCCATGAGCGCGGATCAAGAGACGTTTCCCCTCGGCACGCGTCATCTGCTCATGTGAAATCGGATGGAGCCCGAGCCCCTCCAACCTCTGCACCTCCATGCGATTATGGACAATATCCCCCAACGAAAAGACCTCCGTACCCCCTTCGATACCGAGCGCCGCCTCCGCCTCTGTGATGGCTCGCACCACCCCAAAACAGAAGCCCGAATTTGGGTCTATCTCTATCCTCATTACCCTACTCTTTGGTTATATAGCTCCACGAACCACTCCATCTGCTGCTCGACACTCATATGCGAATTGTCAAGTAGTACGGCATCCTCCGCCCTGCGAAGTGGTGATATCTCGCGGCTCTCATCATCGCGATCCCTCGCCACTACATTCTTCTCTATCTGCTCCAGCGTCACGCTCTCGCCTTTTGCTGTCAATTCGTCGTAGCGTCTCTGGGCACGTACCTTCGCATCGGCCGACATAAAGATCTTGATCTCGGCATCGGGGAATACCACCGTGCCTATATCGCGACCATCCATCACCACGCCGCCATCGCGCCCCATCGCCTGCTGCAATGCGACCAACTTTTCGCGAACCGCCCCGATAGCAGCCACTGTGCTCACCCTTTCACTCACCTCCATCATCCTGATCTCGCTCTCGACCAACTCCCCATTGAGGTATATGTCGCTCGCTCCGCGCTCCTCATTGAAGCGGAATGTGATCTGGATCGATGGCAGCAACTCTACAATTGCCCTCTCCGCGCTAGCCCCAGCACGAAGTGATGCCAATGTGACAGCGCGATACATCGCCCCCGTGTCGATAAATATATAGCCCAAACGTGTGGCGATAGCCTTTGCAAAGGTGCTCTTTCCGCATGATGAGTATCCATCGATGGCGATAATTGCTCTGTTATGGGATGAGGTTGTGTGCATCTATAAACTCTTTTAAAAATGTTGCTAAAATTGTATAAACTCCTAGTGATCCGATGATTACACCAGCCACATGATTAATCGTAAGCATATGTCGAGGTCGGAACTTAGCCCTAAAGAGGTTGATCACACACGCCAACATACTCCACCAAGCCGCACTTCCCACAAAAAAACCGAGACTCACAGCCACCCCCTTCAACAAATTCAGCCCTCCGCTCAGCTCCACATCATCCGATCCCGAGACTTTAAAGACCGCGAAAAATGCCAAGATATAGGGGATCACCATTATGAAATTTGCGAGTGTGATGCCGAATACCGAGACGAAATCTTGCCAATCGGAGCTATTTCCGCTTCGATTCTTCTTGATCTGCGTAACGGGATTTTGCACAAAGATAAATACTCCGACACCCACCACAAAGATACCTCCGATGACCCTCAGCAGAACGTCATAGAGCTCCAATTGATGTTGCAGAACAGCGTAGCAGAAGTATGCCGCGATGGCCATCAACGTATCTGCACACGCGACACCCAGCCCCGAGATCAACCCCGAACGGCGCGATTTGCTAAGCGTCCTCTGGATACACAACACCGCGACTGGCCCAACAGTGATCGATGCCGCAACACCAACCATCATGGAGCGACCAAACGCCTCTATAATATTTAATACCATACTTTACAAAAAATAATTGCTCCCCCTCCAACGCAACAAAGATATAAAAATATTGCGAGTTACAAGGTAATAATTAACATTAATTCACCATCTTGAACCGAGAACAGGTTGCTATGCGAAATATAGCCATCATAAAAAGTGATAAGTATTAATACTACATTTTTCTGTTTGGATGGTGTTTTTCGTATTTTATTTATAACTTTGTATGATTAACTATGCTAAAAAGGTAAAATTATAATAATAAATTAGTTATGGTAGATATTTTTGAGCGCCTCGAAAAGAACGTAGGTGGACCAATTGGTCAGTATATGAACTATGCACACGGATACTTCGCATTCCCAAAATTGGAGGGTGATCTAGGTCCTCACATGGTGTTCCGCGGAAAGAAGATGTTGAACTGGTCGTTGAACAACTATCTTGGTCTTGCGAACCACCCAGAGGTGCGTGAGGCAGATGCTAAGGGCGCGGCAGATTTCGGAATGGCGGCTCCTATGGGTGCGCGTATGATGAGTGGTCAGACAATATACCACGAGCAGTTGGAGCGCGAGCTTGCAGCTTTCGTGGGTAAAGAGGATGCTTTCCTTCTCAACTTCGGTTATCAGGGTATGATCTCGATCATAGACTGTCTGCTTACGGCTCGCGACGTGGTGGTCTATGATGCTGAGGCTCACGCTTGTATCATCGATGGATTGCGTATGCACAATGGTAAGCGTTTCGTCTATGGCCACAACGACATGGACTCTTTGCGTCTGCAGCTTCAACACGCTACAGATCTTGCTGAGTCACAACGTGGTGGAGTGCTCGTGATCACTGAGGGAGTATTCGGTATGAAGGGTGACCTTGGTGCTTTGGCTAAGATCGTGGAGCTTAAGAAGGAGTTCAACTTCCGTCTTTTGGTCGATGATGCTCATGGATTTGGTACTATGGGAAAAGAGGGTAAAGGTACAGCGGATCACTTCGGTGTGACAGATCAGGTGGATGTGTTGTTCAACACATTTGCGAAGTCTATGGCTGGAATCGGTGCTTTCGTAGCTGCTCCAAAGTGGTTGGTTAACTTCTTCCGCTACAATATGCGTTCGCAGCTCTATGCTAAGTCGTTGCCTATGCCGATGGTGATGGGTGCTTTGAAGCGTTTGGATATGATCCGCACTCACCCAGAGCTTCTTGAGAAGTTGTGGACGGTGACTAACGCGTTGCAGTCGAAGTTGAAGGAGAATGGATTTGAGATCGGTGTTACTGAGTCTCCTGTGACTCCTGTATATATGAAGGGTGGAATTCCTGAGGCTACGAACCTTGTAGTTGATCTTCGCGAGAATCATGGTCTGTTCTGCTCTATCGTGACCTATCCGGTGATCCCTAAGGGCGAGTTGATCTTGCGCGTTATCCCGACAGCGGTTCACACGTTGGAGGATGTAGAGTACACAATCAAGGCGTTGTGCGACGTTCGCGGTAAGTTGTTGGATGGAACATATGCTAAGATGGAGATCCCAATGATGGCTGACGAGGGATTCGCTCAGTAACCTTCATTGATAGAATGATAAAGGGGTGGCCTTAGTTGGTCACCCCTCTCTTTTATCATCATCCCGAACCTACATACTCATCATCCCGGACCTACACACTCGTCATCCCGGACCCCGATCCGGGATCCCCCGAATTTTGCAGGATGCAAAATCTCGGGTCATACATAAGACAAGCCTTCTCAACACCGTCATGATAGTCATCAGTACTACCCGAGATTCCACCTACGGTGAAATTCGGGAGATCCCGCATCAAGTGCGGGATGACGGCTCTGGGGAGCCGATACGTGGTACCAACTTTAACCGGACAGTAATAATACTTATAGGGTTAATATCCCTCTATCGGCTCTTCAGGAAACACTCGATAGTGTTCTCCACCAAGCAGCAGATCGTCATCGGGCCAACACCTCCCGGAACAGGGGTGATGACACTTGCGATAGGCTCGATCGCAGCATAATCCACATCGCCGCACAACTTACCCGTCTCTGGGTCGCGATTCACACCAACGTCAATCACTACAGCCCCCGGAGTAACCATGTCGGCAGTGAGGAATTTCGGGCGACCAATTGCCACAACAAGGATCTCCGCATTGCGTGTCACCTCGGCCAAATCCTTCGTGCGCGAGTGCGCCATCGTTACCGTTGCGTTCTCGTCCAACAACAATTTCGAGACTGGAAGTCCTACGATATTGCTTCGTCCGATCACTACAGCACGCTTACCTGAGATCTCGACATTTGCCTCTTTCAACATCTTAATTATACCCTTTGGGGTACAAGGAAGCGTGCAATCGGTCTTTTGCCATAGCGCTGCGACATTCAACGGGTGGAAGCCATCGACATCCTTCGCCTTCGAAATCGCCTCGATAACCTTATCAGAATCGATATGTTTTGGCAAAGGTAGCTGCACCAAAATTCCATCAACCTCCGTGTCGTTATTTAGCTCATCGATCATCTGTAAAAGCTCCGCCTCGGTGATTGACTCATCACGGCGAATCGTGGTGTTCTTGATACCCACAACATCGCACGCCTGACCCTTTCCACGTACATACGATACGCTTCCCGGATCCTCGCCCACCAAAATCACAACCAAATGTGGCACTCGGCCATACTTCGGCTCGAAGGTTGCCACTTGGGCTGCCATCTCACTCTTTAGCTTTGCTGAAAGCTCTTTTCCGCTGATAATCATTACTCTACTGTGTCGAATTTATAGATACAACGGTGAGTATAAACCTCACCCGGCTCCAAAATTGTCGATGGGAATTGTGGCTGATTTGGTGAATCTGGGAACAATTGTGTCTCCAACGCCAACGCGCCACGATAGTCATATGTCAACTTACCATCCTTCGCAACACTCTTGCCATCGAAGAAGTTACCACCATAGAATTGGATTCCCTGCTGGTCTGTATATACCTCCATGCGACGTCCCGACTCTGGCTCAATAACCGATGCAGCGAGCTTCATAGCCCCCTCCTTGCCATTGAGTACCCAGCAGTGGTCATATCCTGCACCCATCTTAAGCTGTGTGTGCTCCACGCCCAAATCTGTTCCAATAGCCTTAGCCTCTCTAAAATCGAATGGTGTGGCTGCAACCTCAGCGATCTCTCCCGTTGGGATAGATACCTCGTCGATTGGGATGAAACGATCTGCGTTGATCTGCAAGATGTGTGAGTTAACATCACCATTTCCATCACCACGAAGGTTGAAGAATGAGTGGTGTGTCAAGTTCACCGGAGTCTTTTTTGTTGTGCGAGCCTCATACTCGATCACAAACTCTGCATCCTCCGTAAGCTCGTAGCTCATGTCGATTGTAAGCTCTCCGGGATATCCCTCCTCGCCATCAACCGATACATAACGGAAGTCGATACGGCTATCTGTAGCCTTCACAACATCCCAAACGATAGAGTCAATACCCTTCACTCCACCGTGCAACGACTGTCCGTTGTTGTTGATTGGTACGTTGTACTCCACGCCATCGATCGTGAATTTACCTAGTGCGATACGATTTGCAAAGCGTCCGCAGACTGCTCCCAAGAATCTCTCACCCTTATTGTCTAGGTACTCCTCGTTGGTGTTGTATCCTAGCACGATATCTGCCATCTCGCCATCGCGACCCTCGACAAGCAGCTTCATTACGCGTGCTCCGAAGGTTGATACCAACATCTCCACACCACCACCGTAAAGTTCGTATGTTCTTAATTCTGCCATAATGATATGTTATATTTAATTTGTTATTAATTGCACCCCCGCTGGTGCTATGAGAAACTGCGTTTCTCTTATTTCATTGAGTCGCGCAATGCCTGCTCCTTCTGAGCTGTCCAATATCCGCAATCCAACTCCAAGAATACTGAGCTATATGCCACTGTAGACTCTGTTTTGATCACCAATACATTGAATAGCTTCGATGCTGTATCCAACTTCGAGAAGATCTCATCATGCAAGATCGACTGCACGTCATACCCCTCGAAAGCGACCTTCATAGCCTCTACCATCTGAGCCTCCTTGTCGCCAATAGCTGCAAGATAGTCAAACTCCTTGTCGGTATAGATCGCCGCCTTGACGTGTGAAGCTGCCTCCACCTGATCTAGGACATACTTCAAAACATCGCCATGCTCCTCGCCCGTGTTGATATACTCAATTCCATTTGCGCTCTGCAAAGGGTATGCTTTATCCACCACCAAGATCCAGTTGCGGTGACCCAACAGGTGAAGTGTCTCGTTAAATTGTTTTTTCCACATAATTGTTAAATTTAAAAAAGGGTGTCAAGAAACCTCGACACCCCCATTTTGATTTTTTCGCGACTGTGCCGCCTGAGGAGTTGATTTGTGGATAATTTTTGGTGCATCACGAGCATTTTTAACCGCAGTGGGCTTTTGCCCATGAGGATTAAAAAGCGCAGAGATGTGCCGAAAATCGCCACAAGGCAACTCCGAAACTTAATTACTTAATCTCTTCATCGAATACAATCGCAACCTTACCACACTTACCCTCTGCCATTAGGCGGTAAGCCTCAGATGCGTCCTTCAACTCGAAACGGTCAGTAACCAAATCCTCTGGGTGGATGCCCCAACGTACGATACGCTCAACAACCTCCTCCATCTTCCAGATCGATGTAACCCATGATCCGTAAAGAGTCTTCTGTGCGTGAAGCATATCCTCAGATGGGTTGAACTCTACTGTTCCTCCCTCACCTACGAATGCGATCTTACCCCACTTGCGAGTAGCGCGGATAGCCAACTGACGACCATATGTGTTACCAGAGCAGTCGATAGAACGCTCAACACCATTGCCACCTGTCATCTCCAAGATCTTATCCAAAGCATCCTTGTCAGACATTACACATGCATCGCAAAGGTTCTTCTCGATAGCAAGATCCATACGTGATTGAACTGTATCAACTCCGATAACCTTCTCAGCACCCATAGCCTTAGCCAACATTGCTGTTGCAAGACCTACTGGTCCAAGACCTACAACCAATACTGCATCGTTACCGCAGATACCGATCTTCTCAAGACCCTCATATGTAGTACCGAATCCACAAGCTACCTGAGCACCGTCAGTGTAAGTCAATGAATCTGGAAGAGCTACCAAGTCCTTCTCCTCAGCAAGCATGTACTCAGCCATACCTCCATCACGCTGCCATCCGTAAGCACGACGATACTCGTCAGATGTACAAGAGATCATGAAACCACGACGGCAATCGTTACATACACCACAACCTGAGATGTGGTAAACGATTACGCGGTCACCCTTCTTGAAACGACGAAGACCAGGACCAACCTCTACGATCTGTCCACATGGCTCGTGACCACAAATCTTGTTCTGGTATCCCTCAGGACCCTTTCCAAGGTGCTCGCGATAGATACAACGGATATCAGATCCGCAGATTGTTGATGACTTCATCTTGATAAGAACCTCACCATGTCCTGGTGTTGGTACCTCTACCTCCTTAAGAACTACTGTGCTGTCACCTGGTAGGTATGCAGCTTGCATTTTGTTGCTCATTGTTTTATTTTTTATTAGTTTGTTTATAAATTGTGTTGCGTTTGTTTGCGGCAACTGCCTCCGGCGGGCGGGGATTGCACCCCCGCTGGTGCAAAGAGACGTTACCACGTAAAATTTGATTTGTATGCTAGTTTTGGTGTATCGCGAGCATTTTTAACCGCAGTGGGCTAATGCCCATGAGGATTAAAAAGCGCAGGGATGTGCCAAAAATGGCGTGCAAAGCAGATTTTACATCGGATTACTGAGCGATTACTCCATTTTCATCCCATAGATCCTCCCAATCAGAACCTATCCAGCAGAATACCTGTCCCTTAATGAAGCGGCAGTTCTTATCTGTCTTTGCGATAGCCTCCATCTCAGCATCAGTCAATAGATCCTTAGATCCTACCAATAGGTTTGACTCATACTCACCTGGAACGATTGAGAAAGGAATGATAGCCTGTCCGCGCTGTACTCCCCACTTCAAGCAGATTACTGCTGGGTGAACACCGTGAGCCTTAGCGATCTCTACGATAACTGGATCCTGAATTGGCACAGTATCATCAGCTGTCTTATCACGCTCAGGACGGTTTGGTGAACCGATTGGGCAGAATCCGATTGGCTGAATTCCCTCCGACATATAGTAGTTGAAAAGCTCTGTCTGCTGGAAGTGTGGGTGAAGCTCCATCTCAGTTACTACTGGGCGGATCTTGCAATCACGAAGCAAAAGCTCCATCTTAGCCTTAGTCATGTTTGATGTTCCGATGCTCTTTACAAGACCCATCTCCTGCAAACTCTCCATCTGAGCCCATGTCTTCATGAAGTTCTCGTGGATGTATGGCTTAGCGTGTGGATCGCGAGAATCTACACTTACTCCCTCAGCGTGGAAGTTAGGGAATGGCCAGTGTGTAAGGTATAGGTCTACGTAGTCAAGCTGAAGATCCTCAAGAGTCTTCTTGCAAGCTGCAACTACATTGTCGTGTTGGTCGTTCCACACCTTAGATGTGATCCACAGCTCCTCACGAGTTACGATACCCTCTTCAAAACACTCCTTAAGAACCTGTCCGATGTGCGTCTCGTTACCATAAACTGCTGCACAGTCAATATGACGATAACCATACTTGATTGCGCCCTTGATAGCGATTGATACATCCTCATAGCTGATGCTGTCTGAACCGAATGTTCCGATACCTACAGCTGGCAACAACATACCGTTGCTAAGTTTGCGCTGTGGTACAATCTGTGGATCTACTGATTTTGTCTCCATTTTTTGTAATTTATTAGATTTTTTTATTTATTGTATATAGTTTAGTTCTTCAACTCTCTATAAGATCTGTATCCATACCATGCAACCATGATGAAGCAGATGAATGGCAAGATAAACGATGCGTTCTCAGATGGTAGACCCATGAATGTACCTTGGTCGATGATCCATCCCTGCAATGGTGGCATAAGAGCACCTCCAACGATCGCCATCACAAGACCAGCAGCTCCCAATGTTGCATACTCGCCGATTCCCTCCAACGCAATACCATATATAGTTGGGAACATCAACGACATGAAGCACGATGTTGCCATCAAGCAGTAAAGACCTGTCATGCCATCGATAAGGATCGCTCCCGAGATAGTGCAGACAGCTCCGCAACCGAACCAGAACAACATAAGGCGTGAATTTACATACTTCATCAATCCCGTTGCAATGAATCGACCAACGAGGAACATACCCATCGCAAAGATATTATACATCTGCGCCTGATCCTTCGGAACACCCAAGCGACCTGCATACTGAATGATGAATGTCCAACACATGATCTGAGCACCTACGTAGAACATCTGTGCAATGACTCCACGACGATATACCTTATGATTATATAGGTACTTTAGTGAGTCACGGAATCCGATCTGTTTTGAAGTGTCGTTTGTCAACGGCATCTTAGTGCAGAGGATAACTACGAACATCACGATCACGATAAGACCTAGGATAACGTATGGATTGCGGATGATCATCAAATCCTCGATACGAATTTGATCCTTCACCGGGCTATCTGGCATCGCTGCAAAGCTCTCGAAACCAAACTTCTCCATGATCTTCGAACCATCTGATTGAAGATCCGCCAAGATAAATCTCGATGCTACAAACATACCCATCAATGATCCGATTGGATTGAACGCTTGTGCCATATTCAGACGACGAGTAGAGGTCTCGACCGAACCCATCGACAAGATATAAGGGTTAGCGGTAGTCTCCAAGAATGCTAGTCCAAATGTTAGGATATAGAGTGAAAGAAGGAAAAATTCGAAGATCTGGAATTGCGCTGCTGGCCAGAATAGTAGCGCACCTGTCGCGTATAGTCCTAGACCTAGCAAGATTCCCTTTTTATATGAGTACTTCTGGATGAAGAGCGCAGCTGGGATAGCCATCGTAGCGTAACCACCGTAGAATGCAAATTGAATAAGTGCGGCGCGAGCAGTCGAGATCTCCATTACGGATTTGAAAGCTGCAACCATTGGGTTGGTGATATCATTCGCAAAACCCCATAGGGCAAATAGCGAAGTGATAAGGATGAACGGCAAGAGCATCTCTTTCGAGACAACGTGCTGATCGGGAGTCTGTTTTCCGATTTTCATAAGGTTTGTAGTTTATTCTTAAATCTTTGATATTAGTTTCTGGTTAATTAGATTTTACAAAGGTATATATTTGGAAGTATCGCTATAGGGGGTATTTTCATCGATTATAGGGGGGTATTTTCATTTACCGCACTATTTAATCCCAAGGCCTAATCTGGTTAGATAGGAATATAATACAAAACAATGCCATATTTTATTGATAAATATATGACAAATATTTCATAATTAAAAAATAATTACTATCTTGCATAAGATATAACCCAAAACCATTAAATACAGCCTATGAAAAGAGCTATCCTATCATTTATCCTCCTACTATCTATTGTGGCTGTGGAGGCTAAAAAGACGGAGAAATTTGAACCTACTTGGGAGTCACTCAAAACCTACGAAGTTCCGGAGTGGTGGAAGAATTCAAAGTTCGGAATCTACTTCCACTGGGGGCCATACACAGTCCCTGCTTACGAGACAGAGTGGTACTCACACTGGATGTATAACCCAGATACAAAGTTCGAAAAATATCATGAATTAGTCTACGGAACGACCGACAAATTCGGATACAAAGATTTTATTCCATTATTTAAAGGCGAGAAGTTTGATGCTGACGAGTGGGCTGCACTCTTCAAAGAGGCTGGTGCGCAGTTCGCTGGACCTTGTGCGGAGCACGCTGACGGATTTGCAATGTGGGATTCGGATCTCACGGAGTGGAACTCTATGAAGATGGGGCCAAACGTAGATGTTGTGGCTGAGATGCAACGCGCGATCAAAAAACAGGGGATGAAGTATATCATCACCTACCACCGCCAATGGCTATATGCTTGGTTCCCAACGTGGAACAAGGAGACTGACGCGGGCGATCCTCAATATGCAGGGCTCTATGGCCCATATGTTCCGGAGGGGAATTTCAGCGTTGAGGGTGTGAGAAATCACATTGCCGATATGACAGCGATCGACTCATTTAATAAAGAGTGGTATGATCGACTTATTGAGCTGATCAACAAATATGATCCAGATTTAGTCTGGTTCGACAACAAATTGAGCATCATCGACGAGAAGTATCGCCGTCAATTCCTAGCTGACTATTATAATAAAGGTATCGAGCGCGGAAAAGAGGTGGTTTGTACCTACAAATTCGCAGATATGATGGAGGGCACAGCGATCCTAGATTTGGAGCGTGCTCGAATGAGCGAGAAGAAGGAGTTTAATTGGCTCACGGATGACTCTATTGATTGGGGTGCATGGTGTGACGTTCAAAACCCTGATTATAAGACAACTAACCGCCTTTTGGACTTCATGATTGATGTAGTCTCGAAGAATGGCGCGGTCTTGTTGAGTGTAACGCCAGACAAACGTGGAGTTATACCACATGGTGTTCAGACACGCCTTCGCGAGATGGGTGAGTGGCTAAGACTCAATGGCGAGGCGATCTACGACACACGCCCTTGGGTGATCTATGGCGAGGGTCCTCAGGAGATCGTCGAGGGTCACTTGAAGGAGCATTTGACAGCCGATGCAGTGGCGGAGGATATCCGTTTCACAGTAAATGGAGATCAGCTATATGCAACCTCACTAGATTGGCCAGCGAGTGGCAAGCTCGTGATCAAGAGCCTTGCAACGACAGAAAACTACTTGACAGAGCCTGTTAAAAAGGTGAGTATGTTGGGTAGCAAGGAGAAGCTCGTATGGAAGCAAACAGCTGAGGGATTGGAGGTTACATTCCCATCTGAGAAACCTTGCGACCACGCATTTGTTCTTAAGATCAACTAAATAGACACCAAACCAACTTTATACTAACCAACCTAGAACGTCGGCTAGCTACAACGAGGATAACTAGCCGACGTTCGACTTTAAAAGAGTGAACAAAGATGAAATTCAAATCAATATTTAGTGTGGCACTAGCGATCGTAGCCTCGGCATCATGCTATGAGGTGACTGCACAGATGTCCAAGCCAACAGAGCCATTCCCATATAAGATGCCACGTGAGAAACCAGAGTTCGAGTTGAGCCCGGCAATGGAGCGTGTCTATGACAACTATGGCGCTGCGATACCGCAGGAGAATGAGCTATATACACAGTTCAAATATCGCAATCTGGAGGGGTTGGAATACAATGATTTCGATGGCACGGTGACCCGACGCGACCCGACGAGAATCGTCAAGGCGAATGGTAAATATTATATGTGGTTCACCTACAGAAACACCCCAACATCGTTCCAAGGTGCGGACAACGCAACGGAGACAATTCCATCGGTAGATTGGGATCTCTGCGACATTGGCTACGCCACCTCGTTGGATGGTGTGACGTGGGAGGATCAAGGTGTGGCGGTGCATCGTCCGGCTAAGCCATCTGTTGGCTGGCGTTCGATTTCGACACCCGATGTTTTGGTCTATAAGGGGAGATATTATCTCTATTATCAGGCGTTTTCGGAGATCTCGGGCAAGCAGGGTGATGACTGCCCTGTCTCGATGTCGTGGGCAGACTCTCCGGATGGCCCTTGGCACTCGGTGGATAAGGTGATTGTGGAGAATGGGCCGGAGGGGACATGGGATCAATTCTCGATCCACGATCCGCAACCTATCGTGATGGGGGATAAGATATACCTATATTATAAGTCAGATTATGAGGGTCGCCCAAATAATATTCGATCTACGGGACTCGCCATTGCTGACGACCCGAAGGGGCCATTCGTGAAGTATGAGCACAACCCAGTGATGAGCTCGGGACACGAGACACAGATGTTTAGATTCAAAGAGGGTATCGCGGCGATCCTAGCGAAGGATGGCCATGAGGCGAATACGATTCAATATGCTCCGGATGGTAAGAATTTCGAGATTGCATCGATCTGCGATGTGGTGCCTGTGGCGTGTGGAGTCTATGATCCGGATGCCTTCACGGGGACGGAGTATGCGCGCGGTATCACGTGGGGCATCTCGCATATACACGTTTGGAATGGGGAGAAAAAACTGAGCTACCTCATGCGCTTTGATTGTGACTTGAGCTTGGATGTGGATGATCCTATGTTGAAGAAGAATATTGGAATTCCTTACTCGCCAGAGGAGCTGCTTAAGCGTTCGTTGACACCTTCGCAGAGGGCACGCATCGCGGCGGAGGCGGCGGCTGATCTTAAGAGATAATGCACCCTTGCGCTCTCTGGGAGATTTTTTTTTGAAAATCTCCATTTATCAGAGAGAGCGATGGCAACTCCATGAACTGCCTCCGGCGGGCGGGGATAGCACCCCCGCTGGTGCAATTAATAACAAATTACCCTCCCTAGCATCGTTGCCGGGGAGGGTAATTTTTACTATAGATGGATAGCTATTTAATAGCCCAATGTCCGATATCTGTGCGGTGGAAAAGGTTGTCACACTCGATCTTTGCAACCTCAGCCAAGGCGTCCTCTTGCGCCTCTTTCAACGTTGTGCCCTTACCAACTACGATCATCACGCGACCGCCTGCCGTCACAAGGTTGCGACCCTCCTGAGTCGTTCCCATGTGGTATGCCTTCGCCTTCACGCTCTCCAGACCCTTGATCACAGCGCCCTTCTCGTAATCCCCCGGATAGCCCTTCGATGCTAGAACAATTCCCAACGTCGAGAAGTCATGCCACTCGATCTGGGCAGGTTTGCCATCGGCAATGGCGCAGAAGATATTGTAGATATCGCTCTTCAAACGTGGAAGTACGATCTCCGTCTCAGGATCTCCAAATCGTGCGTTGAACTCGATCACCTTGATTCCGTTTGTGGTCTTGATAAGCCCTCCGTACAACACCCCTTTGTAAGGTGTGCCCTCAGCGATCATCGCCTTGGCCGTAGGGATCATGATCTCATTCATCGCATACTCCTCATCCTCCTTGGTGATGAATGGCACTGGCGAATACGCCCCCATACCTCCGGTATTAGGCCCTTTATCGTTGTCATAAGCGCGCTTGTGATCCTGCGAGAGCTGCATCGGATAGACATTATCGCGATCCACGAAGCACATGAATGAGAACTCAGGCCCATCCAAGAAATCCTCAATCACAACCTTGCCCTTACCGAACTTATCGTTGAGCAACATATCCTTCAACGCCTCGTCCGCCTCCTCATAGGTCTCCGCGATAACAACGCCCTTACCTGCTGCCAAACCATCATACTTCAACACTGCAGGCAACGACCCCTTGCGGACATACGCCATCGCAGGCTCATACTCCTCGAAGGTCTCAAACCCTGCTGTTGGGATCTCGTACTTCTTCATCAGCTCCTTGGCGAACTCCTTGCTCGACTCGATCATCGCCGCCGCTTGTGTCGGGCCGAAGATCCTGAGACCTGCCTTTTTGAAGCGGTCGACAACTCCGGCAGCCAACACCACCTCGGGACCTACTACGGTGAGTGCTAGGTCTTTATCTAAAGCGAAGGCACATAGCGCCTCGACATCTGTCTCTTTGATTGGTAGGCACTCCGCGATCTTTGCGATACCGGCATTTCCGGGTGCGCAATATACTTTTGAGACCTCGTCCGAACGCTTTAGTGCGTCGCAGATAGCGTGCTCGCGGCCGCCTGAGCCTATTACTAATACTTTTTCCATAAGTTTATTTTATAAAGTGTATAAGAACTCTGGTGCTAAGTCAGCCCCATTTTCCCACTCAACAGACCAATCAGATAGTTTGAATTTTTTGAACTTCTCTACATCTTGAAGTGGTTTGAATACCCCCTCTCGAAGATGGTTTTTTAGATCGACATGTTTATTCACTCCATCACTAAATGTAATAGAGATAATATAATCCTTCACATATTCAGCCTTTTTAATCCACAGAAGTTTCATGATTCAACTATTTTAAAGGTTCTATTTTATTTAACTCTTGACACTTTTCCATACGTCTCCAATTCTCCATTAGCTCATCTTTATGAAGATCTAACCACTCATACACCATATTAATGGCTCGGCGTGGTAATACTCCTTGAATCATACCATCTTGAATGGTAATTAACGCCCTATACTCTCCATATTTAACGTGAAAATGTGGAGAATTATGATCCATAAACAGCATTGTTATTACAATACCGTAGAATTTTGAGATTTATGGCATATTATTTCCTTTTGTAAATTCATTGTCACATCCTCTAGGTGTTGATAAGTGGATGAGATTTGTAACGCCTAGTGCTTAAAGTGGCGCATACCAGTGAATAGCATGCTGATTCCTAGCGAGTTAGCCTTCTTGATAGAGTCCTCATCACGCATCGATCCGCCCGGCTGAACAATAGCCGTAACACCATACTCAGCGGCCAAAGTCACGCAATCATCAAATGGGAAGAATCCATCCGATGCCAAGACAATCCCTGAGGTAACTCCCTTAGCCTGAGCCTGTTTCAAAGCGATCTCAGCCGATCCAATACGGTTCATCTGACCTGCTCCAACGCCCAAAGTCTTACCATCCTTAACCGCAACGATAGCGTTTGACTTCACGTGTTTCACAACTCTCCATCCGAAATCTAGATCCACCATCTGCGCATCGGTTGGCTTAGCCTCCGTAACACACATATCTGCAACAACAGTCGCTGTAGTAGTATCAAGAGCCTGAACCAACATACCGCCATTCACGCTAACATATTGAGTCTGAGTAGCATCCGATGCCGTCATATCAACCTCCAAAAGACGAAGATTCTTCTTTGTGCAGAGAACCTCCAACGCCTCCGGTGTGAATGCTGGCGCCATGATGATCTCCAAGAAGATAGGCTTCATAAGCTCTGCCACCTCAGCCGTAACAGTCTGATTTGTAGCGACAATACCTCCGAAAATACTCACCGTATCCGCCTCATAAGCGTTTGTCCACGCCTCGACAACATTCGCTCCAACACCTGCTCCACAAGGGTTCATATGCTTTAGACCAACGCAGAAAGGCTGTGCACCAAACTCGCGCACGATACACAATGCAGCGTTAGCATCCTGAATATTATTATAAGATAACTCCTTACCGTTCAACTGCTTAGCTGTAGCCAATGAGAAAGGCACCTGCTCTGCCGAAGCGAAGAACTTAGCCTCCTGATGAGGATTCTCGCCATAGCGAAGCGACTGCTTTAGGTCATACTCCAAGAACAACTTCTCAGAAAGTCCTGCGTGTGGGCGCATCCACCCAGCGATCATAGTGTCATACTCCGCAGTGTGGGTAAACGCCTTCGCCATAAGGCCAAAACGAGTCTCGCGAGTTGTATTTCCCGAACCCTTGATCTCCTCGATGATCTGCGCGTAATCCGCAGGGTCGCAAACTACAGTGACATCATTGAAATTCTTAGCTGCCGAGCGCAACATCGATGGGCCTCCGATATCGATATTCTCGATTGCATCTTCGAGCTTCACATCTGGCTTTGAGATAGTTGCACGGAATGGGTACAAGTTAACACAAACCATGTCGATAAACTCGATGTTGTTCTCCTTAAGTGCGTCAAGGTGGCTCTGATCGTCACGACGTGCCAACAACCCACCATGTACATTTGGGTGAAGTGTCTTTACACGTCCGTCGCAGATCTCCGGGAAGCCCGTGATGTCCGAGATGTTGATTACTGGAACTCCACTCTTTTCGAGTAGGCTCATTGTGCCTCCTGTGGCGATGATCTCCCAATCTAGCGACACGAGGTTCTGTGCGAACTCTACGATGCCAGCCTTGTCGCTTACGCTTACTAATGCTCTCTTTTTCATATCTTTGGATTAAATTCTAGTGCTATTGTAAATAGATCCACAAAGATACAAATATTTTCGTAAATTCACCACACTAATCGCCAGAATATTGCGGATAGGATTCTCTTAGTAAGAGAAGAGGTGTTAATCAAGTGTAAAGGTAAATATTTTCAGATAGTTACGCAAATTAATTATGGTAAAATTGTAAAACTTCGTCATCTTGAATCTCCACACGTCATCCTGCCCCTCCACACCGCTAGTCGTCATCCCGCACTTGATGCAGGATGACGACTAGCGGTGTGACGTGCGCAGTGCGCTCTCTGGAAGATTTTTTCTTGAAAATCCTCTTTTTGCAGAGAGAGCGAATGTGACTCCAGCAACTGTCTCCGACGGGCGGAGATTGCACCTCCGCTGGTGCAGTCATTATATCCTTCCCTCAGCGAAGAGCGCCCAGCCGGCCTCGACATCCGCCTCGACAGCAGCCACGCCATTCTCGATGCGCGACATAGCACCCACCATAGCCGTCATAGTGTCGTGATTCAAAGAGTCGATATAGCTACTCGAACTCACGCCAAGCCTATTGGCCACCGCCCTAATGTAGGCGTGGGTATCATTCTCCACAGCAGGGGCCCATCGGCGGATGATCCGATCCAACGTGTTGATCCCATACAACTGATCATAGTTGTGGATCACAAGGAACATCGCGCGATAGCCCCACTCCATAGATTCAAACTGCTTAAATGCCGGATCTGTGCTCGGCCGCACCTCACCCCGAAAAGGGCTCGAGCTATGGCGGATATTTCCCGGATTGTTATTTCTAATTCCTCTACTCAGCATCTTCCATATCTTTTTTTACCCTGCGGTGGACATACTTACGCATCCACTCGAAGTAGGGCGCATCCGAGATCTGCGAGGCATTCTCCAGAAACGACCACATCTCGACACCACAGACAAACCCTGCGAAGAGTCGCGCCAATTTAATATCCACAAAATCAATTACGTAGCTCTCCAGCAGCCACGCCATCATAATAGCCATGAGTGAAAAGCCCAATTTATAGAGCGTGCGCCACGCCTCCTCACTCTCGAAATACCAACTCTTGCCCTCCTTGAGAGCCACCCTGCGCGATGCCCACACACCAGTGACGAAATCGATGGCGATGAATATCACCACACAGATCACCAAAGGCGTGATAGGCGAAAAGAGCGCAAGGATCGAGAGCGGAATAGCACTAATGTATCTGAATAAAGCCTCCATCCAAAGAGCAACGTTTTAAAATGTTTCTACTCGTCTCATACTCCACATACTCCCCGGCATGAGCCTCAAGGTGATCGCTCAAGCGGCGCATCATCTCACGAGCTCGTTGGAGCATCGATTTAGCGGTTGGTGCACCCAACCCATCCACGATGAAGCGGACGTATAGCGCCAAGGCCGGAGCTACGTAATCCTCGTATAGTTCTATATATTTATCCTCCATCAACGCCTCTATCATCGCCTCCCCCACTACGGGTTGGAGGTACTTCTGCTGCGCTGTGATGATCGCCGATGGTGTTATCATCTGCTGTGGTGTGTATGGCGCATCTGCATATGCTAGCGCCATCACACGATCTGATTCTATTATTGTCTTTACCATGTTTTTTTAATTGCAAATGTTACTGCTTGAACTGCCTCCGGCGGGCAGGGATCGCACCCCCGCTGGTGCAATTAATTATCCGATAGAGGTTACCGTACTCGCGGTGATATCTGCCAAGAACTGCTGCTGCAACGGGTCCTCCGCATCATACTCCAATCCATCGATCTTGCGCGCCTCCCAAATCCTCATATAGATAGGCTTCGTGCGCGTAGGGGGCTGATTGATAATCGAAAGCGTAGAGCCCTCAGAACCCATCGCCTCACGCAACAGATCACGGATCGGCTCCATCAACTCCTCCTGCTCCGCAAGGATCACAGTGTTCAGCGCAACCTCATACTCATGAAGAATACGCTCGGAGCTAAAGCCCGACGAATAGTCAATGCCACTCAACGAACGAAACCACGAATGGGCAACCACGATATCTGTATTAGCCTGTGTATGAAGCGATTCCCAATCTCCATCCGACGAGGAGGTGAGAGGGATAAATCGAGAATTATCGCTCTCGCTACCATCCTTCACCACAAAGAGCACCTGCCCGGGTTTTCCGCCAAACTTCTTCTCAGCTGTGCGAATAATCTGCTCCGCCTCCTCCTCGCTCGAGACTGCATCATCCAGCATCATGACACCCGACATCTGGAACGAATTATCGAGTCGTGAGATATTCCATCTATCTGTCTTATAGGCGATTGCCGAGACATTAAGCCCTGCGATATACGAAGGGACACCATAGTGGGTGAACATCGGCTCATAATCTTTGTAGTGGATCACCGAGCGCTCCGTGCCATCCGCCTGCATCTCGAAGAGCGGATATATCGGAAGTGTCTTGGCATCTCGCATCTTGAAGCTCATCCAATCCGGATGGATCAAGATATGTTGAGAATCCTTGGCCACACGACACCTCGATGCATCTTGATGATACAAAGCCAGCGTTGATCGTTTGGCATCGCGCACCACCTCCACAAAGGCGTTGGCAAAGAGCATCTTGTCGAACGCCACACAGCTAAGCACCTGACGCAGAGACTCCCCATCGCCATTAGCACGCTCCACAAAGGCGGACAATAGAGCATTCGTGCCATCGTAGCTAAACCCCTTTCCCGTGATGTAATCCGCCTTATCGTTGATAATGCGCCTATGGGTCACCGCCTGTCGCGAGAGAATAGATAGGTGGTTCGGAAGGAGGTTGTCATCGCCCCAACGCCAAAACTTATCGCTTTCGGGGCTTCTCAAATTTGTTGTTATATATGGGTCTTGACGATTCGAGACCGCGATTTTTGTCTTTGGCATAATTGGATTGATTTTTTAGTTTGTCAATGGCGTGCGATCCGTAGCGACCCACACCCATCGCTTGGATGGCAAGGCGAGTTGATTCTCGCCACTCGTAAACTCCATATTGGTCAGGCGAAGTGGGAAGTCGCACCCATAATCTCGGCTCCACCCCAATCGCAGCATCAAACCCGACGAGAGGGTGACATCCGCCACCACGCCATCGCGCATTGCAACTTTGAGCGTCTCCGGATTGTAGGGCCCTTCGCCATGAGGGGTGCAGAATGTGAGGGTGTGGCGGACGTAATATTGGTTATTCTCAATAACTTGCTCCTCGACATACGAAGATCCGCGCTCCTCCAAATAGACCTCAACTCCCGAGGTGGAGCAATCCCCAAAATCGGGAAGTGGAGTCCCAACGGGGTGCAACACAATGCGCGTGATGCCTCCCGTTGGATTATAGATCTGCTCTGACTCCATCTCGACTAGGCGTTAGATGAGGTGCTCTTCTTAGCCATTGCGATCAAACTCTCATCGAGGATCTCACAACCTGCTGCGAAGATCGCACGCTGTCTGTTCTCCATCTCATCTGGGTTGTACCACATACGGATCTCAGTGCCCGGGAAGTCAGCTGTGTTGACTACCATCACGAAGTTGCGACGATCTGTCAGAATAGCAAATGACTCATCAAGGCTCAAATCCGACAAGTACGATCCGATACGCATATCGATCACCGGAATTCCGTGATACATCAACCCTACGCGGCCATTGATAGTATCGGTGTACGATGCATCGACACCAGCCTCATCGAGCGCCTTCTCATACAAGTTGTAGATATCCGAAGTGACGAAATATGCCAACTCGCCCTCGCCCTTAGCATCCTTCACGCGGTCATCCGCATCGGCCCAAAGCGCATCGAATAGCGTAAGTGCATACTCTGCATCTGCCACATTAGTCGCTGTGTAGCTTAGTGGAGTGATCGAACCTGCAGTCACTGCGGCATTCACCTTCTTGATGAAACCATCGAAGGTCTTATATCCGCCCGAGGTGCGAGTAGTATCTCCAACCCACATCGTAGCGCGAATAGACTCTGCGATCGACTTGCGGAATAGCTCAGTCTCCGAAGCCTCCAACTGGGTACCTGTCAAATCATCGAGGTTCACCTCTGCCTGCGTTGCAAGATCCTCGAAGATAAGCGAGTAGTAATCTGCTGCCGAGAATCCCATCTCCGCCTTCACGCGCTTCATGTCGACTGCCTTTTGCACCTTTGCGCCATTCGCCTTTGCATCCCATCCCGATGCCGTGTGGCTAGCGAGGATATCGCTCTGCCCACTCCATAGGTGCACTGTTGTTGGCACTGGCATATTGTATAGCACTCGTACCCCTAGCTCTTGTGCCGATGGGCCTGTTAACATTGGTCGGAAGAATACTGTCTCCAACTCTGATCCTGTGTAGCTTTTGCTTGATTCAATGTAATTCATTTTTCTCTTTTTTTGTTTGTTATTGGGGGAATAATATTTTGTATTGTTCTATCTATATTCATTGCACCAGCGGGGGTGCCATCCCCGCCCGCCGGAGGCAGTTCGCTCAAGCCAACTACTACATCATGCGACGAACATCGTGGTCATAAGCCGAAGCATTATGAGAGCGGCGGATATCCGCAATTCCGGGATCTTCAACCTCGCGAACCTTACTCTTCGAGATCGCACGTTGAGCCTCATCAAAGGCAATCACCGAGCCCTGAGCAACAGATTCAGCACCATCTCCATGAGTCACGCTATGGCGCGAAACTGCTGATTGTTGCGGCTTTAGCTCACCACCATCCGAGATACCAATGCGCTTACCAACTCTGCGAACCACATCCTTCACCGACTCCAACGCCTCCTCCAGAATCGTTGGTTCGTCCGCCGGCTCAACATCCGCCTCATCTACATTGCTCTCAATCAAGCAATCCGCAAGAGCTAGATCGATTGTCTCGGCAGCAGTGAGCCATCGCCCTGCACCATTCTCCTCCGCCATAAGCTCACTATAGGTCTGAGCATCACCACCTGAGCGACGTGCATAGAGCTCCGCCAAACGCTCATCTGTCTTGCGCAACAGCTCCAAACGCTGCGCTATCTCCGTAGAATTTCCCTCCACAGCACACGATGCGCTATGGATCAGATAGAGCGAATTTGGCGATATCTCACGTTGACCCTCGCTACCAGCCTGCGCAATCACAGTCGCAGCACTCGCCACATAACCCCAACAACGTGTTGTGATAGAGGCATTTAAAGCCGTCAACGCGTCATAAATCAACAAAGCATCATTCACATCGCCACCCGTAGATCGGATATTCACAACCACCTTCGAAGCCTCCAATCGCTCGATCTCTTGGAGCGTTGTTCGGAACTTTTCGTAGGTTGCTACTCTCTGTTGCGGCTCATCAAATTGCCACTCCTCGGGGATTCCGATTGTCCCCTCGATATCAATCACAGCTGTGTCGTGAAGGTTGTAGATCTTAATTTCTTGTTTCATATTTTATTTTAATTAATGTGTGTTCTTATACAATGAGGAATTTACAAACACCAACCCCCGAGCTCAAATCATACGACACAAGCGACTCCATACGACACTCACACCACTCGCCATCGATCTCAAAGAGAAAGGTGCTCATCACACTAGCCATCCCCGAAACAGGCGAGAGAAGTGCCGCAACATCCATCGGAGAGAGATTCAGCGAGAGGGTCACATAGAGCGAACCACACTCGCGATCCACCTGATCAGCATAGTATCGACTAAGCCCCTCGACCCCATCACGATCCTCAAAGCAGAGGGTGAAGCCATCCTCCGGAGCGTGGAAAGCGACATATGGAATCGTCTCATTACCATACGATTGCATCCCTAGATAGGAGAGCACGCGAGGTGAAAACTCCAACGTATCGGCAAGCTCCGCATCATCCCTATCCCCCACAATTGGCAACCCATCAGTATCATTCAACGTAGGCGAAAAGAGCGGATTCAAGGTCGATTTGCTCGATTGCACAGCGCCATAGTGCCCCAATTCGAGACTCCACGAACCATACTCCTCCGACCACGACCCATCGATACTCTGCGCAGGCTCCTCCTCCGGAGCATCGGGATAGGTCTCACCCGGCTCATAACCAAACTCTTGCGAGCGTGTTGTAGCGCCATCCGATTGCTGATATCCCCATTTGCGAATTTTATATAGGTCATTCGCGACATCCTCATATGTGACCTCTTCTCCTGCGACAATCTTATCCGTCCAATCCCACAATTGGGTGGTGTCATAGAGATCATCCAGAGGCTCAATGTATAGTTTTCGAGCGGTGTGGTCGGTCAAAATCCGCAGGTTAAAGAGGTGCTGAACAGAGCTGATAACACTACTCTGATAGACCCCTAATTGCGAAATATCCTCAAACTCAACACTCGAACCCACACCGGGATACGAAGCGAAATATGGGCTCAAGCGACAAAGTCCGTGGATGCCCCCCCCTCACACAGCCGATTAACCTAAAATCTGTACAATACGATATAGATAAAATGGCAGATCCCTCACCCCTCGCAGTTCAGCCCTGAATC
>JBCQTX010000046.1:0-15289 GCA_047174605.1 Rikenellaceae bacterium | reverse complement strand
GAAAGTCTGTGTCGAGCGGATTATGTTTTCCTTAGCGACTGTTACAGTAAGTATTATCGCAATTAAGGAACCGCCGTATGCGGAACCGCACGTACGGTGGTGTGAGAGGTCGGAAACGAAAATAGGAGAAAACTACTTACTTTCGTTTCCTCCTACTCGATTGTGTGTTATTATCTTTAATAATTCTCAACCTTCTGCTCGAAATATGCCTGAGGGTGCTTGCAAGCAGGGCATAGTGTAGGTGCTGTAGTCGATGACTCAGTAACATATCCACAGTTGCGGCACTGCCATACGATAGCCTCCGAACGAGTGAAGAAATCACCCTCTTTAAGGCGAGCCAACAGTTTACGATAACGCTTCTCGTGCTCCATCTCGACCATTGCGATTCGGCGGAATGTCTCAGCGATTTCGGGGAATCCCTCTTTCTCAGCCACCTCAGCGCTCTCTTTGTAGAGGATATCCCACTCCTCGTACTCACCTGCTGCAGCTTCCAAAAGATTTTCGGCTGTAGTTTGGATCATTCCTGCAGGGAATGATGCTGTGATCTCCAACTCGCCACCCTCCAAATATTTGAAGAATGTCTCAGCGTGTTCCTTCTCTTGATCTGCTGTTGTCTGAAAGACTCCAGCGATCTGCTCATATCCCTCCTTCTTAGCTTTGCTTGCGAAGAATGTGTAACGGTTTCTAGCTTGGCTCTCACCTGCGAAAGCCTTCAGCAAATTTAGCTCTGTCTGTGTTCCTTTTACGCTTGCCATAATTGTAGTGTTTTTATTGTTTGTACTGCTTGATGTAAAGATAAAATATTTTGTTCGAAAAGAAAAATATTTTCGATTTTTAATATTGATAGCGCTATAAGCTAAAATGATGGAGCAATAATTTTGCCAGCAAGAAAAAATGGGCTATCTTCGCGTGAACTAAAAGAGATTAAGAGAATGAATGATTTTGGATTGTGTATGATCATCACACGCCCGAAGCTATCCTATGCTGATGTGGCGCGTTCGTGTGTGGCGTGTGGAGTTAGCTATCTGCAACTTCGCGAGAAGGATCTTTCGGATCGCGAGATATTGGATGCTGCTGCGGAGGTGTTGAGTGTTACGCGTGGCACGCAGACTAAGTTTATAATGAATGATCGTGCAGATTTGGCGCTCTTGTCGGAGGCTGATATGTTGCATTTGGGGCAGGGAGATGTCTCGCTTGAGGATGCACGTCGAATAGTTGGTGATATGCCAATTGGACTCTCGACCCACTCTTTGGAGCAGGCTCGCGAAGCTCTTGCGCAGAGCCCAAGTTATATCGGATTTGGCCCTGTCTACCCAACGACAACCAAGGCAATTGCCGATCCAACGGTAGGAACAGAGTTGTTGGGTGAGGTGTTGAAGTTTGCGGATGTGCCGGTCATTGCAATTGGGGGTATCTTTCCGGAGAATGTGGAGAGCGTGACTAAGGTTGGAGCGCGCAATATATGCCTTGTTCGTCACCTCATGGAGTGTGAGAGTCGTGAGGAGTTGGAGCGAAGAATTGTGGAGTTGCAGGACGCTTTGAATTAAAAATAGAGTAAAAAAGTTATTTATTACAAATAAATATTGTATCTTTGATGGGGTTAGGCTATAGAGGTCTAGCTCCATTTTGACTTTACTTAAAACTACTAAACTAATAATGAAGAGAATTAACCATCCTCTACATCTACTGCTGACGTTGTGCCTATCCATCGTGATGTGCTCATGTGGGTCAGATGTTAAGAAGACTATGGTGCTCAAACTTGGGCACGGACTCCCTCCGGCACACCCTGTGCACTTGGGATTGGAGCGAATGAATGACGAGTTGAGGGAGCTATCGGGCGGCACGATGGAGATGGATATCTACCCATCAGCACAGCTAGGTTCCGAAATTCAATGTATCGAGTTGCTTCAAATAGGAAGTCTCGATATCACGAAGGTCTCGGCGGCATCGTTGGAGAGTTTTGTTGAGCCATTCAAAATCTTTGGAATTCCCTATATTTTCCGCTCACGAGCACACTATGACAATGTCCTAAATAGCGAGGTGGGTGAGGCTTTTTTGACCTGTACAGAGCCATATTGGTTTCGAGGAATCACCTATTTCGATGCAGGAGCTAGAAGTTTCTACACCACGAAAGTACCAATTCACAAACCGGAGGATCTCGAAGGTCTCAAAATTCGAGTGCAGAAGAGCCCTATTGCGGTCGAGATGGTTAATATCTTCGGTGGATCAGCTACCCCTGTTGATTGGGGAGAGCTATATACCGCTCTACAGAGCAATGTCGTCGATGGTGCGGAGAATAACACACCATCTATCACCACAGCATTCCACCACGAAGTTGCCAAATACTACACCGTTAACGAACACACATACTCGCCCGATGTGATCATCATCGGCAGTAAGACATGGGCTAAATTATCGGAACAGCAGCAGAGGTGGTTGAAGGAGGCGGCAGAGCGAGGTAGAGTCTACGAAACAGCATTGTGGGCCGAGCAGGAGCAGATCTCGATGGAGCAGATCAAGGCGAATGGGGTGGAGGTGATCTATCCCGACAAAAAGCTCTTTATCGATGCTGCGCAGCCAATGATCCAGAAGTATAAGGAGGATCCGACATTCACGGAGTTAATCAATAAAATAGAGGCGATAAGTGATGAGAAGTAGAATTGATCGAGTGCTCGAAGTGGTGCTATGTGCGCTGTTGAGCCTGCTTGTAATTGATGTTTTGTGGCAGATCGCTAGCCGTTATGTCCTTGCTTCACCTAGTTCGGTGACCGATGAGATTGCAGGTTTTTTGTTGGTGTGGGTTGGACTTTTGGGCTCTGCATATTGCTATGGTTGTGGGGATCATTTGGCTGTTGACCTTCTGCTTCAGAGAGTTGGCGCGACTACGCAATCGCGACTTCGCCTTTTGATCAACATCGTTGTTGCTATATTTGCAGCTTTGGTGATGAGTGTGGGAGGTGGTTGGCTGGTCTACACCCGTTTCTACCTTGGTGTAACCTCAGCAGCGTTGTCACTTAATCTGGGCTATGTATATGCAGTTTTGCCCTTAAGTGGCGTTTTGACGCTCTACTACGCCATTGATAATATCGTGAATAGTAAGAACCTTAAAATTAGTTAGTGATGGATATCCTTGCAATAGCAACTCTACTTATAACATTCTTTGTGCTCCTTGCGTTGGGAGTACCAGTGGCATACAGCATTGGAACGGCAGGTGTCGCAACTATGCTTATCAGCATCGACTCCATACCAGCCTTCACCTCATTTGCACTTCGCATGGCATCGGGGCTCGATAGTTTTGCTCTTTTGGCCATCCCATTCTTCGTCTTGGCCGGAAATATAATGAATAGTGGTGGTATCGCCATGCGACTCATCGAGTTTGCGAAGGTCTTGGTTGGACGACTTCCCGGAGGCCTTGCTGTGGTAAATATCATGGCTAATATGTTGTTTGGAGCGATCAGCGGATCGGCAGCGGCAGCAGCTTCGGCGATCGGAAGTATCATGACTCCGGAGATGAAGAAGGCGGGATACGACCCTAAATTTAGCGCTTCGGTCAATATCTCCTCTGCCACTACGGGGCTTACCATTCCCCCTAGCAACGTGCTTATTGTCTACTCATTGGCGAGTGGAGGAGTCTCGATATCGGCACTCTTCTTGGCTGGATATATCCCCGGGATCTTGACAGGATTGGCGATTATGGCGGTTGCGGCGGTACACTCTATGCGTTGCAACTATCCGCGTGGCGAGAAGATCGGCTTTAGGGATGGAGTTGTGAAATTTTGGCGTGCTGTGCCTAGCTTGATGCTTCTTGTAGTGGTTATTGGTGGTATCTTGGCGGGGCTATTTACTGCTACCGAGGCGTCGGGAATTGCTGTGCTCTACTCACTAATATTATCATTCATATATAAAGAGCTGACAATTAAAGATCTTCCGGGTGTCTTGTTGCGTTCGGTAAAGACTACATCTATAGTGCTTCTTTTGGTCGCTACATGTACGGGATTAGCGTGGATTATGAGCTATGAGAATATCCCTCAAACTGTTAGTAGCTTGCTTCTTGGGGTGAGCTCCAATCCTATTGTTATCTTGCTGTTGATCAATGTGATACTCCTTATTGTCGGAGTATTTATGGATATGACCCCTGCGGTTCTGATCTTCACTCCGATCTTCTTGCCCATTGCGACTGAGCAGTTGGGGATGGATCCTATCCACTTTGGTATTATGATGGTGGTTAACCTGTGTGTCGGATTGTGCACTCCTCCTGTTGGCTCGGTGCTCTTTATCGGGTGTAGCGTTGCGAAGGTTCGTATCGAGGATGTTATCAAGCCTCTTTTACCTCAATTTGTCGCAATGATTGTGGTGCTGTTGATGGTGGCGTTTATTCCTGCGATCAGTATGTGTCTACCTAACCTTTTTCAATAGGATCTGATATACATATAAAAAATCCCACCTTCGCTGGTTTGTGAAGGTGGGATTTTTTTATCTATTCGTAGCTGTTATTCGAGCATCAACCAATTGAGGTTTGCAGTCTTAGTACTTCCGTTTTCGCTGGTAAATACCACGCAAATATCGTGGAGTCCGGTGAGCTTTGTCTCGATCTCGCTCTCTACAGTTACCCATGAGTCCCATCCCCCTGTATATTTGATTGGGAATGAAGCGATCAAATCACCTTCGGCATTATCCTTACGTACCTCGACCGAACCCAATCTCTGACCGCTAGCCATACGAGCAACCATCTTGGTCGCCTCGCCATTAGCAAAATCTACATCAGTAAATGTTACAGTCGAGCCAGTCTTAGCTTCGCAAACCATCCATCCCTTAGGCTCGCCACCCGAAACAAATGCTGTTTGCGCACCGTTGATCGCGCTGTAACGGTCGATTTGGATCGTGTCGCGAAGGGTAGGGTAGCCAATACCACGAAGTGTAGGCTCTACTTTTTTGATAGTACCATTTGCATTAAACTCCATGTAATCAGCACATATAGAGCGGAGTTTTCTCATGCCGCTAACTGCCCAATTATGGTAGAAGAAGATCCATCGACCGTCGTACTCAACAATTGAATGGTGGTTAGTTCCATCCCCGATGTTATCCATTATCTTACCCTGATATTGGTATGGTCCCATTGGTTTGTCGCTTGTCGCATATCCAATTGTGAAGCCCTCCTCGTTGAAGATATGGGCAAACGTAAGGTAGTAGACCCCATCTTTCTTGAATGGGAATGCACCCTCTTTAAATCCCCCCGGCAACCCCTCAACTCTAACTGCCGCCTCTTTGATCTTGGTCATGTCGTCTGAGAGTCGAGCTACTTGGAAGAAGTCACCACTATCGAAGAATAGGTATGCTTGGTTATCATCGTCGAGCAGTAACCCCGGGTCGATACCCTCAATACCCTCTATGTATGATGGCTCCCATGTGAATGGCCCTTCGGGGTTATTCGCAACTCCCACTCCAATGCGTCTGCCATAATTCTCTTTATCGCGTGCAGGGAAGAATAGATAGAATTTACCATCTTTTTCGATGCAGTCTGGTGCCCACATCGCCTCGATCCCCTTCTTTGTCCACTCCACGTCAGCCTCTTTTACGACCCATCCGTGATCCTTCCACGTGCTACCATTCTCCAGCGAAAAAACATGATAGCCGGGCATGAAAAAGCCCGGTTTTGTGCTCATCTCTCCCTCTGGGATCATGTCGCACGATGGGTAGACAAAGAGCTTCCCGTTGTGAACACGAGCTGTTGGGTCAGCAGTATAGATATGTGTTATGAATGGGTTTTGTGCCATAGCGCATACCGATGTTAGAAGGGCCGCTATCGTCAATTTAACTCTCATAATTAGGTTGGTTATTTGGTTGTTAGATAATCTCCTCTCCGCGCTCCTCCATGAGTTTTACGCCCAAGTCACGAAGCCTATACTTCTGGATCTTGCCACTTGCTGTCATCGGGAACTCCTCAATGAAGAAGATGTAGCGAGGGACTTTGTAGCGTGCAATTCGCCCCTTACAAAACGCCTCAATATCTGCAACTGTGAGGTTTGCACCATCTTTGACAGTGATGAATGCTGCCACCTGCTCGCCATATCTAGGCGATGGGATTCCAACAACTTCAACACCCTTGAGACCCTCGACATTGAATAGGAAGTTCTCGATCTCACGTGGGTAGATATTCTCACCTCCGCGAATAATCATCTCCTTGATACGTCCCGTGATATGGAAATAGCCATTCTCATCCACCATTCCCAAATCTCCTGAGTGGAGGTAGCCATCAGTGTCGATAACCTCTGCTGTAGCACCCGGATTGTTGTAGTATCCACGCATTACATTCCACCCCTTGCAGCACACCTCGCCCTGCTTGCCTGCCGGAAGAACCTCGCCACTCTCGTGGTCGATGATCTGAACATCAATTCCCGGGAATGGGCGACCAACAGTTGTTGCACGCACCTCAGTCGAGTCGTTCTCAACATCCGAACCTGTCATACCCGGAGAACTTTCGGTAAGACCATAGATCGAGATTAGGTTGCAGTTCATTCTATCCATCACCGCATTCATAGTCTCGATCGGACATACAGCACCCGCCATGATTCCTGTGCGGAGCGATTTGAGGTTGAACTTATCGAAATCTGGGTGGTTTAGCTCCGCGATAAACATCGTTGGCACACCATATAATATTGTACATCTCTCGTTGTGAACAGACTCCAATACCTTCAACGCATCAAAATCCTCCAACATAACCATTGTCGCACCATGTGTAATAACGGCACACAATGCCAATACACAACCAAAGCAGTGGAACATCGGAACGCAGACAAGTAGCTTGTCATCAGCCGTATATCTCATGAACTCTGCTGTCGCCTTACCATTATTTAGGATGTTGTGGTGAGTCAAGAGAACTCCCTTAGGGAAGCCTGTCGTGCCCGACGTATATTGCATATTCACCACATCGTGGCAGCTTGTCTTTTCGCCAATCTCCTTGAGCGGAGTGTGGTCTAGTGTCGCCCCATGTGCAACCAACGCCTCCAATGAGAGTATTCCCGGTCGCTCAGTGCATTGGCAACTACTATCCGCCTCGCACTCCCCAATCAAGACTACATTGCGAAGTTTCGGCAACCTCTTGCTCTTCAACTCGCCCGCCCCCTTTGTGCGGAGCTCAGGAACAATCTCGTATGTTATATCGGTGTAGCTACTATCGCGATATGTGTCGATCATGCACATTGTGTGGATATCTGCATTTTTCATCACATACTCAGCCTCGGTTACTTTGTAGTTTGTATTTACTGTCACGAGTATCGCATCCAATTTAGCTGTTGCGAAGAATATCGTGATCCAATCAGGGTGGTTATTAGCCCAAATTCCCACCTTAGAATCGCGCTTAACGCCTAATTCGTGGAGTGCGCATGCTAAGTTGTCAACTCGTTTGTTGAACTCTGCATAGGTATAACGCACCCCTTTGTAGGGCGAGACTAAATACTCCTTGTTAGGAGTCTCCTTTGCCCACTTCTCTAGGATTGAGCCTAATGTATGTTCTATTAATTCCATCTATGATTATTTATAAGTTTAAGTTGAGTTACTATCGAAAAAACGATAAAAACAAAGGTAGCTATTTTATTTAACAAAATAGCTACCTTTTACCTTAAAAATATATCATATTTTCTCCATTTTTGGGGTGATTTCACCTATTTGCGCTCTTGCCACAAACGAGTCATATCCTCCAAGCTCTTTCCCTTTGTCTCTGGAACCCACTTCCAAACGAAGATTATAGAGAGTAGGCAGAACATCGCATAGACCAAATATGTTCCTCCCAAGCTCCACTCCGAAAGCGGAATGAATGTCGATGAGACTGCGTAGTTTGCCAACCACTGTGCTGCAACAGCGATCGCTACGGCCTTTCCACGAATTGTGTTAGGGAAGATCTCCGAGATGAGTACCCAGCAGATTGGTCCCCACGACATCATGAACGACGCTGTGTAGATCACAATAAAGATAAGGGCTGCGATTCCGATTTGATTCATGAATGAGAGTGCTCCTAGAGCCACCATTCCGATCAACATGCCAATAGATCCAACTATAAGGAGAGGTTTACGACCCAACTTATCCACTGTGACAATTGCAACGACAGTAAATAAAATGTTGACGATACCCATCACAACAGTCTGCAACATAGCGACATCACCCGTAGCACCCATGTTCTCAAATATTCGAGGTGCGTAGTATAGAACCACGTTGATTCCGATAGCCTGTTGGAAGATCGATAGTAGAACTCCGATCGCTACAACTGCAATACCAAACGAGAGGAGTGGTTGGTTTTTCTCGCGTGTCGTGATCTTGATATCCTCCAAGATCCGCTTCGCTGTAGACTCTCCATTGATGCGCGTAAGCACCACAAGGGCATCCTTTTCGCGACCCATCATCGCCAAATATCGCGGCGTCTTAGGGACTAAGAAGAGAAGAAGTCCGAAGAGTCCTGCTGGTACAGCCTCGCTAAGGAACATACGTCTCCATCCGATCTCAATCATCGCCTCAGCACCCTCCAACGAGTTCTTGATCGAGTAGTTGACGAAATATACAACCAACATACCGAAGATAATGGCAAACTGGTTGCACGAAACAAGTGTTCCACGAATATTTGCTGGTGCTAGCTCTGCGATATACATCGGGCATACGGCCGAAGCTAATCCAACTCCAATACCTCCGATTACGCGGTAGATGTTGAATGCAACTAGCAAGTTAGCCGTTGGCTCTCCATATGTGAAGAATAGGAACTCCGGATTGAATGATCCAAGTGCAGAGCAGAAGAATAGACACGCTGCGATGATCAGTGAGTTACGACGACCAAAACGATTGGCTAGGAATCCTGATAGTGCACCTCCGATGATACACCCTGCAAGGGCGCTCGATGCAGTCATTCCGTGAAGTGACGCTGTATATTCGAAGTCTTTTGCTCCTTGGAAGAATTGTTGGAGAGCCTGCTCTGCTCCCGAGATCACCGCCGTGTCATATCCGAAGAGTAGACCTCCCAGAATTGCCACTGCCGTGATACCCATAAGATAGAGCGTGCTTCCGCTACTATTTTCTTTCATGTTTTTTTGGTTTGTAGTGGTTTGTAATAGTTTGCACGCACGGGGATCACCCATGCGCGCAAAGATTATTTATTGCGAAAACGCAATTTTAAGAGTTGCCTCTCCGCAATTTTTGAGAATTGTCTTTACGAGCGATTGTATCGTGGGGCAGTTTTGGGGCTTCGCGAGCATTTTTAACCGCAGTGGGCTATTGCCCATGAGGATTAAAAAGCGGAGGGAAGTGCCGAAAATGACCTGCGAGACGACCGCGAGCGATTAAATATACATATTTACCATAGTCTCATATAGCTCCTGCTTGCCGCTGATCTGCTTAGGCTCGCCATTCTCGCGTGCATAAGCTGCAACATCCTCCAATGTCAACTTACCTGCAACGAACTCAGCACCCTTACCCTCTGTGTATGAAGCGTAACGCTCTGCCATCATCTTCTCATATGGAGAGTTCTCCAACAAATCTGCTGCACACAACAAACCGCGAGCGAAGATATCCATTCCTGAGATGTGAGCGATGAATAGATCCTCAGTATCTGTAGAGTTACGACGTGGCTTAGCATCGAAGTTTGTACCTCCACCTTGGATTCCACCACCACGAAGGATAACCATCATCGCCATTGTGATGTCGTAGATATCTACTGGGAACTGGTCTGTATCCCATCCATTCTGATAGTCACCGCGATTAGCATCGATAGAACCCAACATGCCTGCATCTACTGCGCACTGCAACTCATGCTCAAATGTGTGTCCTGCCAATGTTGCGTGGTTAACCTCGATGTTCACCTTGAAGTCCTTCTCCAAACCGTGAGCTTTCAAAAATCCGATAACAGTCTCTGTGTCAACATCATATTGGTGCTTCATTGGCTCCATTGGCTTAGGCTCGATAAGGAAGTTACCCTTGAATCCCTTTGAACGAGCATAGTCGCGTGCCATTGTCAACATACGAGCCATGTTCTCCTTCTCCAACTTCATGTTGGTGTTCAAAAGAGACATGTAACCCTCGCGGCCACCCCAGAATACATAGTTCTCACCACCCAACTCGATAGTTGCGTCGATAGAGTTCTTGATCTGCAACATTGCGCGAGCCGCTGCATCGAAGTCAGGGTTTGTAGATGCTCCATTCATGTAACGTGCTGGAGAGAATACGTTTGCAGTACCCCAAAGAAGTTTGATGCCTGTCTCTGCTTGCTTCTCTTTTGCGTATGCAACGATCGCCTTCAAGTTAGCCTCATACTCTGCGATAGAGTCACCCTCCTCGATTAGGTCGATATCATGGAAACAGTAGTACTCGATGCCCATCTTAGTCATGAACTCGAAACCTGCATCCATCTTGTTCTTTGCGCGCTCCAAAGCTGTCTCGCCAGCCTTCCACTCTTGCTTAAGTGTACCCGGGCCGAATTGATCGCCACCCTCAGCGCACAATGTGTGCCACCAAGCCATTGAGAATTTGAACCAATCCTTCATCTTCTTGCCATAAACCTCTTGCTCTGGGTTGTAGTAGCGGAATGCTAGTGGATTCTTTGATGCTGGACCCTCGAATTGGATCTTCTCGATAGCTGGGAAATAAGTTTTTTGTGCCATTGTTTTAATTTTTTCATGTTATGTTTATATGTTTGTTTATCGTCTACAGTATTAGGGTCATGTGTCGGCTTTGGAAAAGCCGTCATCCTGAACTTGATTCAGGATCCCTAATTTGATATGTCACACTATTGTATTATCGTCGCGGGATCCTGAATCAAGTTCAGGATGACGTGTGTGTAGTATCACGCTATTTTAATTGTCGATTTAGCTCCGTCAACCAATTCTGGTAAGCCGTCTCCAAAGCCTCTCGATCAGCCTCAATAGGTGTGATCTGCTCCAACTTTTCCAACGATGCAAATGCCTCATCACGTGATGCATAGAGCCCAGCACCAAGCGCTCCACCACGTGCTGCACCCAACGCTCCATCTGTGTTGTACAACTCGATTTGAGCCCCACATAATGTTGATAATGTTTGACGGAACAGTGGACTTAGGAAAAGATTCGCCTTGCCTGCACGGATGATATTTGGCTTCAACCCCATCTCTCGCATGATATCAATACCATAGCGGAATGAGAAGGCGATACCCTCCTGCGTAGCGCGAAGGACGTGAGCCAACGAGTGAATATTGAAATCTACACCCGAGATAACTCCCTTAGTATAACGATTCTCCAAAACTCGCTCCGCACCATTTCCAAATGGAAGAACCACGACACCTCCCGATCCAACAGGAGCTGATGAAGCGACCTCGTTAATCTCCTCGTAGCTCAAATGTGACGCGAAGTTACGACGCACCCACGCATTTGCGATTCCCGTTCCATTAATGCACAACAGCACACCATAGCGCGGATCTTCATGAGTGTGATTCACGTGTAGGAATGGATTCACGCGAGATTTAGGATCACCCTTTGGGGTGTCAATAACTCCATAGACCACGCCACTCGTACCGCCCGTTGCTGCAATATCTCCCGGTGCCATCACATTCAATGAAAATGCGTTATTTGGTTGATCTCCTGCACGATATGCAATTGGAGTACCCTCTTTAATTCCGATCTCACTCTCGATTGCTACGTTTGTGCGAGCCTGAACGCCAATTGCAATGCCACCCTCGGCCATCATCTGGGTCGGGATACCATAATTCTCCGCCACGAAATCAGCACGCTTATCCTCCTTGAAATCCCAAAGAATACCCTCCGAAAGTCCTGTGTTTGTAGTCGAGATCTCCCCCGACAATTTATACGCTATGTAGTCGCCCGGCAGCATCATCTTATCGATCTGCGCGAAGATCTCTGGCTCATTCTCCTTGACCCACTTTAGCTTTGATGCAGTGAAGTTGCCCGGAGAGTTCAGCAGATACTCTTTGCAACGCTCCTCGCCCAACTCCTCATACGCCTTATGGCCAATCTCCACAGCGCGTGAATCGCACCATATGATCGCCTTGCGAAGAGGCTTGCCATCTTTGTCAACCACGACCAATCCGTGCATCTGGTAGCTAATACCAATCGACACTATCTTCGAGATATCGACCTTCTCGCCCATCTGCGCAATACCAGCCTTGACATATCCCCACCACATATCGGAGTCTTGCTCTGCCCAGCCGCTACGCTCTGCATATATCTCCATCTCCTGCGATGGGTTGGTTGCTGAGGCTACACATCGCCCCGACTCAATCTCCATCATCGACACCTTGATCGATGATGATCCTATATCTATTCCTAAGCTATACATTATATATTATATTTTTTTTCACTCTTTTTATATGCCGTGAGGTTGAATGTAAAGAACTCCGCTGGCTTATGCGCCACACCCTTCTGCTTCAACCCCGTCGGCTTCAGGATTCCCGTTCCAAGGACCTTCTTTCGGAAATTGCGATTATCTATCTCAATTCCCATCACCGCCGAATGTAGATCTTGCAACTCGCGAATTGTAAATTTGCGCGGTAGTAACTCAAATGCTATTGGCGAATTCTCGAAATCCCGACGCAAAGTACTAAGCGATCGCCTAAGGATCTGAGAGTGATCCATCGCTAGAGTCCCGACCTCGCTGCATTTGCACCACTTAGCTCTCTTTCGAGAGGTGTGTTTGAGTATCTTCGGGGTGATCTGCACAAGGGCGTAATATCCTACCGTTACAACTCTGCGTGTGGAGATACCATGAAATTTGGCTATCCACTCCAACTCGTCGCCAACAACGCGGTTAGGATTGGAGAAGATGTCGCACTGTTGTAGGTAGACCCTCTCTAGCCCCGTCCTTTCGAGTAGTACTCGGCGTGCAGCCTCCGGAAGAGTCTCGTTTTCGAGGATCATGCTGCCGGGGAGTTTTAGCCGTGTAGGTTCTGAAATTTGGTCGGGGTATTTGCGCTGCTTCACAAGTAATACTTTCAACCCTTCGTTGTCGTATCCGAATATGACGCAATCGACCGATAGTGAATGGTTAGTCTCGACAGTCATCTCTGTTGTTCTTAAAGTTTAGTTTAGGTGGTTAATACAAAGATACGAACTTATATTTGTAAATGCAAACTTATCGTATTTTTTACGCTAACTAAATTTGTTAACGATCTGTTATTTTTTCGAAAAAGATTAGGAAATCGGTAGAAAAATGGTTATATTTGCACCGGATAACAATAATTAAAAAGAAACCGAGGCTCGACACGCGAGGCTCAAATGACGAAAAAAAGATGGAAACAAAAGAGAAAAAGGTGGTTAAGAGGGTAGCTCTCGTAGCGCACGACAACATGAAATGTGACCTTGCAGAGTGGGTAGATTGGAACGCTGCAACATTGAGTGGACACCCTTTGGTGTGTACAGGTACAACAGGTAAGATGGTCGAAAAGACCTTGATCAATAATCAAATAGATGCAAAGCATCGCGATGGAGAGCCATCTAAGCCTCTGATGCCGTTAGATATAATGAGGTTGAAGTCTGGCCCACTAGGAGGTGATCAGCAGTTGGGATCGATGATCGCAGATGGCGAGATTGCAGCATTGATGTTCTTCTGGGATCCGATGTCGGCTCAGCCACATGATGTGGATGTGAAGGCGTTGCTTCGTTTGGCGACATTGTATAATGTACCAACAGCAATCAATCGTTCAACAGCAGATTATTTGATCTCTTCACCGCTCTTCTCAACTGATGAGTATGAGCCGGTTGTGAAGGATTATAAAGCCTATATCGAGCGAGTTTTGAAGTAGGCGATTGAGTATAATATAGTAAAAGAGGTGGTCAGCGTTTGTTGACCACCTCTTTTGCGTATACTATGGGATGTGTTATTTCTTAGTTGTAGACTCGCCCTTCTTCCAGTCGAAGAGCTCCAAAGCGCACTCAGCCTCCATAGATGCGATTTTACCCTTGTTGGTGGTATTTGCCACTACGGCAGCAAAGAATTGCTCGAAATCGGAGTATTCGTTGTTGACCTTACGAGCTAGACATTTGTAGAATGCGCGGCGTTGTTGGCGTGTCAGTTTCTTTGGTAGTGTACCCTCTTTGACAAGGTCGCGATATGGGTAGATATGTTGCATATTAGCTCCGTCGGCATCTAGTTGTTCGACGATTGCTGTGGTGACGAACGAATCGATCGTATCACCCATATCTGGAAGTGCTAAAATATTGGCATACAGCGGATAAGCAGCTTCGATTTCATCAGTTACATTGTCCGAGAATATGAAGAATTCGGCATCTGTAAGCTCCTCAAGATAGACCATTTCGCGATACTCGTGAAGTGCGCGTCGCATTGTTTTTCGCTGCTCATGTGTCCACTCCGATTTGGTGGTTGTGCAGGCGATGAGTGTGATTGCTACAAGAGCAAGTAGTGATGTGTAAAGTCTCTTTTTCATAGTTGTGATTTAATTGTGATTTTTTTGATTCATTGACAAATTGTGTGCCAAAGTTAGGGGTTGAATTCTGTCTGTTTGGGGTTGTTTGCCCCATTGCGAGAGGAGATTATGCGAAAAACAAAGAAAATCAGCACTTTAGGAGGCGAAAAAAGGTGAAAAACTTGTTGGTTATAAAAAAAATACCTATCTTTGCAGTCCAATTGGGGATGAAGCCTCCAGTTGGGCGAGAAAATTAATAACAAATTAAAGGACAAAACGTTAAAATGCCAACTATTCAACAGTTAGTAAGAAACGGCCGAGTTAAATTGGAGTACAAGAGTAAATCTCCAGCCTTGGCAGCGTGTCCACAGCGTCGCGGTGTATGTACTCGTGTTTACACGACAACACCAAAGAAGCCGAACTCGGCTATGCGTAAAGTGGCACGTGTTAGATTGACAAACGGCAAGGAGGTCAACGCCTACATTCCAGGTGAGGGACACAACTTGCAAGAGCACAGTATCGTGCTAGTACGCGGTGGTCGTGTAAAGGACCTTCCGGGAGTACGTTACCACTTGGTTCGTGGAGCGCTCGACTCAGCAGGAGTTGATGGACGTCACCAACGTCGCTCAAAGTACGGTACAAAGAGACCAAAGGCGGGTGCAGCACCAGCAAAGAAAAAGTAATTAACAGAATTAGAAAACAGTAGTTTTAAAAAGCAATGAGAAAAGCTAAGCCAAAAAAGCACATTCTACTTCCCGATCCTAAGTTCGGCGACTGCGAGGTAACTCGTTTCGTGAACAACCTTATGTTGGACGGAAAGAAGAGTATTGCTTACACAATCTTCTACGATTCGTTGGAGCTTGTAAGCAAGAAGATGAAGGATGCTGAGAAATCTCCACTAGA
>JBCQTX010000098.1:0-2768 GCA_047174605.1 Rikenellaceae bacterium | reverse complement strand
TTGATTTATTGAACTTTTTTATATAACTTTGACATTAAATAGATGCTTTAATTTAGGACGTTACGGGTTCTTGTCCTAAATTTTGAAGTAAAAAAGAAAAATTAGAACCCACCTTATCATATATAATGTTTTTCGGAGAGATTTTATTGTCTATTTTCAGAGAATTTCACCTCACATAATATCGCAACTTCGTGCGGCGTTATATCATCAAATTTTGATTTACTATGCACAACATTCAAATTTCTAAGAGTTTAGACTCTGTAATCGCAACTGCGACATTCAACGCCGTGAAGCGAGGGGCGACCCACGCATTCGAAGATATTCTATTCCTGGAGCTCATCACACAGCCCGATTCACTATGCTATCAGCTACTCAAAAGTCGGCTCAAACCCGAGCAGTTCCAACTTTTGGAGACTCAGATAGATCGTATCACATCGGCGGCACACGCCCCGTCATCGCTATCGTTAGCTGGCATTACACCCGAGATTTTTTATCGCGATATGGTGAGTGCAATCGCTGTACGATACCCCGAGGCGCGTCGTATATCGACAATTCATGCTCTCCACTTTATCGTTAGCGACAAACAAACCGCTGCCGCACGTATCTTGGCAATGCTGGGTATCACCATCAACAATCTCGACGAGATGATCGCCGAGTATAGCAAAAGTAATGCACTCATTCCACTGCTCGGGCTCACAGCAACACCACAACCGACCGAGACAAAGAGCACCCCGATCAAAGATGCAGTGCCCCACCCACTCGCGAAATTCGGAGTGGAGCTAACAGCGATGGCCAAGCGTGGCGAGATAGACCCAGTGATCGGTCGCGAGGATGAGACGCAGCGTGTGGTCGAGATATTATCGCGCCGCAAGAAGAACAATCCGATACTCGTTGGAGAGGCTGGAGTGGGCAAAAGTGCTATCATTGATGGACTTGCAATCCGCATTGCTGAGGGAGATGTGCCGCATACAATACGCGACAAACGTCTCTTCTCGATCGACATATCGGCACTCGTTGCAGGGACAAAATTCCGCGGCGAGTTCGAGGAACGTATGCAGCAACTACTCACAGCACTTCGCACCTCGCGCGATACCATAGTCTTTATAGATGAGATACATACGATCGTTGGAGCAGGGTCGACACAAGGGAGTCTCGACACCGCAAACATCCTGAAACCAGCCCTCGCACGTGGCGAGATACAGACAATCGGAGCGACCACACTCGATGAATATCGCAAAAATATCGAGAGTGATTCGGCACTCGATCGGAGGTTTCAACGCGTTGTTGTAGAGCCGACATCAATCGCACAAAGCATCGAGATTTTGCAACGTATCGCCCCCAGCTACGAGGCTCACCACCGTGTGAAGTATAGCCCCGAGGCGATCGAAGCGTGTGTCACTCTATCGAACAGATATATCACCGATCGACACCTACCCGACAAAGCTATTGACCTTCTTGATGAGGCTGGGGCTAAGATCTCGATCTCGTCACAAGGCGAGTCGAGCGAGATTCTCCGATCGCACATCGAGCAGATTGTGACTCAAACTACGGGTATACCAGTCGAGAAGATTGGCGGCGATGAGATCAAGAGACTACGCAATCTCCAACCCCATCTTCAGAGTCGAGTCATCGGTCAAGATAGCGCTATTGAGAGACTAGCGCGCACAATCAAACGATCACGAGCTGGGATTGCTGACTCTACACGCCCCATCGGAGTCTTTATGTTTGTGGGGCCAACTGGTGTTGGTAAGACACTGCTTGCCAAGGAGTTATCACAGTGGATGTTTGGTCACAACCGCTCGCTCATCCGTCTCGACATGAGCGAATATGGACAGAGCCACACCTCAGCTCGACTCTTTGGATCGCCTCCTGGTTATGTGGGATATGGCGAGAGTGGTGAGCTTGCGGAGGCTGTGCGTCGCAATCCATACTCGGTGGTGCTACTCGACGAAATTGAGAAGGCTCACCCCGACATCTTCAACGTTATGTTGCAGATTTTTGACGAGGGGCATCTCACCGATGGAACAGGTCGCAAGATAGATTTTCGCAATACGATCATCATCATGACCTCGAACGTTGGATCGCAAAGCGTTGCAGAGCGTCCAAAGCAGGTTGGCTATGCGACATCCTCGAAAATTGAGGCGGCGAAACAGCTTCCTCAACGAGGTTATAGAGCAGCCCTGGAGCAGAGATTTGCCCCCGAATTTTTGAACCGCATTGACGATATACTGATCTTCAACTCTCTCGAAAAAGAGGATATTGAGAAGATCGTAACACTCGAATTGGAGCGAATATTTGCACGTACTCGCGACTTAGGCTACCAAGTTCGCATAACCAACGCTGCACGTAAAGAGCTTGCTACGCTAGGATATGAGTCGAAATATGGAGCTCGCGCACTTCGCCGAACGCTAATCGAGAGGGTCGAAGAGCCAATCTCAGATCTGATAATCGAAGGCGAATTGACCGCTGGAAAAGAGGTTGTGATAGAGCGAATCCGCAGCAGTCGAGGTGTTCGATTGCGAGTAGCGTAAAGCGTTGCTACAAAAGTTTTTATGTAGTCGAAATTATTGTAGTAAAACAGTATATTTTGTCAAATTAATTTCTTATATTTGGTCAACCAGTAAATTGGTTGACCAGATTTATTTTTACTAACTTATAATTAAACTATATGAAACGCATTTTATTAAATGTGGCATGGCTTACGACGCTTATCGCAGGCTGTTCACAGGTCAATGACGACAAAGTAATTTCGCTCTACTATGACGATC
>JBCQTX010000010.1:0-54333 GCA_047174605.1 Rikenellaceae bacterium | reverse complement strand
GTTACACTTCGCTCAAAAAGGCATTCCCAGCAGAGGCTGACGAACTATTCGCAGCGGCTGAGGACAACGCTAAGTGGCGCTACAACGGATACCAACGTATGGCGAAGATGGAGTTCTAGAATTAGGAAACCTACTAGTTAAATATTGAGAGAGGGCGGTAAGCATTTTGCGAACCGCCCTCTCTGTTTTTTTGTTATATCTAAAACTATTTCGTCGGAATCAACTCATATGAACGAACCCAATCAAAGAGAGTTGTATTGTTGGTATTCTCTATCGGTTGATCAAAAGTTGCTTGAATCAATGCGGATGAGAAGAGCTGCAGAGACATAGATTCTGTGAAAGAGTTACCCCCTAACCCCTCACTAGCATCAATGGTGAACTGATACTCGCCATCGAGATAAAACAACATCCTTGAGCTGCTTTGCCACCAACAACCGTAGGTGTGATACTCCTCATCTGCAGAGGGTGAAATCGCTGCTTGACCTCTACTTACACACACCTTTCCAGAGGTAGATATAGCGGCTGTAACGTGCCATTTGTTCTTCACCTGCCCCAACACCTCGGCAATAGAGAGCTCTTGATAGTCTGCCTCACCACCACTTCGGAGGATAAAATTCGCAACAATATCTGTAGGTGATGCACACTTCATGCGACACTCGTAGTATCCATATTTTGCAGCAGATCGCGATACAATAGAGCTGCCGGCATAGACTCTTTCACGTCCCTCTCCATAGGTTGAGATTGAGAGATTCAGATTTCCATCACCGACAGAGACATTATCATCATCGAACTCAACACTCTTACACCTTGATATCTCCTGACTCCATTTGGTGTTATCGAGCAGCTCTCCATTAAATTCGTCAGATAACTCCTCATTGAGACTCCACTCAAACCCATATGGAGCAGGTGGTAACTTATTTTCGATATGCGGCATATTGATCCTCAGAGCACCTCCCGATCGATACCCATCAAAACGTTGAAGAGCATTAAAAAGATACTCCGGCTCTCCATTGCGCCAGAGAACCTGAACGCGCTCGCATCGGCTCTTCTCCGAGACTGGGTAGTAGTGATCCCCTTTGTGGTGGCTTCGCTGATACTCACCCCAATTAATTCCATCATCCGATTCGAGGAGGAAGCTACTTAACCAATCGTAATTGCCCATATCGCGTATCAGGCAGTAAAATTTCTCATTGTAGTAAAATACATAAGGATCTTCGGTCTGCCCCTTCATCTCGGGGTGGTCGATCAACGCCTTATCACCGTATTTCACATATGGCCCTTCAAGATTTTTCGCTATGGCAAGCCCGGTTTTTCGTCGATCATCGTTGTGTCTGTCCCACGAACGGTAATAGAGCCAATACTCGCCATTGGGGTGTTTTAGCATGGTTGGATTAACAGCGCAATAGCTATCCCACGCATTATCTGAGTCGGGCGAAAAAGAGACAACCGGCTCGTCAAACCTCTCCCAAGGGCCATATGGAGAGTCAGATATTGCCATTCCTACGCACTGCTTATTTTCGGCTACGCGTCCATTATCTTGCCAACGTGGCTCCTGTTGAAGCGTATCGTTTCCGATGTATAACAATACATATTTTCCATCAATTCTATATACGCTGGGATTGTGGATGGTGTGTCGATCCCACTTCCCCTCGCGTCCATCCAGAATAGTCCCTAGAGTTCGATATGGCCCTTCGGGATGATCTGCCACTGCGTGAGCTATCTCGCTATCTACCAGCCAACTACCATCATTTTGCCAAGTGGAATAGTAGACATGGACACGACCTTCGTCGTCATATATTGGAGCGCATCCCCAGATAACGCTATCCTTTGATTCGAGGATGAATGTTCCCTCGGAGGCCAAACATTTTGTCAACCAAGAGTCTCGAGGTGCTGAAACCTCATTCATTTGTGCCGTTGCGCCAAATGCAAGTGCGCAAAAAGCAAGTGCAACTAAGGAGTTTTTAATCATAGTATTAGGTTTGTTATATATACAAAGATAATAAAATGAACTAAAGATACAAGATACTCCGCGAAAAAATTCACACAACGCATTGATATTTACAAATTTATTACTACCTTTGCCACGCAAACCTCACGCGATGAGGAGAGCATAAAGTGGGAGGGTCGTGAACCCTTTAAATATGAGGTCGAGAACCTCGCAATATTAATTATAAAACAAGCAAAAAATGGCTGTTAAAATTCGTTTGGCTCGTCACGGTAAGAAGGGCTACGCATTCTACCACATCGTTGCTGCGGATGCTCGTGCACCACGTGACGGTAAATTCATTGAGAAATTGGGAACTTACAACCCTAACACTAACCCTGCAACTATCGAGTTGAAGTTCGATCGCGCTTTGGATTGGTTGAATAAGGGAGCTCAACCAACTGACACTGCTCGCGCAATCCTTTCGTACAAGGGAGTATTGATGATGAAGCACCTTCAGGGTGGAGTAAAGAAGGGCGCATTCTCTGAGAGCGATGCTGAGGCAAAGTTCAACAAGTGGATGGAGTCTAAGAGTGGTCAGATCTCTGCTAAGGAGAGTGAGTTGGCTGCTGCTGCTCTAGCTGATCAGAAGGCTCGTAAGGCTGCTGAGGTAAAGGTTAACACAGAGCGTGCTGAGGCTATCGCAGAGAAGAAGGCTGCTGTAGCTGCTGAGGCTGCTGCTGCCGCTGCTGAGGAGGCTGCATCTGAGGCTGAGGTTGCTGTAGAGGAGACTCCAGCAGAGTAAGTAAGATTCACTTACAATAATTAAAGAGGGTTGCTGGATTTCGAGCAGCTCTCTTTTTATTTTTATTTTATGGAGACAGTAGCTAGAGTAAACCGATTGTTTGGTACTGGTGGTGAGGTGATGATCACCCTCTACCCCACATATCCCGAAGATTTCAATAAATTTGAAGAGCCTCTATTTGCCAAGATTGATGGGTTAAATGTCCCACTTTATTTTGAGAAATTCGAACGACGAGGTCGAGCTGGAGCAGTTGTGTCATTTGCCGACATCGATACCGAGAGACGAGTTACAGAGTTGCTCAACATAGAGCTTTATATGGCTGAAGCAGAAGAAGATATGAGTGAGGGATCGGTCGAAGATGAATTTACGATGGATGATCTAGTAGGCTACTCTGTCGAAGCGACGTGTGGCGATGGAGATATTGTCTATGGTGAGTTAACTGCATTTTATGATAACCCAAACAACCCACTTTTTGGTGTGATGATCGATCAGAAAGAGGTGTTAATCCCAGCAGCTGAGGAGTTTATCGCAGGTATCGATTTTGAGAGAGAGAGAATTATTTTTATCCTTCCAGAGGGACTTTTAGAGTTATAACAATGGCACGTATTGTAGTTGGTATTTCGGGCGGTGTAGATTCATCGGTTGCGGCACATATCCTAAAGGTGCAAGGGCACGAGGTGATCGGGCTCTTCATGATCAATTGGCACGATACAACGGGCACATTGGAGGGGGATTGCGCATGGCATGATGATCGAGTCTTTGCGGAGTTGGTCGCTAAGAGGCTCGATATAGCGCTCCATGTGGTTGACCTTTCGGAGCACTATCGCACTCGTGTTGTGGAGTATATGTTCTCGGAGTACGAAAAGGGACGCACACCAAATCCCGATGTGTTGTGCAATCGAGAGATCAAATTCGATGTATTCCTAAAGGAGGCACTAAAACTTGGGGCAGAGTATGTTGCAACGGGGCACTACTGCCGAAAGAACGAAGATATTGTCGATGGCGTTGTCGTTCACAAATTGCTTGCCGGGTCGGACAACAACAAGGATCAGAGCTACTTCCTATGCCAACTATCTCAGGATCAACTATCTAAAGCTGTATTCCCAATTGGAGAGATGGTCAAAAGCGAGGTTCGAGAGGTAGCTGATCGAGAGAAACTCGCGACTGCCCAACGCAAAGATTCTCAAGGAATATGCTTTGTAGGCAAGGTGGATCTACCGGTATTCTTGCAACAAAAACTATCCAAAAAGGTGGGGAATATCCATGAGATAAAGGCGGATTGGAGAAAATTCACCGAGCCCAAAGTTGCAGATGACGACCTCGCAGCTCTCGCCAAACCATTCAGCTTCACGGTGCGCGATGGTAAGAAGATCGGCACTCACAACGGTGCTCACTTCTATACGATTGGCCAACGCAAAGGGCTTGGAATCGGGGGGCGCAAAGAGTCGCTATATATTCTTGGTACGGATGTAGAGACTAATGTAATCTACGTTGGAGAGGGTGATTCACACCCGGGATTATATCGTCGTGCACTTAAAATCGAACTCGATGAGCTCCATTATGTCAACCCTACCGCGAAGATAGGAATAGGTGAATCAGCTCGTTTTATGGTGCGAATTAGATATCGCCAACCGCTTCAATCTGCCACTCTATATATTCGAGAAGATGGCGCATATATCCTCTTCGATGAGCCGCAACGCGGTATTGCAGGTGGGCAATTTGCCGCCTTATATCGAGATGAGGAGTTAGTAGCATCGGGGGTGATAAGCGAATAGACAAAATATCGGGGAGTAGAAATTTCATTGAATCTACTCCCCGATATTATTTTATATGTGGCGACTATTAAAATCCGCCCATGCCACCGCCACCGGGGCCACCTTCGGGTCTGCCACCCTCACTGCCTTCGCCGCGTTGACGAGGTGCTCGATCGCTGAAGTTATTAGACTCGCACAAATCCTTATAATATAGCTTCCATCGGCTCAATGACTTCTCATCATCAGCCAATACAGCCTCAACTCCAGCATTCAATGTTTTGTGCAACTCTGTCATCTCACGCTTGACAACCATCGTTCCCTCCATCATGCTTCTCATCTTTGTTCGCATATCATCGCTACTCTCGCCCATCTGAGCTGCAGCAATCATATCCTTCATCTCCTCCATATTTGCAAACTCCTCTGGATGAGTTGAATAGACATCACCCGACTTTATTGCGAAATCAGCTAGCAACGTACGCATAGCGCTCTTCGATGCCTCATCTTTGACCTTACACTTCTTGATCGCCTTCTCTGCATCAATCTCAAAGTAGCCTGTCATAGCAACTGGATCAATAGAGCTACCACCCATTCTCTCTGGACCTCCTTGACCACCTCTCGGGCCACCCATTCCACCGCCAGGGCCTCCCATTCCGCCACCCATTCCACCACCGGGTTGAGCAGAAACAGTTGTCATAAACATAGCCACTACAGCTACAAGCAGAGTTAAAATTCTTTTAAGTCTCATAATTTAGTATTGATTTTATTATAGCGAAATATATAATTTTATATCGTAAAATAGGGGTTATTATTTCACTCCAATGGCAAACGACACGATTGTAGTGGCAAACGACACGCCAACCAAACGCCGTATAAACGCGAAAAAGCACCACAGAAGAGAAGTCCTCGCCTGCAGTGCAATTATTATGTGAATGTCAACTATCTACGGTGAGCCTCCTTAGCTTCGATACACTCCGTAGCATGAGGTACTCGCATCAATCGCTCTTTGGGGATCAACTTACCCGTTGTCTTACATATTCCATAAGTCTTATTCTCGATACGGATCAACGCCATCTCGAGATTACGGATAAACTTCAACTGGTGTGCTGCAAGACGTGCACTCTCCTCCTTGGAAAGCGTTGTTGCACCCTCCTCCAACACCTTGAAGGTTGGCGAGGTGTCCTCCGTACCATTTCCTGCTGTATGAGTTAACGTCGCACGCAACAACTCATAATCATCTTTTGCACTTGCTATTTTGGTTTTGATCAACTCGCGAAACTCCGCTAGATCTTTATCTCCATATCTTAACATCTCCTCTGACATAAGCTCAATTTTATTTTATGTTAAACCGACAACCGCTCGTTGCCATAAGTAAAATTAAGTATAAAAAAACACAAAACAAAATTTTCTAGAGTATTTATTTATTAAATATCGATGAATTACTATAAATGCGTCTAAATGAATCAACAACAAAAGAAGCTGTATAAAAAGGCATTTTTTGCACTTCTCTCGTCTCTGAAATGCTCACGTACCTAAGTACGCTCCGCTTTCAGCCACTTCACGAAGCCCAAAAACTGCTCTTTTTATACAACTCCTACAACAGAGGTTGCCCAAATTTTGGACAACCTCCTCTATAATCTACAATAAAAGACCCGTCTACTTCAGCTCTCGTATCTTAATATTTCTAAAATAGACCAAATCATTGTGATCCTGCAACATTATCGCGCCACTCTCATCCTCGCCAAAAGGGACATCGATATTATAGCTTGGTGCGCTATACTTACTCTGCGCAACCAACTCGCGGAACTCATCCGATCCTCGCTCAAACTCGATCACCTTGAATCCATTCAACCAATGCTCCACATGACCATTTGGGAAGACCTTGATAACAGCCTGATTCCAGATTTTAACACCCGAAAAACGTATCGCTCCCGGTGCAATCATATCATAGAGACCTGCCAATTTATACTTATCCATACCCTCGCGGCCAGCATATCTCTCGTTGTCCATCAATTGATATTCAAGACCATACGTAACATTTTTCTCGCTCTGTGGATCAACCTTCGTCTTGACGAAATACTTAATACCACTATTAGCCTTTGGTGTCAACTTAAACTCTACGCTAAACTCAAATGCTGAATACTCCTGCTTGGTGATGATACCTCCTCCGGGCAACTTCTTGCCACGTTGGATATAAGCCGCGCCATCCTCAACAGTCCACGCTGCCGGAACAGCTGAGCCATTAAATGACATCCATTTGTCTAACGATTTTCCATCAAACAGTAGCTCCCATCCAGCTTCGATCTCCGACTCGGTCAAGGTATTTGGAATACGGTTGATCTCGGGTGCTATCCCCCCCTTCAAACGCTTCTTCGCAACATCTACTGTGTCGATCGTGATGTTCTTCCACATCGTCTTGCGGCCAATCTTCGGCCCTCCTGCCGAGTGAACCTGAAAGGCGATAAATCCCTCGCTCTCGCGATCATCATAGAGATTAGCAGTAGAGACACCATTTAACCAAACACGGATATTATTGCCCAATGCCTCAACTCGATAGTGGTTCCAATCTTCGCGTTTGTAGGCCTTCTGACCAACCTCATAGCCATCCAATGTAGCCAACCATCCTCTTCCGCCCTCTTCGTAGATTCCTCCACTCCAAGCTCTATCCGATGGGTCGATCTCACACTGATATCCATACACCTTTGATCCATTGCTACGGCTGTGGCTACGGATCTGCACTCCCGAGTTTAGAAGCGTATCGTTCCACATATCAAACTCCAAGATGAAATCACCATAGCTCTCAGTTGTTGCGACAAAACTATTTGGCTCTCCCTTAGTTGAGATACCAACCAATGCTCCATCCTCAACCACAAACTCAGCTCGCCCTCCGAGCGGCTCAAACCCCGTAAAATCCTCACCATTAAAGAGTGGTGTTACGGTTGAAGCTCCGCAACTAGATAGCAGCAACGTAGCTGCCATTGCCAACATAGGCATTGCTAACTTTCTCATAACTCACGAACTTTAATATTGCGGAAATAGACCAAATTACCATGATCCTGCAACAAAAGGTGTCCCTTTGGAGCTTCGCCAAAGGGTTGTGCCCCTGTGTTGAACGCTGGCGCTGCATACTTACTTCCCGTGATCAAATCACGCAACTCGTCTGAACAACGCTCATACTCCAAGATCTTCACGCCATTCAACCAATGCTCAACATGGTTATTCGGGAACACCTTAACAACAGCGGTATTCCACTCGCCAACACCTTTAAAGCCCTTTTTCTCAGATGCGATAACATCATAAAGACTTCCCATTGTACGGCTTCCCGGATGTGTTGTATAGAGCTTTGCATCGTTGTGCAACTCATCATCTAAAAGCTGATACTCCAATCCGAATGCCGAGCACTTCTTCTTATTTGAAACAGCCTCCTCCTCAGTCACGAAGTACTTAATACCGCTATTTGCGCCATCCGTAAGTTTGAAATCTACGCTAAACTCAAACGCCGAATACTCCGCCTTAGTAACGATATCGCCTGCGTTGGTAGACTCGCCACCACCCGAATCAACAATATACAACATTCCATCCTCGACATACCATCCATCAATTGGGAAGTGATCGCGGTGTGCTCCGCGCCATTTGTCGGTCGATACGCCATCAAACAACAGCTCCCAACCATCCTTAATCTCCTGCTTAGTTAGTGTGTTTGGCGCAGCCTCCTCAGCTCCACATCCAACAAATACTGCCGATGCAATTGCAAAGATCGACGCACTTAATAATATTTTTTTCATCTCTTTTGATCCTCTAATTAGATTTTATAATATTGCTCCCAACCCGGACGTGGAGCATCACCTCGAAGCATGATATCTGCCAATGGATTGTTGGTGATCATCTTCTTCTCACGATCGAAGATTATCTTCGTTCCAAATCGCTGAGCCATAACACCCAAACAAAATACCTGACTCAATGGGCCCGATATGCTAAATGGTGAGTTAGTCTTACCCTTTCCTTGGCAAGCCAACAAGAAGCTCTCATAGTGGTTTGGCATATCATGCTCCCACTCCTCTGAAAGTGGCCCATACGCCTGACCCTCTGCATTTTGCACCAATGATAGTTTTGTAGAGTGAGATGCCCCCTTAAAGACAAGGCCGCTCTTTGTGTAGATCTCCTTACCCGGATTGATCTTCATCTTCTGCAACTCGCCACCATTTACCGCTGGGATATCTCCCGCAACTGTCGATTTTCCATAGCCTGCCGGAAGATCTGGCAAGTTATCTAGACCATCTTTCCATGTGATAACCACTGGTGGACGCTCGCCACGCTCCGGGAATTTAAACTCCAAAGTTGTCGACATAGGATAGAAGAATGGGTTGTGATCCTTCAAATAAGTTGGGTTAACCTCATACGGAAGTCCCAACTCCAAGAACTCATGCGCCGTATCGATGATATGAGCACCCCAATCACCCAACGCACCCATTCCAAAGTCGTACCAGCATCTCCACTGTCCAACTACGAAATCTTTCTGGTAGTCATGTTGATGAACAACACCCAACCATGTATCCCAATCTAGAGTCGATGGGATAGGCTCTGCCGCTGGGTATGACTGCATCTTAGGGTCCCAATTGTGCCATCTACGTGGGCTATTCATATGTGCTGTGATAGCTGTCACATCTTTGATCACTCCTGCCTCCTCCAATGCGCGGAACTGGTAGTAGTTATCCCCCGAGTGACCCTGATTACCCATCTGAGTAACCACACCATACTTCTTCTCTGCCGCCATCAACAACTCACACTCTTGGAAGGTACGAGCCAATGGTTTCTCAACATATACGTGTTTGCCCAACATCATGGCTGCCATCGTAATTGGGAAGTGCGAGTGGTCTGGCACTCCGATACTTACCGCCTCGATCTCGTTGCCCATCTTGTCGAACATCTCTCTAAAATCTTTAAAACGTTTCGCCTTTGGGAACATCTTGATCACCTCCTGAGTTCGCTCCGAACCCATATCGGTATCACATAGTGCGACCACATTACAAAGTCCCGATTTGTAGAGCGCTTTGATGATGCCACCACCCTGCTGCGCGATTCCAATTCCTGCTAGGTTTACCTTGTCGCCTGTACTAAATTTCGCCTTTGGTCGAGGTGCTGCATTCACCTCGCTGCTATTTGTGATTAGCCCGGTCATTGCTAATCCTGCCGATAATGCCGCCGCTTTCTTCAGAAAGTTACGCCTTGAAAAATCATCTGCCATAAGTTTAAGTTTTTTAGGTTAGTTATTTTTGGTTTTATTCTTCTTTCTGCTGCTCCTCCTCTTGCTCCTCCTCTTTCTTCTTGGATTTGACCACCAACAAGCTCAACTCATAGAGCATATATAGTGGCAATGCAACGAGTGTAAGTGTAAATGGGTCACTCGTTGGTGTTATAACTGCTGCGATAATCACTATCACAACTACTGCGTGACGACGATACTCCTTCAACATCTCCCGAGTCACGATCCCCAACAGAGACAACAACCACAACAAAATAGGGAGCTCAAAGGCTATACCCATCGCTATGATCAGCATCGTGAAGTTGTCAATATAGGAGCTCAACGACAACATATTCTCCACCGATGGGCTCAATTGATATGAGGTTAAAAACCTCAGCGTCAATGGATAGATCAAGAAATATCCAACTGAAACCCCAATAAAGAACATCAATGATCCGAAGATAAAAGCTCGCTTCACCCCCCTCTGCTCTGCTTCGTAGAGTGCCGGCGAGATATACTTCCACACCTCATACAAAAGGTAGGGGACTGCTGTCACCACAGACAACATAAATGCCGTCGAGATATGGATAAACAGTGGCGCGATGAGCTCGATATTCACTATCTGGATAGTGAAACCATCACCTACAACATCGCCATCGACCCCAAACTTCTGCGCCACATCTCGCATCACTTCATAGAGGATAAAATCGCTATTACAAGGTGCTAGTATCACATTATCAAAGATATATGGCATAGTCAAAAAATAGACTACCGCCAGCGCGAGCCACACTCCAACCACACGACATATGCTCCATCGAAGATCCTCTAGGTGATCCCAGAATGTCATCTGAGCCATAATTTTCTACTTATTTATTCTCGTCACTCTTCTTCTGGTCAACTTCATCCTTTATGTCGTTGATCTCCTCTTTGGCCTCGTTTACGCCATCTTTGAAGCTCTTCACTCCTTTACCCAACCCCTTCATTAGCTCTGGAATCTTCTTTCCTCCGAAGAGTAGAAGTATTACTAGAGCGATTATAATCCATTCTGATCCACCTGGTAGCATATAAAACTATGTTTTTTTAATTAATAAATAAATTATCTTTTTCTTGCTAATATTCTCTTTAATATATAGAGCACAACCCGAACAAAAACCGTCAAGGCATAGAACACTGCCGCAATTATTACCGTCCATCCGATCTGAGAAAACAACTCAATCCAAGGTCTATCAAAGGTAATAATCGAGTAGATGTTGACACCTACCGCACACAGTAGGCAGATCACAATAATCATCACCTCATTACGCTGTGCATTTGCTGTTATTATAATATCTTTCATAACTTATCCTCCATTTAAAATTTAAGATATGCGATTTTGTACTCCTCCGGGAACTCCACCGTGCGTTGCTCATCCATAGCTTGTAGCCCCATCAACGACAGAATAGATGAGTAGTAGGCCTCCTCAACAATTCCCGCAACTGGCTTCGATGCTCTGGCCGCATTGCAGAACGCCTCCACAAGTTGGTATGTTCCATCGCCATTACCAACCGGCATCTTCTCTACAGGTTGGCTACCCATAATAGGCAATCCAGCCTTAACTCCAGCAACCTCCGGAGTCCAGCTAGGGCTCGCCAAAGGCACACTCTCGAAGATATCCTTCTTCTTTTTGTTGATAAGCTGCATGATTCCGGCTGCTGGTGTTGCCTCCTCCAAATAGTAGCGGCCACTCTCCAACTTCATTGTACCTTTATCACAGAGAATCTCCTCCTCCAAACCATTATATTTGTTGGCGATATTTGACTCATAGGTCATCTTCACACCGTTCGAGTATTGGTAGACTAGGCTGATGTTGTCATATACCTCGCGGCCATCCTTCCAATAGGTAATATCACCCAATCCAACCACCTTATTTGGCACCATTCCCAACGCCCAGTTTCCGATCTGCAGCTGGTGCGATGCTAGCTCCGTCATGAGACCTGCCGAATACTCAGAGTAGAGTCTCCAATTGATCTGACGCTCCAACTCGGGGCTTGGCACCGGACGACGCCAGTTATTATTTCTAAACCAATAGGTTCTTAGCCCCGTCACCTTGCCCAACACTCCATCGTGGATCATCTTCATACCCTGATGATAGACCGGATCATAGAGTCGTTGCTGGCCGATAAACATCACCTGACCACTATTTTTATAGGCATTATACATATTCAAACACCCCTCATAGGTGCGAGCCATCGCCTTCTCGCAGAATACGTGTTTGCCGGCACTGATCGCATCCAACACAATGTGTTCGTGCTCCGAGAGTGGCGTCACTACAAATACCGCCTCAACATCCTTCATATCGAGAACTTGGCGATAATCCTTCACACACTTTGCATTCGGGAAGAGCTTCAACCCCGTCTCGAAGTGCGGCTCATAGATATCACACAACGCCACCACCTCGACATTGGGTAGTGCATTCAAAATTCTAAGGTGGAAGTTCCCTCTACTTCCCGGCCCGATTAAGGCCACTCGCAACTTCTCGCCCGAGAGCTCCACCGCCTCTTGTGGTGAGCAGCTCTGCAGCCAAGGCATAGAGGCTACTACAGCTCCTGCACCAGCCATCAATCCGAGATCCTTGAAGAATTCTCGTCGGCTGACCTCCTCTTTTTTACTCTTATTAAACATCTTTGGTTAGTTCTATTTGGTTAGTTTTTAGTTACAAATTCTTAATATAGCGGCTCTTGATCCGCCCCCGAACCCTCTCATAGAGCTCATCCACCTCACTATCTGGCATCAGCATCATCGAGGTGGTTAGAGCCTCGCCTAGCTTCGGGTCATTCGACTCAATAGCCACTACTCTTCGTCGAATGTCATACTCTCCCGTATGTGGGTTTATAATGTGCTCCGCGTGCGATGGGGTATTCCCCGACACTGTCAATACAGAGTCTTTTAATTTATACTCCGCGAGAGGTTCACCACTATATGGATCAGCCACCGCGATCGGCCAACAATCACCACACGGATGGCAACCCAACGCCAAAATAGAGCTGTTGCCAAAATTGACAAAGGCGCTCTCCACACCCTCCGCTTTCAACCTCTCCCGGATGCACTCCAAAGCGCACCCCTTACCATAAGCCCCCAGATCCAGCGACATCGTTTCATCGATAAAATATGCCGATCTATCATCGCTATCCAAGACCAGATTCAGAGCACTCCCGAGCGTTATATCGAAGTAACCATTGGTCAGTTGGTTATACTCTCGACACTCCTTCAACACCTCCCACAACAGATCCGAAAGCTCAACGCTCATCATCGCCCCATTTTCATTAAGGTGATACAACTCGCCCTCAGCATCAAAACGGCTCAAGCTCCGCTCCATAGCTCCAAGCAGAGTCTCGATCTCACGCCACAAACCTTGCAAAAAAGATTCATCCTCACCAACCAACAGCACATCTATCTGAGTACCCATACACTCGCTCATTGAGGCGTGTAACATCGAGGAGTCAGGATAGTAGTGAGTATATGACATATTGGTAATAATCGACAATCCCGAACAACCTTCATTTCAATGAAGATCATCCGAGATTGCATCTTGTTAATTTTGGTTATAGTTCATCTGGTTGGTTTATGGCTCTATATTCACAAATTTAATAAAACATTTAGAGATATCCAAATATTTCCAACCAAAATTACCCTATTCACCCATATATGTACGCGCTAGCCCCAACTCCAGACCACGAATCTCCGCAAGCCCCTTCAAACGGCCAATCAGAGAGTAGCCCGGATATGCATTCTTATCCAGATCATCGATCATCTGGTGGCCATGATCCGGACGCATCGGGATCGAAACATCCAGCCTATTTTGCACCTCAACAAGCTCCTTGACGATCTTAAACATATCGATCGACCCCTCCAGATGGTTCGCCTCATAGAAGTTACCCGCTGCATCTCGCTCCGTAGATCGTAGGTGGACAAAGAAGATACGATTATCTCCACCCAATCGCTTCGCCATAGCTGGCAAATCATTATCTGGTCGAACACTGAGCGAACCCGTACAGAAACACAAACCATTCGATAGGTTCGGGACCGCCTCAACTAGCTTATCAAAATCTGCCGCTGTACTCAAAATACGAGGCAATCCCATCAATTTGTATGGTGGATCATCGGGATGGATCGCCAACTTCGCCCCAACCTCATCGGCAACCGGAGTCACCTGCGAGAGGAAGTAGATCAAGTTATCCCTCAATTTATCCTCGTCAATTTCGCTATATCGCGCAAGTCCAGCCTTGATCTCATCCAGCAACATCAGATCCTTCGCCCCCGGCAACCCCATGAGGATGCTCTTTGTGATGGTCACCTTATCCTCGTCGCTCATAGCAGCATATGCCGCCTTAGCAGCCTCAATCTCATCCAAAGAGTAGTCCTCCTCGGCCCCTTCGCGACACAAGATATAGAGATCAAAGGCCACAAATTGAGCCCTCTCGTAACGCAACGCCTTCGAACCATCCGCCAACGTGTACTCGACATTTGTACGAGTCCAATCCAACACCGGCATGAAGTTGTAGGTGATAACCTTTACACCACACGCTGCCAAATTGCGGATACTCTCCTTGTAATTCTCGATATGCTCCAAATAATCCCCCGTAGCGGTCTTGATCTGCTCACTCACCGGAAGGCTCTCTACAACGCTCCATGTGAGACCCGCCGCCTCGATCTTCGCCTTTCGACTCTCGATCTCCTCCAATGTCCAGATATCCCCCACCGGGATGTGGTGAAGTGCCGAGACTATACCTGTTGCTCCTGCTTGGCGAATATGGTTTAGTTTAACAACATCGTGGTCGCCATACCATCTCATTGTCTGCTCAAAAAGTTTCATATATTTATGTTCTAAATTAGACACCACTATAAGCATTAAATCCGCCATCGACCGCGACAACCGTTCCCGTCACAAATGACGATGCATCGCTCATCAACCAGTGCAAAGCCCCATGCAGCTCATCGGCACGCCCCATACGTCCGAATGGAGTGTTGCGAACGATATCCTCCGCGCGAGCTGTATATGATCCATCCGGATTTGTTAGAAGCGTACGATTCTGCTCCGTCAACACAAATCCCGGTGCTACGGCATTTACACGAACCCCTTCACCATACTTCATCGCCATCTCGACACTCATCCAACGAGTGAAGTTGTCAATTGCTGATTTGGCCGCTGAGTAACCAACAACACGTGTGATCACCCTCACAGAGCTCATCGAAGAGAAGTTGATAATCGAGCCATGACCCTTTTGAGCAATCACCTCACCGAAGATCACCGACGGGATGATAGTTCCCATAAAGTTAAGATCCATCACCGCTCGCATATCCGACAGATTCAGATTAAAGATATTTGAGTCTGGAGCGATTGTCGCCCCCGGCATATTACCTCCGGCAGCGTTTATCAGAGTGTCTATAGTTCCATACTTCGCGATCACGGCATCCTTTGCTGCTGCCACCTCAACCTCGTTCGTGGCATCTGCCTTCACGAAAAAAGCCTCACCTCCACTCTGCTTAATCTCAGCGACAAACGCCTCACCTTTGTCGCTATTGCGCCCCATGATGACAACCTTCGCGCCACATTGAGCCAAGTATTTTGCCGCTGAACCTCCGAGCACACCATAACCGCCCGTCATGATAACGACTTTGTTACTAATATCAAATAGATTCATAATATTTTAATTTGTAGTTTTATACCTACAAACTTACATAAAAAAAGTTAAAATATAGGCAATTTCATATTTTTTTGTAAATTTGCGCGTTATTGATTAAACAAGTAAAACTAAAAACATGAAAAAACTTCTAATTATCCCAACCCTGATCATTGCTGCATTGGCAATGACATCGTGTCTAAACAGCGATAATAGCGACAACTACATCTCTGTAAATGGATTTGTTACAGCCTTCGAGGATCTAGATCAAGAGATTGGCGTTGCATTTAGAACCGACTATGGAGTTAAATTCTACGTATCACAAAACAACACCTCAGTAGAGCTATCTGACGTTGAGCCGGGGGATCGCAAGGTGGTGACTGGAATACTATACGAGAGCAAATTGGATGATTATGTCTTCTCGGGCGTTCTCTCTTCAATTCAAGATGTGCAAAGTGGCGAGTGGCTAAGTGTAAGCACCGAGGAGGAGTATGATGCGCTACCCTCTGATACGCCACTTGTAGGTATCCAATCAAATACTTCATTAACAATGGGTTACCTCAATATTTATGTTGGATTCAATGGATATGACTTCAGCAAGGCTAAATTCTACCTTGTGGAGGATCTTACTCTTATGGATACTGACAATACTATTGTCGATGGTTATTGCTACCTTGAGCTACTTGTCCACAACGACGAGAGCAATATCTCGGATGACGATGATGATGTATGCGAAGGTTATGTTAGCTTCTATCTTGGTGACCTATCAGACAAACTATCAAACATAAGTGGCGTAATGCTACGACTAACGACTGTAGATGAGGATAACGATTATGTCTACTACCCAATAGATAGTTACAGTCTCTTCTAAAATATCCATCTAAAAACTCTTAAGTGACGCATTAGCCAACTAACGGATGATAGCAAAAATTATAGCCGAGCGAGTAGGCGTACGTCTCGCTGCAACTACCGCGACAATAAAACTTCTTGATGAAGGGGCGACAATTCCATTTATTAGCCGCTATCGAAAGGAGGCTACTGGCTCACTAGATGAGATTCAGGTAGGGGAGATTAAACTCCTATATGATCGACTCACAGAGTTAGAACAACGCAAAAAAAGTATCCTCTCAACTATCAAAGAGTTGGGAGGACTTACTCCTGAGCTCCAAACAAAGATCGAGGAGTGTTACGATCCTACGGAGCTAGAGGATATATATCTGCCATACAAACCCAAACGTCGTACTCGCGCAACAATCGCACGAGAGCGTGGATTAGAGCCTCTTGCGAACCTTATCCTCGTCCAGAACGTTGGGGATATCGAGCAGCGCGCAAAGAGCTTTGTTGGCAAGGAGGTGGGCACAGTAGAGGAGGCTATATCGGGTGCGTGTGACATTGTTGCAGAGCACATTGCGGAGAGTAGCTCCGTCCGCACGATGGTTCGTAGAGCCTTCGACCGCGATGGGGTTATTGTCTCAAAGGTGATAAAGGGAAAGGAGATGGAAGGGGTGAAATTCTCCGACTACTTCAAGCTCGAGACTCCACTTCGCAGAGTCTCATCACATAGATTTCTCGCCATGCAACGTGGTGAGCAAGAGGGAGTTTTAAGGCTTTCGATCAGTGTCGATGGCGACTCGTTGGTTGATCAGATATGCAGCCGCCAAATCCGCAATAACTCTCGTAGTGCGAAATACATTAGACAAGCCGCTGAGGATAGTTACAAACGTCTTATTCGTCCATCAATCGAGAATGAGACAATAGGACGAACCAAAGAGCGTGCTGATGATGCTGCCATTGCGATCTTTGCCGAAAATCTTCGACAACTACTCCTCTCATCCCCTTTGGGCGAGCATCGAGTAGTGGCGATCGACCCGGGATTTAGAACCGGATGTAAGGTTGTGGTTCTCGATGCACAGTGCAACCTGATCTACAACACAACGATATATCCCCATCCGCCACAATCAAATGAGGTCGTGTCGGCAGAGGCAATTCGCTCTCTCGTGAAGAAATATAGTGTGGAGGCCTTCGCGATTGGCGATGGCACGGCTGGTCGCGAGACCAAACAATTTATCGAAAATCTCTCGCTCTCTCCTGATATATATATGGTCAATGAAGATGGTGCATCCATCTACTCCGCATCAGCGGTGGCACGTGAGGAGTTCCCCGATTACGATGTTACAGTTCGAGGAGCTGTGAGCATTGGACGACGACTTATCGATCCACTCTCGGAGTTGGTGAAAATCGACCCAAAATCGATTGGAGTTGGGCAGTATCAACATAGTGTCGACCAACCGAAGCTCAAAAATCGACTCACCACTGTTGTTGAGAGTTGCGTGAATCAAGTGGGGGTAAATATCAATACCGCATCAAAACATATATTGACCTACATCTCGGGGTTGGGCCCTACCCTAGCGACAAATATTGTCAACTATCGCGCTGCAAACGGAGAGTTTTCATCTCGCCGCGAGCTACTGAAAGTTCCTCGATTGGGGGCAAAGGCGTATGAGCAGGCGGCAGGTTTCTTGCGTGTTGTCGGAGGTAAGAACCTACTCGACAACAGCGCTGTACACCCAGAGTCATACCATATCGTGGAGCAGATGGCACACGATTGTGGCGTTAAGATTGATAAATTTATTGCAGAGCCCTCGATCCGCAAAGGGGTTGATCACACCAAATACACAACCAAAGAGGTGGGATTGCCAACCATCAATGATATATTTGATGCTCTCGACAAAAGAGGGTTAGACCCACGCGAGCCACTCACCAAATTCGAGTTCGATGCCAATATCAGAACCATCGACGATCTTCGTGAAGGGATGCAACTGCCGGGCACTGTGACCAATATCACTGCGTTTGGCGCATTTGTGAATATCGGCATCAAACAGGATGGCTTGGTGCATATCTCGCAACTAGCTGATAGATATGTCGCCTCACCATCCGATGTTGTGCAGCTTGGGCAGAGTGTCACCGTTCGCGTTGTGGAGGTGGATCATGCTCGCGGCCGAATAGGGCTCTCTATGCGATTATAGAGTCAATCAGAAACTACTCTTCTGCTTCACCTTGCCTGTTGCAGCCCACTCCGTACCACGACTAAATGTCACTTGGAAGCCTCTATTATCTAGCGACTCCTTGAACTCCTTGCCCGTGTGGCCTAGCACTGTGTGGAATACTCGTCCCTTACCGTATGAGATTGTGAAGAGCACCGGCTCCTCTTTGTCTGTACCTCCCGTAGACTTTGTTGAGAATGCTGTTGCCAAGACATCGATATTCTCTGCTGGGCCTCTCATACTGCCATACAACTCATCATTGAGGTGTGTCCACTTCGCTGGAAGCCCCTTCATGATTGGGTGTGTTTGGTTACGAACGATGATATCAAATGGTACTCTCTTTCCATGTCGTCCACCCGCTCCCGGTGTCATATCACGTACATATTCGCCATCCTTCCAGTAGTAATATGGGCCATCCTTCTCATTACGTCCAGCCCAACCTCCTAGGCCAATCATCTTATTGAACTCCTTCCACTCCGGAAACGCGTTATCCGCCTCATGAACAACCACCATTCCACCTCCATTTGCCATATATTGCTCAAAATTGGCCTTTGTCTTGTCGCTCCATTTCACATCGTTAATATTCAGAACCACAACATCATATGGCTCAAAGTTAGGTGTAAACTCTTCACCCTCAACCATTTTAATAGTCGTAGTGTTGAATTTGTCATACTCAGCAAGTGAACTCTCCAGAACTGGGTACATCATCTCCCAACAGTGGTATTTGTCGGTCTGCCCCGTGATTAGAAGTACGTCGATCTGTTTTGCATAGCTCTGTCCTACAAATATCAGAAGAGCAAAGAGGGTTAATAGTCGTTTCATGGTAGTTTTGGGTTAAAAGTTATTTATAGTTTTTAGACTCTCTCTCAGCTTCGATATTATCATCTCTATACCACCATCCTCTTCACACATCGGATCGATAAATCTCACCTTTTTGTCATAGTTGACCAACATACTACGCTCATTATAGAGCATCTCATGTGCACCCTCGCCAAGCGTTTGTGCATATAGGCTCTTTACTCCGCTACGCAACATAATGGCTGCAGCGGCCTTCCCGACAAACTTATCCGCGATAACAGCCCCTCGCAAAAACTCTGGCTCACTCTGCATCAATTCATACAGATCCAAGAACCCCTCTCTTGTGAAGCTGCGCACATCCTCGCCATTGACAATAACCCGCATCGTACCTCGAACCTTCAACTTGTCAATTGCCTTCATCATCATCACCTCCAAGCTATTCACCTCATCCAAAGAGCCATGTTTCAACGCCTGCACATAGGTGTTTACACGTCGCATCTCATACGGGATCTTCAACTTTTGAGGGCAGTGGCCTACACACTCACCACAACCTATACAGTGGTCCGCCTGACGTAACTTTGGCACTGCTCGATCATATCCAACAAGGAACGCTTGTCGCGCCTCTTTATAATCTGGGTCTTGCGTACTTTGAGGATAGAACCCCTCACATACACACTTATTATAGTGCGAGAAGATCGATGGGATATCAATTCCATAGGGGCACGGCATACAATATTGGCACGTCGTACACTCAATAATCGGATACTCAATCATAAGTCTTGCAACATCCATCAACAAATCGGTCTCGCTCTGAGTCACAGGCTCCAGCGGTGAGTAGGTTCTGACATTCTCCGCAATATGCTCCTGATGCGACATTCCACTCAATACGCACAGCACATTTTTGTGCGATGCTGCATATCGAAATGCCCACGATGCAATGGTGCTATTTGGTCGCTCCGCACGCAGCATACCAGCCAGATAGTCGGGCAGATTTGCCAACCTTCCTCCCAACAGCGGCTCCATAATCACAACGCTGATACCTCGTTTCTCTAGCTCGCCATATAGGTATGACGCATCTGTATTATTCGCCGAGGTCTCATCTGCATAGTGCCAATCTTTGTAATTTACCTGAATGAGTGCAAAATCCCACTTTATCTCATCATGGCGCGACAACAGATAGTCGAATGTTCTAATATCGCCATGATACGAAAATCCTAGATTCCTGATACGTCCTGCAGCCCGCTCCTCAACCAAAAAATCCAACATACCATTATCTATAAACCTCTTCATAAAGGTCTCATAGTTGATCAAACCGGTGTTGTGAAGTAGGTAATAGTCGATATAATCCACCTTGAGCGAGACGAACGATTGCCGATACATCTTCAACGACTCCTCGCGGCTCCATGAACTAGGGCGAAAATTCGATAGCTTGGTCGCAATGCGATATTTATCTCGCGGATAGCGACTAAGTGCCTTCCCCATAACCTGCTCCGACCACCCCTGCATATACATTGGAGCAGTATCAAAGTAGTTCACACCATGTTCTATAGCGTAATCAACCAACGCATTTGTCCCCTCCTGATCAACCGGATTTCCATCCGGATCGGGGCTCTTAAGCAGTGGCCACCTCATACACCCATAGCCCAACATCGAGACTTTATCTCCAGTTGAGAATGATGTACGATATGTCATCTTATCGGTTGGCACCTCCCCTTGGTCTACGTCGCTAACGGCCGAAGATACTTTGGGTGCACATCCTGCCGCCGTTGCTGCAACGGCTCCGCCACCGAAGATCTTCAGAAAATCGCGGCGATCTATATTTTTATTCTTTGACATATGATTTCGTTTTAGATCGTTTTATGTTGAGTATGACCCTCAACATATATAGCACTAAACGGACGTGCCGGACATAAATTCTCACACGCTCCACAGCCGATACATCTCTCGATATTCACAACCGGAATCTCACGATCTCCATACCTCTCTTTATCCTTCGGCAGAACCATCCTTATAGCTCCCGTTGGGCAGTGTGCAGCGCAATTTCCGCACTTCACCTCATCGGTCAAGACCACACAATTCTTCTCAATCCACACCGCATGACCGATCTGAGTTGATGACTTCTCCGCGCGATCGATCTTATTGATAGCTCCGGCAGGACACACCTCCGAACACTTCGTACACTCCGGACGGCAATATCCTCGCTCATATGACATCTCCGGCTGCATGAAATTCGTCAAACCTGTCGCTGGTCGCAACACCTGATTAGGGCATACCGTAACACATAATTGGCAACCCGTACAACTCTTCGAGAAGTTGCGCAGACTACCCGCTCCGGCTGGGACAATTGGTGTTTGACGAAGTGGAATTTTCTTATCCTCGATCGTTGCGAGACCTCCATCTACCATCTTCTCCTCCGCCTTGAGAGCCGATGTTGCAAGCAACGTTGCTGAGATAGCCAACATATTTCGCTTTGAAGAGTCCACCTTCGATTCAACAACCTTCAATTCACTCTTTTTAGCCCTCAAACCATATGTTATTGCCCCCTGATTACAGCTATCAATACAGTTGAAGCAGACTACGCAACGGCTATAGTCGATCTCGCGGCTCGTGGCTGTAATACAAGATGATTTACACGCTCTAACACACTTTCTACACCCGTTGCACTTCTCATTATCCACTACGATTTTAAGGATTGAGAATCTTGACACAAAGCCCAAGATAGTACCCACAGGACAGACCGTATTGCAATAAGTACGGCCATTACGCCATGCGAGGTAGCCTACAATCAAGAAAGTGAGGATCGATATGACAATCATACCGATATTAATCATCAAAATATCTGTGGTGTAGAAGGCATAACTATCTACTCGCTCAGCTAGATAGGCCAAGATGTTATTACCGCTTTTATAGAGAGGAGCTAGCAGAGTAGAGACCATACGGCCAAACGCACTATATGGCTCTAACAACGCAACTATAGAGCCTAATCCAGCAATGAAACTAACCACAAAAATTGCCAAAAAGATATATCGCAGAACGCTTTTTGCAGGCGAATAACTAAATTTACGTTTTTTTTGAGTCATAGATGCAAATCTAGATATAGCATCCTGAAAAAGCCCCAATGGACAGATCACGGAGCAGTATAGACGACCAAAAATCAGCGTGAGAAGAAATAACCCTAGAACTACCCCTACGTGTAGACCAAGAAGTGCCGGAATAAACTGAATCTTAGCGAGCCATCCCATATATGTGTGGATAGTCCCGGTAAAATCTACAAATAGCAACAATGCCATCACTAAAAAAAGCACTGCAAGTGTCACTCTTAATCCTCGTAATCTATTCATAATTAATTTGTGTTTAGTTGTTTTCTTTATTCAATAAGCCATGTTAAAGAACAAAAATAGCTATTCATTTGCACAATTGCAATTAAATATCCATATATTTGCCAAGATTACAAACATAAGGAGATTATATGAGGATAGTATTACAACGAGTATCACACGCCGAAGTGGTTGTTGAGAAGAAGAGCGTTGGAAAAATTGGGAAGGGGTTGATGCTGCTTTTGGGCATCGAGACCGATGATACCGATGCCGAGATTAGTTGGCTAGCACAAAAAGTTGTCAATATGCGAATATTCGATGACGAAAATGGAGTTATGAACCTATCGGTCAAAGATGTGGAGGGGGATATAATCGTGATTAGCCAATTTACACTCCACGCCTCGACTCGAAAGGGAAATCGTCCATCCTACATACGTGCCGCCGGAGGTGAGTTCGCAGAACCGATGTACGAGAAATTCAAAATCGAAATTGCACGATTGATGGGAAAAGCACCTCAAGCCGGGCTCTTTGGCGCTGATATGAAGTGCACACTTCTCAACGATGGACCTGTCACAATTATCATCGATACTAAACTCAAAGAGTAGAGTTTGATTTGTGATAAATATTTAGTAATTTTGCATAATATAATCATAAACACATTTATGGATACAATCCAACTTAAAAGCGAGATCGCGAGATTAAAACAAGAGAAAAATTGTACAATCCTCGCCCATTACTATACACGTGCTGAGGTGCAGGAGGTTGCCGATTTTGTGGGTGACTCATTGGCTTTGGCTCGAATTGCACAGACTACTCCGGCAGATGTAATACTATTTGCTGGTGTGCACTTTATGGCCGAAACAGCCAAGATACTCTCACCGGAGAAGATGGTGCTACTTCCCGACACAGAGGCCGGATGCTCATTGGCTGACTCTTGTCGTGGTGAGGATCTTCGTAAATGGCGCGAAGAGCACCCCGATTATACAGTCGTGTCGTACGTTAATACCACAGCCGAGGTGAAGGCATATACCGACATCGTATGTACCTCTAGCAACGCTATTGAGGTTGTGGAGTCACTACCAAAGGATGCGAAGATTCTATTTGGTCCCGATCGAAATCTTGGTGGATATGTAAAGAGTGTCACTGGACGCGAGAATATAGAGGTTTGGGATGGAGCGTGCCACGTTCATGACCGCTTCTCGATCGAGAAGTTATTGGAGCTAAAGCGCGAACACCCCGAGGCTAAGGTATTGGTTCACCCGGAGTGTAAGAAGTCAATTCAGATATTAGCCGATGAGATTGGATCTACAGCTGCACTGCTTAACTATGTGAAGAACAGCGGCTTTGATCAGTTCATAGTGGTCACAGAGCCCGGAATACTATTCGAGATGCAAAAAACAGAGGGCAAGGAGTTCTTTGTCGTGCCACCAGATGATAGCACATGTGCCTGCAACGATTGTAGCTACATGAAGCTCGTGACACTCGAAAAGATCTACGATTCACTCTTGAATGACACTCACCAGATTGAGGTGGCGGATGAGGTGAGAGTAGCGGCCGAAAAGTCGATACTTCGCATGATCGAGCTGTCGAAGTAATATACCTACATAACGAACAAAACGAGGGCTCTCACATTTGAGAGCCCTCATTTTTGTATCTATACCTACGTAAAAAGGGCGACTAACGGAATATTTGTTAGTCGCCCAATTATACTATATGTAATCTATATCAGATTAGTTGAAGTAGTAACGAAGACCTACCTGTGCAGACCATGCCTGAGTGTACACCTTGTTTGATGTAAATGTCTTAGTTGGTGCAGTACCATCAGATGCTCCCGACATAGAGAATGTTGGATAGCCCTCTGAATCCTGTCCCTCATATGTCAAGATCTGACCATAGTTTGAAACTGAAGTAGTCTTTGCAACACCCCAAGCTGAGTTCAACAAGTTACCGATGTTCAAAACATTAGCCTCCAACTGTAGCTTGTGAGTAGTGTTACCAGCGTTCACAAAGAAATCCTGTGTGAAACGAAGGTCGATCTTACTAACCCAAGGTGCGCGGTTTGCATATGCCTCAGCGTACTCACCCTTGTGGTTAGATAGATACTTATCCTGATCAGCAAATGCCCAATATGCAGCCTCATCCTCTGGAGTTACGAAACGGATATCGCTCTTGTCAGCTGGGATATACATAAGGTCATATGAGATACCATCACCATTCATATCGTTAGTGTAGTAGTATGTATTTCCATAAGGAGAGTATCCATTGTAGAACAAGCTAAGGTGTGTAGCTGTGAAGCTAGACTTGTAAGGTAGTGTGTAGACTACAGATGCGATAACACGATCTGGAACTACATACTGCGAACGCTGAAGTGTAGCGTTGTTAGCACCATTTACTGAATATACACTCTGCCATGCTGAGTATGCTGATGATCCCGGCATACCGCTGATCTCCTTAGACTCTGTGCGAGTATAAGCCAACATAACACTCAAGTTTGTTGCAGGCTGCGCGTTCAATGTGATGTTAGCAGTGTAACCATAACCCTCAGATGTGTTTGTTAGCATAGATGCACCACCTGAAAGACCATAATACTTGCAATCATCTGGGTAGATGTAACGATTATCAGATCCTTCGAAAGTCTCCCATGAATCCTCGATATCCATAACATCATAGTTAGTGATCATTGTAGCGTGGATATTCTTAGTGTACATAAACTCAGCAGTCGCTGTGAATGGGAAAGATGTAGGAAGTTTGTAATCAAGAGCCAAAGATGTCTTCCAAACCTGTGGCATCTTGAAATCTGGGTCAATACCAACGATAGTAGTCGATGCTGTAGCTGTCTCAGGAGTGATTGTTGACGCCATTCCCATAGCTGCTGCAAGCTCGTTAACATCTGTGATCATACCACCTGCGAAGTTTGCCAACAATGGATCAGATGTAGCAACTGTATTTCCATCAGCATCTGTAGAGTATGTTGTTGTGATAGCCTGAGAGTTCTGAACCATGTTCGAGTTAGTAGGCATATTTGTGAAGAATACAAGTGGAAGGCGTCCTGTAAAGATACCGCTACCTCCACGTAGCTTCATGCTGCCATCACCCTTAACATCCCAAGAGAATCCAACACGTGGTGAGATCTGAAGGTTAGCTGTTGGCCAAATTCCTGTATCAATGCTCTTTCCACCGAAATCATACTCCAAAACAGCGTTATTTGTCATGATATCCTCATCGTTGAAGTAGATGTTATCGAAACGGATACCTGCGCTCAACTTAAATTTATCAGATGCATTCCAATCATCCTGAAGATATAGACCAGCTTGGTTGAAACGAACCTGTGCTGCTGGGTTAGTCTCGCCATCATAACCGATTGTCAACGCAACAGTCTCTGGAGCTGCGCCACTCAAGAAATCCTCGATGCTATTGTAACGGTAGTAACCTGTTCCACAACGCATATATGAGTTGTTTGCCATCTGGTGCTCGAAGCTCAAACCTGCTGTGATCTTGTGAGCTCCTGCGTAGTAAGTCACATCATCCTTGATGTTGAAGATAGTGTTGTTCACACCATTGTTCCATGTAAATAGCTCATATCCTGCTGATACTGCTGGCTCAAGGATAACATTTCCGCTTGCATCATAACCATCCAAGATGTCGATGAATGGAAATGGATCTGAGTCGCTATCACGCATATCTGAGATATTTGTGTAAGTTGCCAACAACTGGTTTGACACCTTGTCACCAAAACGGCTATTAAGGTCAGCTGCGAACGAAGATACGATATTATCCATAGAGTACAATGAGTTAGAGAAAGCCATTGACTCATATCCAATACGATCTATGTAGATACGCTTTGCAGCATTTGTCGAGTTACCATTTGTTGCATTCCAAGCCTTGTTCTTTGTGTAGTTGTAACGAAGAGCCAACTTGTGATCCTTGTTGATATTCCAGTCAAGGCGAGCAAGAATCTTCATGTTTGTCTCATCTGCTGGGTAGTCAGTGTATGAACCCGGGTTGTAGCCATACTCATCGATAAGGTGCTGCTTAACAAGCTCCATCTGTGATGCTGAAGTCTCAGAGATGTAGTTATCGCTATTTGACACACCATCCTCAGATACCTTCCAGTTTACAACTGTTGTTGGGCTCTTCTCATACTCAACGTTTGTGAAGAAGAACAACTTATCCTTAACAATTGGGCCACCGAAAGTGAAACCATAAACGTTAGTCTGATCAGTATCGCGATCACCAAGATCAACACCATCGATTTTGTTACCACGCATATTCTCATTGTTGAAATATGTGTAGGCACTTCCCTTGAATGTGTTTGTTCCCGACTTAGTGATAGCGTTGATTCCTCCACCGATGAAGTTTGTCTGACGAACATCGAATGGTGCGATTACGATCTGTGCCTCCTCCAAAGCGTCGATTGAGATTGGAGTACCTCCTCCCGGAAGATCATCGCTAAGACCGAAGTTGTTGTTGAAGTTAGCTCCATCAACTGTGAAGTTTGAAGAACGACCATCTCCTCCTGCGAATCCCATTCCATTTGCATATGGAGAGTACTTCGCGATATCCTCGATGCTACGAGATACCGTAGGGATGTTCATGATCTGATCCGACGTGATGTTTGTTGTAGCACCAGTCTTCTCCACATTGAACTTAGTCTTCGCCGTTGTAACAACTACAGAGCTGATCTCCTGTGTGCTTGGAGCGATCTGCTGCTGAAGCGAGTAAGTCTCTCCCAACTGTAGAGTTACATCCTCAACCGTAGTTGTCTGGTAACCCAAGTAAGAGATTGTCACCTCATATGGTCCACCCGGACGCATACCCTGGATAGCATAATTTCCAGATGCGTTTGTCGCAGCACCATACTCAGTACCAGATGGAGTGTGTACAGCAACTACTGTAGCTCCGATTAGAGCCGCTCCATTCTCATCTGTAATCTGTCCACCGATTCCCGATGTTGTCACCTGAGCATAAGATGCTACCGAAACAACCATCGCAATCATCAATAGAAGAATTTTCTTCATAAGAATAATTAATTAAGTTTGAATTATTTATTGTGTTACTCTTTTCCTTTTATAAAAACTCGAATATCGTTATCTCCCACATAAACACCATCGCGTTTGATAACATCTATAACCGCATCTGCAATTACAACTCGATTCTCGATCGGTGTCGCCTTGCCCTTTCCTGCGTATGTATAGGCCGATGCCACATAGTTGCTCGTTCCCATAATGTAGCTCTTTTCAACCATCTTGTTGCCTTTTTGATCGAAACACTCTACGTCAGTCGCCTTGCCATCCTCTCCCACACATATGTTATATGTCATTCCACTAGCCGAAAGGTCAACCGTGCGTGACTCTCCACCCGAGCTATTGAATTTAATCATGATCATCTCCTTGATTTGAGCAAGCGTAAGCTCCTGTGTCACAATATGGTTGCGGAATGGCTCTAACTCATAGATCGATGCTATCTTGACTCCTCCCTTTACTAGGCTATCTATTCTAATTGAACCTGCATTCTGCAACACGATATCAGCCCCACTTCGCTCGCGCATGATATCTGTAACCATATTCATCAATCCCACGCGCGAAAGCGTTCTATCCACCTCGCCAATTGGCTCATTTAGAGGACTATCCGCCTTGCATGACTCCACGTATGCCAACGCATCTGCATCCGACTCAACGCCCTCCAACGACAATACATGATTTGTAACCGATATCACATCATCACCCTTCATAGTGATCTTCGAGATACCAACTCCCTTCAATTTACTTCCCGTCTGAGTCACGAGAGTTCCATTGATTAGTCGTCCCTCCGGAAGATAAGTATGTGTGTGTCCACCCACAACAAGGTCGAACATGGTATTTTTGCACACCATAAGCGAGTCATCCTCAAAACCTAGGTGGGTCAAGGCGATCACCAAATCTGCACTATCGCGCAAGAACTTGAATTCCAAAGACTTATCAACTCCATTCACAAAATCAATACCCTTCATATTATCAGGCATCGCCGAAGGAAGCCCAGAATCTTCGATCTGGATAAGACCCAAAATCGCTGCACGTACTCCACCAATCTCAAAAATTTCGTATGGCTTGATATAATCCTCAAGAATAGTCCCCTCAAAATCTGCGTTGGCGCAAAGTGGCGTAAGGGCTGACGCCTCAATTCCACACAGATATCCACTTTGACGATAGTCAAACTCATGGTTTCCCACCGCTCCATAATCATACCCTACCATACTCATTAGAGTATTGATCGGAGCACCCTGTGGATCTGCCATATCTACATATGGATTTCCCGTACAATGATCACCCGCATCGAGTATCAAAACATTATCGTATTGCGCCTTTAGATCCTTAACAACTGTGACAACCTTTGGCATCTGCTCAAATGCAGCATGAATGTCATTAGTCGATACTACGATAATCTCGACCGTATCACTACCACCAAAATTGCAACTACTACATATTAAAGATATAGCAAGGAATAAGATCCTAAACTGGGCGCCAATATACAATTTCATCTGTTTTTAAATATATTTAATATGCAACATTAACTGTCAATAACCTGAAAAAGAGTCACAAAATAGAAAGTGCTATATTTTCAACCTATTACGATGCAAATGTACGCTAAAAATTGCATTTTTCAAAATTTGTAACAGAACATTAACCTCTTTGCAAAAATATTTTAATAAATTACTCATCCAGAAACAAAAAGAGATGGCCATTCAGACCATCTCCTCTATATATATATTGTATAGTATTAAATCTACTCCGTCACCTACAAATTTGCACCACGCATATCCTTCACATTAGAGATACCCTCCAACGCTCCAAATAGAGATTGCTGCACCAAACGCTGTTGAGTTGACTCCAATCGCACCTTCTCAGCCTCAGCTGTTTGTGGCTCTTCAGAGGTAACAATATCAGTAACCTCAAAGATATACATTCCTACATTTCCCTGAACTGGAGCAGAAGCTACACCAGTAGATTTAGTCGATGATATTGATCCAATCAACTTAGGCTCAACACCTAGTCCTGCAACATAATATGATCCTAAGCCAATCTCCGAGAACTCACCATCTACAGATCCCTCTAGATTACTAGATATCTCATCAAAGGTAGATCCCTTAACATCACCCTTCAACATCTCGAACTTCTTGTTATTCATCAAGATACGTCTAACAGAACCCTCGATCTCATCGTACGAGATAAACTCACTATCATCAATAGCAGTCAACATTGCAACAACATAACCATCTGTCACCTTGAAGATCTCCGAAAGATCGCCAATCTCAGCGCGATGTGCCCAACGAGCAACCTCCTGTGAACCAGCAATTACATCGATAGAACGGCTTGACGATGTAAGAGATGCTGTACGTGGTGACACCTCAGAGTCTGTAGCCGCTACCTTAAACTTGTCATTTCCACCCTTTGCTGCAACTGCAAATGTTCCTGCTGCATTGTGTGCCGCACGACGTGTTGCGTCCGAAGGCAAAATTGGAATATCGATCGATGCTACACGATAGTGCTTATTACGCTTGCTTGCATCATACACCTGAATCAACTGGATCATATCTCCCGATGCTACCTCAACAATATCTCCCGCCTTTGCTGGTGCCAACGCCGCTGCAAACTCATCTGTAAAGGCTGAGAATGGCAGCTCGCCTAGCTCACCACCAACCTGAGCTGTCTGTGAGAAGACAGAGTGTGCTGCAGCTGCCTGTGCAAAGTTAGCACCCTGACGCAAAGCGACCTTCAAACTATCAACCAACTCTTGATCAGTATAAGAGAGAACGATATGTCTAAGTGCAAGTGTGTCAGATGCCTCAACAACATCAAATATACGTGACATTCTCCAAGAATCACCATTGCTGATTGGGCCATACATCTCACCAGATACAAGGGCGCTAGCCTCTCCTGCTGGCAATTGTGCCTCGTTGAAGTAACCATCTGAGATAGATCCATTACGATTCTCACGAATGAAACCTCTAAGATCTGTAGTTGCTCGGAACTCCTCACCAACTGCAGTAGCCTCACTCTCCAACTCTGCGATATCACTAGCAGATGGCGCAACATTGAAAGTTACAAATGAGATATTACGTGATGGTTGGCGCTTAAAGACACTCTTATTTGCCTCATAATAGCTCTTGATATCGCTCTTTGAGAGAGCAACCAATGAATCTGGGATCGAGTTATAAGCCTTGCGAACCCAACGACCACTAAAGATCTTATTTGCTCCATTAACACCATTTTCAACCTCCAAAGAGTTATAGTTGAGACCAGCCATCACAAGTGCCATATATTTGTTAGCCTGACGCTCATTACGTGCCTGCTCACTAAGCATTGCCCATACAGCCTCAGCCTCCGGGTTACCCTGTGACGTCAACAAGAAGCTATTCACCGCGTTTGAGTTATATGCTCCTGTCGAAGGATCTGCAAATGCGCTATACATAGCTTGTGTCGGAACTGCTCCGCTAATGATTGCTAGGCGCTCTGCTGCGCCTACCTCTAGTCCCATACTCTGGAAACCCGGTTGCAAAGAGAACTCCGAGATCAACGATTGCCAAGTTGCCGCAAAAAGCATATTTGCCTGCTGCTCATCTATCTCTGTAACGCCACTCTGACGTTGAACCTTATTATACTCACTCGAATACTCAGACATAGTGACATCATGACCATTGATTTGAGCCACGACAGGGTCATTACCCGAGAATCCCATCTCAGCCTTCAACGAGAAGATGAACGCCAAAAGTGCAAAGGCGATAACCGCCGAAAGTACGACACCAAAGCGGGTGCGTAACGTGTTTAGTGTTGCCATTATTAATACATTATTTTATTTAGTAGGCCAAAGATAGTTATTTTTTCTAACAACCAACTATTTTTCTACAATTTTTTTAACCCTTACCAACTCAATTCGCGATCTTGTGGTCTGCAATATCTTAATTTCGAAGCCTCCGATCGTGAGAGTTTCGCCTGCTGATGGTATTCCAACATGGTTGTAGATGATATATCCGGCAAGCGTATCATAGTCATCGCTCTCCTCGATATCGAACCCAAACTGCTCATTCAGATGACGAACCTCCAACCTACATGAGAGCACATATTCACCCTCTGCGACCTCCTTGGCGACCATCTCCGGCTCATCATGCTCATCTTCGATCTCTCCAAAAATCTGCTCCAAAACATCCTCCAGCGAGATCACACCTGCCGTTCCTCCGAACTCATCTATCACCACTGCGATATTGCTTTTGTGCTTTATCAAGCTCTGCATCAGTGAGTTGAGAGGCATCGTCTCGGGGACAAAATTGACCGACATCAAGATTGAATGGACACTCCTAGGTGAGTGAAACAACGATTTCGAATTGACATATCCGATGATATTGTCGATACTACCTCGCCAAACGAAGAGACGTGAATATTTGGTCTGTGCAAATCTCGCCGTTAACTCTTCGATAGTTGTATTGTCAATATCTACCGCTTCGATATCTACACGTGGCGTCATCGAGTCGCGTACTCTTAAATCTGCAAAATCGAGTGCATTTTGAAAAAGTCGGATCTCATTCTCCCCATCTGCCGGCACCTCGGCCGCTCCTCCCTCGATAAGGCTCGCCAGATCTCGCCTATCAAAGCTCGAGGCGTCTGCGTGTTCCGATACTTTGCTGCCCATCAATCGCAATAACCCGTGTGAGAGCATAGTAGTAAAGCGTGCCAACGGGTACAATATAAGATAGAAAAGATATATTATAGGTGAAAACAACTTATAATAGAAGTTCGGATTGCTCCTAAATATAGATTTTGGAAGAAACTCCGCAACGAAGATCATCACAATTGTCGATATCACCGTCTCCAACAACACCGAGCTATAGCTATACCCCATTCGCGCAAGGAGGATCTGCACCAAACGCGACATAAATAGCGAATAGACCACCAACGCAATATTATTACCCACCAAAATCGTGGTGATAAATTGCCCGGGATGGCGCGAAAAAATATTAGCTATATAGTCAAACATCGAACTCTGTTTACGGTCGATCTCTAACTTAAGCCTATTTTTTGTCAAAAATGCAATCTCCATACCCGAGAAAAACGCGGATAACAGAAGCATGACGGCTATAACTAATATTATTGAGGTAGTCGGCATAATCTCTAGTTTTCGAGTGACTCTTCTCTGGCCAATGAATCCACGACACCACCCTGCGCCAACGAATCTGCTTCATCTGCCCCCTGACGCGGCTCGACATTCATCTTCATTCGCCCCTTCATCTTCCTAAAGCTCCACTCCTCCATCGCCTCATCGGATTCAAAGCCCTCACCTATATATACATCACCACTCTCTCGATCCATAATTTTGGTGTCGACATTGGAGTATATGCGTTTTGTCAGCGCATTCCAAAAGAGCTGTTGCGAATAGAGTTCCTTGCCATCAGCCTTAGTCACTACAACATCTCCAACTGCCTCCCACAACTTACGATTCTCATAATAGATAGCGTAGTTAGCGGTGAGCTTCCCATCCCTCATATTCATCGAGTCGTCCTTGAAGGTGATGATCTCAACACCCTTATTAAACTCCCTATATGGTTCTGTAGCAAGTGTATAACCCTCCACCTTCGGGGCAGAGAATATATATGATGGACGACCATTTTCGGACATCGTAACACTAAAGTTATCACTCGACTCCGTCATAAGTCGCTCCCTAGACTGCGTTGTTGACACCTTCGAACCTCCCGAATCACCACAATAAACAAAGATCAGGGCACTCCCAATAGATAGGAGTGCCTTGATGCAATTATTTATTTTCGTATGGTACATTCTTCGTATGATACGGAGCTCTCTATATTTGAATATTAGTCGCGTGTACGAATTGTTGTCATTGTACCAGCAGCTACTCCACAATCGACTTTGTATGAGCTACCCTTAGCTACCTCATTGAAGAAACACTCCTCAGATGTTGGGAAGTATGCTCTATATTGATTCATCATCGTTGTTGCATGCTCCTTATACGTAGCCTCCTCCTCTGTGAAGTTATTGATTGCACGTTGCATAGCGTCATAAGCTGCCAAATATGCAATCTGACCTTTGAAATCTGGGCAATTTGCAGCAGATGCAGCATAACACTGAGCAATAACAAATAGTGCGATACCATTATCAGCAATTGTATCATCCTCAATAGCAAGTGATGCACGAGCAGCTGTCAACGCCTCACTCATGTTAGATGCAGCCATCTGGATAAGAGCGATACGAGCATATAGTGCCTCCTGCTCCTCCATATCTGTCTCAGCAGCCAATGCATCTGTCAAATACTTAACCGCCTTCTCATACTCTCCATCATTCTGGAAGATAGATGCCAACGCCATTGCAGCCTGCGATGTTGGGCTCACCTCGTAGTACTTCTCTGCTGTTGCTGCGTAGAATGGAGTTGTACAACCCGCACGATCCATCAAACGAACCGCCTGTGCTAACTGCTTCTCATCTCCCGGATTAGCCTCCAACTTCTTAGAGTAGATAGCCTCCAAATTCTCGCAACTTGCAACTCCACTTGTTCCGAATGTTGAGTCGAACTTCGATGCTAGCTCAGCATTCTCGCCCTCCAAATTCTCGAAGTAAACTCCCAAACGATCGTACTCAGCGATAACCTCGTCAGCCATAACCTCGTCGATCTGGTAATCCTCACATAGATTCTGGAAGTAAAGATATACCAAGTTTGGATCTACCTTCTCACCTCCAGCTGCGATAGCCGCCTTGAAGACCTCGCGAAGACCTGCACGGTCATTCTTATTGAAGTTAAAGAAGTCACGAGCCTTGCTATCAAGGACATAACCCGCTCCACGAGTTGCATGGTCAGCGAAATGCTCTGCACGCAAATCGTGAACAACCATCAACGAATCGATCATTTCGCGCTTGTCTGACAAACTTGTTGCACGTGAAATCTTAGCTTTGTAAAGCACTACCGCACGAGCAAACACCGCCTCCGATGCTGCTGGGCAATTTGCCATCAACTGTTGGAAATACTTAGCTGCTGTCTCATAATCTTTCGACTCGATGGCCTCTTTCATATAAGTCGCTGCAAACATATTCTGCTCGCGCTCCTCAGCGTTCTCGCCCCATTTTGCATAAGCTGGGTCACTAAAATCAACCTGTGCTGTTGCTCCGGTAATAGCAGCCAAGGTCAAAGCAAATAAAAGTTTAATTCTTTTCATTGTAGTAATTTTATGTTATTTTTATTATTGTTGTTTAGTTAATCTGCGAACGTTGGAACCAATAATCATCTCCGAACATCGTAAATCCTAGCGAGAATTTGATTTGATTCTGTTTTACTAATCCTATACTTTGTGAATCCACCATAACACTTTTTGTTGTACCCATAGTTCCCCATTCGACGCCTGCATTAATTTTTGTGATTCCAATAATGTTGATCGGAAAACCTGCTCCAGCGGTGATATTAAGCTGCGAAATAGGCTCTCCACCAAAGGTATATTGGTAACCACCCATACGTGCTCCCACTCTATAACTCACTCTGTTTAAATACTTTCTGATATCCGTACGGCGAGGTGTATATTCAACTCCGAACTTTATAGTACTTACATTGTTATACTCAACAGCCATTCCGCTACCCGTAAACTCGACCTCGCTATTCTGGTCGCCCCAATTCTGATATGTGTAATCTGCCGCCACAACAACTTTCTGTGAGGAGTAGTTGAATCCCACCGACAATTGACGTGGCAATACAATCGACATCGTTGTCGTATCGCTCTGAGCATAGACATCTGTCGAACCGCTCGATGATGCCACCACACGCGCTGAACGAGGTGATAGATCCCCTCCAATATCATAAGTTGCACCGAGTGTCAAAGAGTGTTTTTGGTTGAGGATAGGACTCCACTGGATTCCCGCCTGCCCTTTTAATTTAGAGACCGAGATCTCATCTACTCCAACAGCTGATTGTGCTGTTCCTGTTGCGGTAATACTTGTTATCGAGGCTGTAAAATATCTATCAATATCTCCCCAATAATATTGCGCTGCGAAACCAACCGACAAACTCTTCGCCAACTTCCAACCTACACCAAACTTAACCTCTGTAATATCTCCCGATCCGGTATTGATCATCTCCAGATAACCGAGATTAGCCTCAATGCTAGTATATTTCTGATAATATCCCACACTCGAGTATGGAGTCAAGCTAAAACCAAAGCCCAAACCCGGCATGATTGGGACTTGGAGCGCTATCTCATGAAAATTTGCCGTTGTGTAGTTGCTATGAAGATCCGCCCCATCAACCTTTTGAGTAGCGAAGTAGCTGCTACCCTCCAATCCATAATCCATCAAGATTCCCTTCTGGATCGCGATACTATATGACGCTGGATTTAGCAGGTTCATCGAGACAGCATTGCGTTGAGCAACACCCGCTCCACCCATAGATCGTGTAGCCAACGTTCCTTGGGTCTGCAACTCTCCCAAACCATACATCGTATAGGCCGAAAAAGTATTTATAGTCTGCAGCTGATTCTGTGCAGATATTCTATTTGGCATGAGTGCAACAAGTGCAACCATCAACCATATATATGATATTTTATTAAGCATTATATTCCAAAATTCTATTCAATCCCACCAAAACCAACTCGCGTGATGCAAATATCGTGTTTTTAATTCTATTCTCAAAGTATTTTAGGTCTCCACCTGCAAAAATAACATCAATTTTTTCAAACTTTTCGCGATTTTTATCAATATGCCCACCTATTTCTAATAAGACACCCTCCATAACCCCCTGCTCGATGGCATCTTTTGTGGTACGTGCAACATCCACAACATCTGTCGTGGGCGAGCACAACGGAAGCGAGGCGGTGAATTGGTGAAGAGCTCTAAATCGCATCATCACACCCGGAGATATCACCCCACCTTCATAGCCCCCTTGGGCTGTTACTAGGTCGATCGTTATTGCTGTACCCAGATCTATAATCAACTGATTATCAGCCGACGAGACCACCGTAGCTCCAACCGCTGCAGCCAATCTATCGCGCCCCAAAGTTTGCGGTGTTGCATAGCTATTTTTGATCGGAATAGGGCACTCTGCATCAAAGAGCAGACAGTGACCAACGATGCGTTGGATCATCTCATACACATCAGCCACATCGCCACGTGTTGAAGATAATATAGAGCGCCTTAGTGGGTATTTACGCGCCAAAGACTCAACCTCACTAATTGCAAAATCATCCATGTTGACGGAGTAGATCAGATCATCCTGCTCCATCACAGCCATCTTAACTCTACTATTTCCTATATCAACTATTAAATTCATAAGCTATGACTATAATGTTAGAAGTAATTTATATCCAGCCTCGATATCGACCACTTTTCTAACGGTCATTGCCAATCTATTATTCTGTTGACGGAGCACAAATCTCGATGGATCTGCCGTAACTCGTTGTAATAGTGTCATAAAAATTTCACTTTTATAGTACAAAGAGTTCTGATCACCGATAAAATGGACAATCATCAATCCATTCTTCACCTTCACACGCTCCATACCAAGACGAACCGCCTCGCGTCGAAGTCGCACCACATTCAACAGCTCCTCAACAGCGCGCGGTAGAGCTCCAAATCTATCGACAAGACGCGCTTCGAAACTTTGTAGAGCCTCCTCCTCCTTTATAGAATCGAGCTCTCGATATAGCTTTAACTTCTCGGCTGTCTGCGCCACATAGCTATCTGGCAACTCCGCCGGAACATCGATATCGATTATCGAGTCGGTTATAAACTGCTGCTGCACATCGACCACCTCGCTCTGCTTAGGCGAGATTCCACCCACATCGAGCCCCTCCTGACGAAGCTCTGCAACAGCCTCCTCCATAATTTTCTGATACGTTTCGAAACCTATATCTGCCACAAAACCACTCTGTTCCGCGCCCAACAGATTTCCTGCACCTCGAATATCAAGATCCTGCATCGCAATATTAAATCCAGATCCCAGATCCGAGAACTCCTCGATAGCTCGCAACCTACGACGTGCATCGGAGGTCAGCATCTCCTCCGGAGGGGACAACAGATAACAATACGCCTTGCGATCCGAACGACCCACACGGCCTCGAAGCTGATGCAAGGCACTCAATCCAAAATATTGTGCATTATTTATAATTATCGTATTAGCATTCGAGACATCGATTCCATTTTCGATGATTGTGGTCGCCAACAACACATCATACTCACCATAGATAAAATCCATAATAAGCGCTTCCAGCTCTGCTGCCGGCATCTTTCCATGACCGATTCCGATCCTCGCCTTTGGGTAAACTCGTTGTATCATCTCCTTTATCGAGGAGAGATTCTCCACTCGATTGTGGACAAAATAGACCTGCCCTCCGCGCACCAACTCCGTCTCAATAGCCTCACGGATGATCTCCTCCGAAAAGATGTGGGACTCCGTTAGGATAGGCTGGCGATTGGGTGGTGGTGTCGATATCACCGACAAATCACGCGACCCCATGAGTGAGAATTGCAACGTTCGTGGGATTGGTGTTGCCGTAAGCGTCAAGGTATCTACCCCGACGCTCAATGCCGTCAATTTCTCCTTGGCCGAGACTCCAAACTTCTGCTCCTCATCAATTATGAGCAATCCTAAATCCTTGAATTTCACAGATTTACCCAATATCTTGTGTGTGCCTATCAATATATCAACCTTTCCATCCTCCAAATCAGCCAATATTCGATTAGCCTCCTTGGTCGATTTCGTGCGATTCAGATACTCGATCTTAACGGGGAAATCGCGCAAACGTGAGCAGAATGAGCGGAAATGTTGCATCGCAAGGATAGTAGTCGGAACCAAAATCGCACACTGCTTACCATCCGTAGCCGCCTTAAATGCTGCACGAATTGCAACCTCCGTCTTTCCAAAACCCACATCGCCACACACCAATCGATCCATCGGCTGTGGCGCCTCCATATCGCGTTTCACAGCCTCCGAAGCGGCATTTTGATCGGGCGTATCCTCATACATAAACGACGCCTCCAACTCCTGCTGAAGGTAACCATCCGCCGAAAACGCAAATCCTGCGCTCGCCTTTCTCTTGGCATAGAGCGCAATGAGCTCTCGCGAGATATCTTTGATAGATTTTTTGGTGGCATTCTTGATCTTCGACCACGCTCCACTCCCCAATTTATAAACCTTGACCGGCTCCTGATTATCTCCGCTCTTGTACTTCGCGATTCTATGCAGAGAGTGGACATTTACAAAGAGCACATCATTATCCTTATAGAGCAGCTTGATCGCCTCATGCACTCGCCCACCATCGTTGATCTTAACCAGACCTGCGAACTTTCCAACTCCATGATCGTAGTGAACCACATAGTCACCCACTCGAAGCTGATTCAGCTCCGCTATGGTCATCTGCTCATCGCGTTTGATCTCGCCCTTGATCTTATATCGTTGGTAACGGTCAAATATCTGATGGTCAGTATATAAACACAACTTTCGTTGATGGTCAATAAACCCTTCGTGGAGAGTCACGGGCAGCGCCTCTAGCTTCAAACTCTTATATCCCGTTTGGTAGAATATGCTCTCCAATCGCTCAATCTGCGCCTTATTGCGCGACAAAAGATAGCTATCATACCCCCTATCTCCCATCGAGATTACATCGGCTGCCAACACCTCGAAATTCTTGTTGAATGATGGCTGTGGCGAGGTATTAAACTCAATTATATTTGTCACCCTACGCTCCGGAAGTGTATCTCGTAGCATGAATAATGTTCGCCCCTCCAGATCCTCCAGAAGTTGCTTTCGGCTGGTCACCTTCAGATCGATTGTCGAGGGCTCCTCCATCTCCGTGAGCATCTTGCGACGCATATCATTCACCTTTTTCAAGACAAAATCTGCATCATAGAACCAATATGCAGTCCCCTCACCAGCGAAATCAACAAACGAGATACGTGTTAAATCACTTACCACATCGCCATCCGTAGAGCTCAGATTTGGCAATATCTCGGCGCTCTCCATCTTCGTAATCGACAACTGACTCGAGATGCTGAATCGTCTGATTGAATCGATCTCGTCACCAAAAAAATCAAAACGAAACGGCTCACTCTCCGAATATGAGAAGATATCGACAATACCGCCACGCAGCGAGTAGTGCCCCGGCTCATAGACAAAGTCAACCTTCTCGAAACCAACCTCTTCCAACATCTCCACAAGGGTCGAAATAGGAACTTTTTGCCCCACCTTCAACTCAATCACCTCGCGATGCAGTACGTCCGAATCGACCACTCGTTCGACCAAAGCCTCAGCATATGTGCAGACCACCGTGAACGCGCCATCGGCACGACGCATAGCATTCATAGCCGACATTCGCTGCACCACGCCATTGGCATCCTCCGTCCCATATAATATTGAACGTTTATAGGAGCTCGGAAGGAAAAAAATTGACTCCTCCCCCAACAACATATAGAGATCATTGAGCAGATAAGCAGCCGAATCACGATCCTCCGCAACGAAGATATGCACCCCCCCAACCTCGCGAATCATCGAGGCAGCATACAACGACAAAGCGCCACTCACCATCTGTGACAGAAGGTGTGTAGCGCCACTATCTTTATACCCTTTGACTAGCTCCTCGACTCCCGCCGAAGCCGCAAAGAGCGACATAAGCGATTCACCACCCTGAGTGGCCAAATCGCTTCGTTTTTTATGTGAGAATGTTGACTCCATTTTTATCGTAGTATCCTACATCTATGATTCCCATACTCTCATCTACCGTAACCTTTATCTCGCACTTATATCTCCATCCCCAGCGACGACGCTTAGAGAGAATACCCTTCGTGATAAACGCTGCGACATAGGGGCTTACCCTCAAATCGATATACTTCACCTTGCGATCCACCGTCAAGAATGAGATCTGATTCTCTATACTCTTATCAAGCGCCGCTGTTGGCTGAATCTTACCCGTTCCCTGACACGTCGGACATACATCCTCGACAGCCTCAATAGCGATCGGGCGAACCCTCTGACGTGTGATCTGCATAAGTCCAAATTTCGAGAGGGGCAAAACCGTATGTTTGGCCTTATCTCCCGCCATCAACTTCACCATCTCATCGTGGAGCAATTGGCGGTTAGGAGCTTTGTGTAGATCGATAAAATCGACTATCACGATACCACCTAAATCCCTCAATCTCAACTGCCTAGCAATCTCCGCTGCAGCAGCCAGATTGACATCCAACGCCATCTGCTCTTGGTTATCCTCCGCCTTAGTTCTATTTCCCGAATTGACATCTATGACGTGCATCGCCTCGGTATGCTCAATGATTAGATAAGCACCTCTCCTCAACGAGACATACTTTGCAAAGAGCGATTTGATCTGCTTCGAGATATCGAAATTATCAAATATCGGAACATTGCCTTTATAGAGCTTCACGATAGATTCGCGACCCGTCTCGATAGATTTGATATATCCTCGAATATTGGAGTACATCGCCTCGTCATCGACAACGATTTGCGAGAAACTCAAATTCAACGTATCTCGAATAATTGTATTTGCACGACTCATCTCACTCATCAAAAGTGATGGAGCCTCGCTCTTGCGGATATTTCGCGTGAGCGTTGACCATCTCTCGAGCAACGACTCGATATCTTGTTGTATATCCTCATCCTTTGCGGAAATAGCTGCTGTTCTGATGATTACACCAAAATTCTTGGGCAATACCTCAGCTGCAATTCTTCGCAAACGCTTCTTATCCTCCGCCGAACGGATCTTCTGAGACAAAAATACTTTGGAAGAGAATGGCACCAAAACGACATTTCGCCCTGCAAGCGATACATCTGACGTTAGACGTGGACCCTTTGTTGAGATCGCCTCTTTGGCGATTTGAACCATTATAGTTTGACCTACCTGAAGTAGGTTCGCGATCTTTCCTGCTCTATCAACGGGCTCTTGGAGCTTCAAGCTCTCAACCTTAATGCCACGTTTTCCCGGTTGGTAACTACTAACAACCTTATCGAGCGAACGGAAATTATTTCCCAAGTCGAGATAGTGAATGAAGGCATCGCGCTCGTGACCTATATTGACGAACGCAGCGTTGAGACCGGGCATGATTTTACGCACACGACCCAGATATATGTCTCCTACGGCAAAGCCCGTTTGGCTCTGCTCCTTATTCAACTCCACTAAAACCTTATCTTCGCACAATGCGATAGAGATCTCGGTTGGGGATACATTTATGACTAACTCTCGATTCATAAAATCGAAATATGATTTATAAGCTACAACGATCCCATATGCCGTTGCGCCTCTGAACTCTACATTTGCCGACCAAAAGGGGCAAAATCGTAGACAGAAATAATATATATTTACTTTATCTTTTAACGTATTAAAGCTAAGGGAATTTCCCTTAGCTTTAACAACGATCCTTGACACATAAGAGTGTCGACTATCCCACTACTACTTTTTCTTCTTGTGGCGATTCTTGCGAAGACGTTTCTTACGCTTGTGGGTAGCCATCTTATGTCCTTTTCTTTTCTTACCGCTTGGCATAGTTGTATATTTTTTTGTTTAACAATTATTTTACTTCAATAGACCAGAGAAACTCTTAGATGGCTTGAAAGCAGGCACATTATGCTCTGGGATAGTGATAGTTGTATCCTTCGAGATGTTACGAGCAACCTTCTGCGCACGCTTCTTGATGATAAAACTGCCAAACCCACGCAAATAAACTGGATTGTTTGATGCCACCGAACTCTTTACGCTCTCCATGAAAGCCTCAACAATTGTCATTACCTGTGCCTTCTCAACTCCTGTAGCTTTTGCAACTTCGCTTACGATATCCGCTTTTGTCATACTAATATATTTTTAATGTATTTAATTTTATAAAGTTCTACACACAAACACCCAAAACCGGCCACAACAAAGAGTTGCGACCCATTGAGAGTGCAAATATAATCTTTATTTAGTTAATACACAACATTGTAGCTGTTTTTTTTATTTTTTTATCTTTTAGCAAACATATTTGCCATTATGATATTAAATAATAGAGGGAGATTGTGAAAAAAATGAGTATCTTTGGGGTTGATTATGACAAGTAACAAGATAAAAAATAGCTCCGGGGTGATGTGGAGCGCTATGGAACGCTTCGCAATTCAGGGGTCGCAATTTGTTGTGAGTCTGATTGTTGCCCGGTTGCTGATCCCTGCCGATTATGGTCTCATCGCAATGATGTCGATCTTTATTGCAGTCGCCACCTCGCTCATTGATAGCGGCATGGCTCAAGCTCTCGTGCAGCGTCAACAGAGAAGCGAAGCGGATCTATCCACCACCCTTATCTTCAACATAGCTGTGGCAATCGGATTATACGCCATAATATATTTAGCAGCCCCATACATAGCGATATTTTACGACACTCCCGAGATCTGCAAGGTTGCTCGCATCTACTCTCTGATTCTACTCATCAACTCTTTTTCGGTTGTCCAACAGGCACTTATCGCCATCTCGCTAAACTTCAAACAGCAGGCAGCAGCATCATTCACCGGGGTGATAATCGGAGGTGTTGTAGCGATTGTGATGGCCTACTCGGGGTATGGCGTATGGGCTCTGGTTATCCAACAATTGGTTAGCGCAACGATATTCAATATCCTGCTATGGGCACTCTCTTCGTGGAGACCTCGAAGCAGCTTCTCATGGGAGTCATTTCGAACACTCTCCGCCTTTGGCTCGAAGATCATGGCTTCGGGGCTTATGCACGTGATATACACCAATATGTACACGATAATAATCGGTAAGTACTTTGCACCTAGCGAATTGGGGCTCTACAACAGATCGACCACAATAGCCGCTCTACCATCTTCCAACATCTCGGTAGTTGTCGAACGGGCGCTATACCCCATACTGTGCGAGGTTCAAGACTCCGTTGAGATAGCCTCCGCGACTCTTATTCGCTACCTTCGAATGGTCTGTTTCGCTGTCTTTCCTACGATGGTGGGCATTGCTATTGCTGCGAAACCACTAACATTGGTGTTGCTTGGTGAGAAGTGGATAGATGTTGTCCCTCTGCTGCAATTTGTTGCACTCGCCTATATGTGGGACCCGATAATGAAATTTTACGGTTCGATGATACGATCTCAGGGGCGTTCGGCAGATTTTTTGAGGGCGGAGATCATAAAGAAGTGTTGCGGAGTGGTGATCCTTATCGTCTCCATCCCATTTGGAGTTGTTGCAATGTGCGGTGGACTCTTGCTATACGCCTTTGCCGATATGGCGATAGTGATATTTTTCGCCCGTCGAATTTCGCCATCACTTGGGTATATAGAGACAGTTAGAGCTGTTGCACCGAGTATCGCAACCACAATATTGATGGGTGGCGGAGTGTGGTACACCCTGCGTTTCACCTCGTCACTAACACCCTTCACAGAGCTTATAATAGCGTTTTTTGTTGGTGTTACAATATATTTCGGAGTTGCAATAGCGACAAAACGCTCGGAGCTCAAACAGTTAGTTGAGATAATTAAAGGTTTAAAAAAATAATATTATGCAGATAGATATCTACTTCGCGACAAAGCGACTCACCATAAGCGACTCACCGAGCGGAAACTTCACAATCGAGAGCGGGTTCATCGAGCGAGACTATATAATCGACATCCTCGAACAGTTCAAAGAGGTGACCATTGTGACTCCTAACCCCGAGGCGCTATACAAAAACTTCGCCGCTCAATTTACGGAGGTCGTAGCAGCTGGAGGTGTGGTTCAAAACGATGATTCTCGACTCTTGATGATCCACCGAAACGAACGCTGGGATCTACCCAAAGGGCACTGGGAGGAGGGTGAGACGATCGAGGAGTGCGCCATACGCGAGGTCGAGGAGGAGAGTGGCGTAGGGGGGATAACCCTTGGCGAGAAGATCTGCGAGACGCTCCACGCCTACTCTATGCGCGGACGTTGGGAGATCAAGACCACCCATTGGTACGCAATGGCTAACTCCGACAAATCCGAGTTAAAACCCCAAACCGAGGAGGGAATAGATCGTGCAAAGTGGTGCAAACGCGAGAAGATAGAGAAAAAATTGAAGGGTAGCTTCCCCACAATTAAGAGCGTTATGGGGCGATATTTGGAGATGTTCCCAAATTAGAAGTCGAAGCTGCGATCGATCAGGCGGAGGCTATAACCCCCAGCGTAGAGGTCGACAATTGCATAGACATTCCCATAACCACTAGGGATCAAATCATCGGCGTAGTTGGTAGTGCTTACAACGAATAGTTCGATCTGCTCCCCATCGCGGCTCTCCAATATATGGGTGGTCGAGACGGATCGCCCGGTGTCGGGATCTCGTTCACAAAACGTTGAACCTTCAGCCGTTAGGAACTTCAGATCTTTAATCCCCACAAAACATGAGACTAGCGATGTAGTAAGACCTCCAATCTCCACGAAGGTGGGATAGGGAATCGCTCCCTGCTCGACATAGTAGAGGCGAGAATCCAGATCATCTTCATCTATCATATCGACCACACTATCACCCGTAGGCTCATCGCCAATAACGATTGTTCCACCTCGACTCCCCAACCACAGATCATCGCACACCAACCTCACCCAACACCCCAACGGGAATTGGTAGGCGATATTACTAAGATCCACACTCACCTCGATGCCACCCGTCGCATCCTCCAAGATCATGGTGTAGGTGAATTCATCGCGGATATCATTCGCCACGACTTGACCACAGATGGTCATCGTCTTGATAAGTTTTGTTGTTGATCCGATGTAGTTTGACTTCAATGCTATAATTGACGAGGTTGTCTCAGGGGCGTAATCATCCAACTCCAGATCGCTATCATAGCTATCGTCATCCTCCTCTTTGTTTGACTCGGGAGTGGTGACCTCCCCAAAGATCGAGCTTGATGGTGTGGGAGAGCAATTCACGCAAAGTGCTATTATAATAAAAAGTAAAATATAACGCATACCTCGAAGAATCAATAGATACAATCATTCACATCGCGCATCTTAAGCACCGGACGCTTCACCGTACTTCCGCTCACCGCATCGCTCTGCATTATGCCAACCAACGAACATTCGCAACTTGGGATCTCGACCATCGAGAAGTTAGAGTATGAATTTGTGTAGCACCACAGCTCCACCTCCGATTCACCCGAGGCATCGACAAAACATCGATATCCGCTCCACACGCCATCATCATTTGTCTCATCCGTGTAGTACTTCACCCCATCGATACGCACCAACGACCCACATAACTTCTCCACGAAGTCTGCCCCTTCGGCACCCGTAAGTTCATCGAGCGTAACTACTCTCGGGGTAATCTCACCTACATAGCCACTATTTGTAATGTGTTGATCGACAAGGTATTCATGCCCCATATAGTCAATATCATAGGAGCTACCCTGAGAGGTTGCCACACCGATCTGCATCACACCCCGACTACGAGTGATGCGCAACCCCTCCAAAGAGACGAAGATTTCAGCCCCGATCTGATGTCGAACATAGGAGTCAGTCAACCCCTCCAATATCTCAACGCCATAGCCAAACTCCTCTATCACAAATGTTTTGTAGAAATTCCCGCCCTTATCATGAGCCGTGACATTTCCCCGAATCCTCATATCATCCTTGACATCGACATAACCATCTGCCGAAAAGACGCTATGGAGCATCTCAAGGGTGATGTTATAGGTCATATCCTCCATCTCTGCCTCGCCAGAGGGCTCATCGAAGCTATCATAACAGCCGACTAGAGCGAGCACCACAAAAGAGAACAACCATCGCATCGCTACACCTCTACCCATGAATCTTTTAACCCTACGAAGTATAAGATACCATCCAATCCAATTGTCGAGATCGATTGCTTTGCATTCTCCTTCACCTTTGGTTTCGCGTGGAATGCGATTCCCAAACCTGCAATATTGAGCATAGGTAGATCATTCGCACCATCCCCCACAGCGATAGATTGCGCGATATCAATATCCTCGAATTGGCACAATAGTCGCAACAGCTCCGCCTTTCGCTCGCCATCAACGATCTCGCCTACATATCGCCCAGTCAACTTTCCACCCTCTACCTCCAACTCATTGGCATAGATATAGTCAAAGCCAAATCTCTGCTTTAGGTAGCGACCAAAATAGGTGAATCCTCCCGACAAAATCGCGGTTTTGAAACCTACTCGCTTCAATATCTTCATCATGCGCTCCAACCCCTCCGTGATGGGCAGGTTCTGCGCAATATCCTCCATAACACTCACATCGAGCCCCTTCAACATCTCCACACGACGTTTGAAGCTCTCCTTGAAATCGATCTCGCCTCGCATGGCTGACTCCGTGATTGCACGTACCTCAGCCCCAACGCCTGCCCTCTCGGCCAACTCGTCGATCACCTCCGTCTCGATGAGTGTAGAATCCATATCGAAACAGATCAAACGGCGACATCTACGATAGAGGTTATCCTCCTGAAATGAGACATCTATACCCTCATCCGAGAGCTCGAAGAATCGCTCCTGCAGAAGTTTCTTGTTGGGGATTGTCCCCCTCAACGAGAACTCGATACATGACTTTGGCGCACGTGCATTCTCATCCAACGGAACACGACCTGTCAAGCGGATGATATCATCGATATTGAGCCCCTGCTCCGCGATAGCACCCGCCACGAGTGCGATATTTGAGGCTGTGATCTTTCGCCCCAGAATAGTTACGATATAACGATCCTTACCTTGCCCCTCGACCCACTCGCCATAATCTGACTCCGAGACTGGATTGAATCGGATGCTTACCCCCAACTCCGTAGCCTTGAAGAGTAGCTCCTTCATGATATTTCCCGACTTGTCGGATGTGGTACGGAACAAGATTCCCAACACCAAAGAGTGGTGGATATTTGACTGTCCGATATCTAGGATAAAGGCGTCATAGCGTCCCAAAATTTCGGTGAGTGAAGATGTCACTCCCGGCTTATCATCGCCAATAATGTTGATCTGAATTACCTCTGTTGTGCTCATTACAATCGAAAACTTTTATGCTAGCAAGATATGCCTTATTTTAGAGAAAAACAACTAATATATGCAAAAAAAGGTTGGAGCGCAATAAAAATCGCACCCCAACGTAACTCTATTTGATTAAGACGGGTTCTAATTAATCCCCCTCCTCCTAGTATGTGAGTAGACTACTCCTCAGTTGCCGCTGGCTCCTCAACAACAGCCTCGACCTGCTCTACAGCCTCAGATGCCGCTTGTGGGATCTCCATGTTTTGTTGCTGCTGTAGCTGCTGGATCATAGCATCTGCATCGCTGCTGATTCCCGATGTCCCTGTTGCTGCGCCATCCATAACGACTGTTGCTAGTAGACTCAAAGCCAAAATTGCGCCAGCCATAGCCCATGTGAACTTCTCCAAGAAATCGCTAGTTTGACGAACTCCCATTACCTGATTAGACGCTCCAAAATTTGCTGCCATTCCGCTCTTTGGACTCTGTACCATAACTGCCAAAATCATCAAAACACATGCAACTAGAATCAAACCAATACAAATTGAATATAACATATCTTTTATCTATTTAATTATTTCTAACTTATACGACCCTATTATTTAAGCCGCCCACCTTAATTATTTATGCCGACTCTCATAATTGCCCACCTTAACTTGCCCCCTTTAATTGGCACCTTTATTTAAAATTTTATCGATTTTCTCGATTTGTGTGGCAAAGTAAACACTTTTTTCTGAATATAACAAAAATAATCTGTTATAAATGTCATTTGCTTCGTTGTAAAGTCGCTGATTTAGGTAAATCCGCGCTAACTCCTCACTAGCAAGGTCATCCTCAGCGGTATATGGACGGGTGGAATCCGCCTCCTCCCACATCAGATCCACCACCTCCGCTTCATCATCGGCAGGGGGTACAATACGTAGATCCTTAACCTCCAAAAATTTATCTATCAAATCCTGCGAAGTGCTTCGTTGTGGCTGCTCCACTGGCTGCATCTGCTCCAGTGCTGATATCGCATCCATGTGGATGGGACGGGGCTCATTGACCAGACTGATCAAAAACTCCATATCAACCTGCTCAGGCTCTACAACCGCCTCGGGATGGTTCATCACTATAAGCTCTGTCACCCCTCCCATAGCGCCACTCGGCTGCTCTCGCCACATTGCGACATGGGCTGGGATATACCAAGGGTAACTCTTTATGATCTCTGCTGCCTCCACCTCGACTCTACCAATTTGATGCTGCTGCTTGGAAGATATCTGTTACGATCTCATCCACAATTACGGTGATAAGCTCACTCTCCACCTCCGTAAGAAGTTTCGATGAGTCATAATCTTGGTATGCCGAGAAGCTCTGGCTAAACGATGCCGCCTCATCGAGCATATTTGCGAAACGTACCTTCACAGTCACGGTCAAGCGGTTGAGCGACCCATAATCGTTTGTTGTTCCGGCAGTTACCGATGCTGTGGTGGAGGTGTAGTTTGTGATCTCACCCTCAAATGCGAAGTCACCTCCTGTCGATACCTCGACAAGATTGGAGCGCTGCAAGAAGATATCCTTCAAGGCGTTGGTCATCTCCGACGAGAGGATTGGCGCCACCATCGTTGCGTTATTGGGGAAATAGGCGACCGAGAAGGTCTTTGCCTCGGGTGGAATTGACGCTCCCGAGAGAGAGTAACCCACTGTGTACCCACAACTTACGAGCACCATCGCTACCGCTGTGAGTAGCAACATATATATCTTTTTCAATTTCATCATGTTTTAATACTCCTCAATACCTAACTCCTTAATCCTTCTGTATAGTGTCCTCTCCGACATAAATAGTTCAGCTGCCGCCTCTTTTCTGCGTCCATTGTTGCGCTTCAACGCTCGCGTAATCAACTCACGCTGCATATCCGATTTTGTCCTCTCTCGCGGTGGCTCATCATCGATCGCCTCGCTCACCTCGTAGAAATCCGCTGAGCTATCTGAGGTCGGTATCAAATCAACAATTGCCGGTTGGCTCACCTCATGATGACTCGGCAGAGCTGGTTGAAGCTGCGCCACTTGCGGTGCTGACATAGGTTGCTGTGCAGATGGCGAAAAACCCTCCTGAACCAACAACTGCCCAACCATACGCTTCAGATCACCAATCTCGGAGCGCATATCAAACAACACCTTATATAATAGCTCTCGCTCACTCGCAAAACTATCCTGCGACGATGATGCTGACCCCTGCGAGCCCGACATAACAACTGGATTCACCCCTATCGATTCGGGAAGATATCTCTCTAAAATCTCGCGTGTGATAGCACGTGATGACTCCACCGCCGAGATCTGCTCCGCAATATTCTTCAATTGGCGGATATTCCCCCTCCAATAGTAGTTTTCGAGTAGATCCCGCGCCCCTTCGTCGAGTGTGATGGATGGCATTCTATATTTTGTCGCCACATCGGCACAGAACTTCCTGAATATAAGATATATATCCTCCTTTCTATCTCGTAACGCTGGGACTGAGATTGGCACTGTATTGAGTCGATAGTAGAGATCCTCGCGGAATCTCCCATCCGAAATAGCCTCCTCAAGTCGCATATTCGTTGCCGCCACAACCCTGACGTTGGTCTTAAGAACCTTTGTTGATCCGACCCTCAAGAATTCGCCACTCTGCAACACTCGCAACAGTCGCACCTGTGTAGGCAGAGGTAGCTCCCCCACCTCATCCAAAAATATGGTACCGCCATCAGCCTCCTCGAAGTAGCCTCGACGCTGCTCCATAGCGCCAGTAAAAGCACCCTTTTCGTGGCCAAAGAGCTCCGAATCTATCGTTCCCTCGGGGATCGCTCCGCAATTGACCGCTATATATTTGTTGTGTTTACGCGACGAATAGGCGTGGATAACCTGCGGGAAAAACTCCTTTCCCACTCCACTCTCGCCACCAACCAATACCGTCAGGTCGGTCGGTGCAACACGCAACGCAACCTCCAGAGCTCGATTTAACAACTCCGAATGGCCAATAATTCCAAATCGCTGCTTTATGCTATTTATCTCCATAACTCAATATTACCCAAAAATCCCATATAACAGATTATCAATCGCCCTGCCAAACGAGATATTTCCTATCTGCCACTCAACCATAACACCATAGAGCAGCGCAAAGAGTGCAAACGCCCCTGCTGTGATGGCCGCTATAAGCCACACATCGTACTTTGGTCGCTCTTGTGGATTGTTGGTGAGTTCACTTGCAACCTCCGGAACAACCTCTGGAGTGAGCTCTGGGGTGGACTCAGGTACAACCTCAGAAGCTGCATCATCCACACTAAGCTCAAATGACGAGAGTGAATCTAGGATACTATCCACAATCTTCTGCTCATCCTCCTCCTCGATCTCGTCAACCTCTGGTTCTGGCTCTGGCTCTACTACCTGCTCAACCACCGTCTCATCCTCTGTCTCATCCTCTGTCTCTTCGGGTGCGCTATCATCCAATAGTATAACATCTCCGCTCTTGGTGAGTCGCCCCATAGGTGGCAACTCATAGCTCTCGCCACGTTCGAAGGCTGCCTGAATCTGCTCCACGAAGCTCTCCAATTGGGCAGTAGCCTCCTCCTCGCTCAACCCCTGCTGAACTATCAAACCACGTAACACGCCATCATCACCCTTCAAGAACTGCGAAAAGAGGAGAGTTTGATGATCGCCCTTAACAAGGAGAGTACCAAGAGTCGGCACCGTTATGCGTCGATTCTCAGAGAGATAGTCATATATGAGGTTAGAAATTGCCACCATGATAATTGCTCATTTGGCACAAAAATAACACTTTTTTCAGAGATACGAAAGAGTATAACCATTTTTTAATTTGGATGAGGCAAAAAAGAGCGGAGAAATATTGGCACATCGAAAATAATCCACTAACTTTGCAACGAGGATTTGCCGCAGAATCCGCGCGAGCTACATTGCCCGAGTTTGAGCAATGTAGCTGAGTTAGATTTATCACACATTACACAATTCGCAAGATGAAGAACAAGTATATCGACCTAATCGATCAAACATTCGACTTCCCACAAGATGAGTTCACCGTAGAGGATAACGAGCTTAACTTCCACGATATACCACTCATGGATATCATCAAACAGTATGGTACTCCACTCAAAATCACCTATCTACCCAAGATATCGCAACAGATCAGCCGCGCAAAGAGGATGTTCAATGTGGCGATGGCGAAGGTCGACTATAAGGGGTCGTATAACTACTGCTACTGTTCGAAATCGAGCCACTTCTCGTTTGTGATGGAGGAGGCTCTCAAGAACGATATCCACTTGGAGACATCGTCGGCATATGACATCCACATCATCAATGCGCTCAACGAGAGTGGGATCTTCGACAAGGATAGATATATCATCTGCAACGGCTTCAAACGCCCTCAGTATGTGGAGAATATCGCACAGCTAATCAACGACGGATTTGAGAATACAATCCCCGTGATTGACAACATAGCCGAGATCGAGCTATTTGAAGAGGCGATAGACAAACCCTGCAAACTTGGAATCAGAATCGCATCGGAGGAGGGCCCGAAGTTCGATTTTTACACCTCTCGACTAGGTATTCGCTACAACGAGATTCTCGATTTTTATAAGAATAAGATCAAGAAGAGCAAGAAGTTCGAGCTTAAGATGCTCCACTTCTTTATCAATACCGGAATCAAGGATACGGCATACTACTGGAATGAGCTCTCGAAGTGTCTCAATGTATATTGCGAACTCAAAGCGATCTGCCCGGAGCTAGACTCACTCAACATCGGCGGAGGACTACCATTCAAGAACTCACTCAATTTCGAGTATGACTACGAGTACTTGATCGAGGAGATTATATCGCAGATAAAACACATATGCGAGCAAAACGGAATTGACGAACCCAACATATTTACCGAGTTCGGATCATTCACGGTGGGCGAGAGTGGAGCTACTCTATACTCGATAATCAACCAAAAACAGCAGAACGATCGTGAGAACTGGTATATGATTGACTCATCATTCATCACAACACTTCCCGACACATGGGCGCTCAACCAACGCTATATAATGTTGGCGATCAACAATTGGGATAAGGAGTATCAGCGAGTTTTCTTGGGAGGGCTCACCTGCGATAGCGAGGATTTCTACAACGCGGAGTCCCACTCCAATGCCATCTACCTCCCGAAGTTAGAGGCTGGGAATACTCAATATGTTGGATTCTTCCACACGGGGGCTTATCAGGAGTCGATTGGCGGATTTGGCGGTATTCAACACTGCTTGATCCCAGCTCCAAAACATATCATCATCGATCGCGAGAAGGGGGATAGCGAGTACTACACACGTCTCTTTGCGAAGGAGCAGTCGTATCGCTCGATGATGCGCATTTTAGGATATTAATAATAATTAGGGGATATGAAGAGGATACTACTTATGGGGTCGGGAGAGCTCGGGAAAGAGTTCACCATCGCTGCGCAACGCAAGGGTCAATATGTAATCGCGTGTGACAGATATGCAGAGGCACCAGCTATGCAGGTAGCTGATGAATTCGAGGTGTTTGATATGCTCGATGGGGAGGCTATGATGGCCGCTGTCGAGAGACACAAACCCGATTTGATCGTCCCTGAGATAGAGGCTATTCGCACAGAGCTACTCTATGATTGCGAGAAGATGGGAATCACCGTAACCCCTAGTGCTAAGGCGGTTAACTTCACGATGAATAGAAAGGCGATCCGTGATTTGGCGGCCAAGGAGCTTGGGCTTAAGACCGCTAAATATCTCTATGCAACGAGCTTTGAGGAGCTCACAGCAGCGGCTGAGGTGATCGGATTTCCGTGCATTATCAAGCCTCTTATGTCCTCATCGGGCAAGGGGCAATCGATGGCTAAGTCGGCTGCAGATCTGGCTCATTCGTGGGAGTATGGGATCTCGGGTAGTCGCGGAGATATCAAGGAGCTGATTGTGGAGGAGTTCATCCGTTTCGATAGCGAGATTACACTCTTGACCGTGACACAGAATAACGCTCCGACACTCTTTTGCGCTCCGATAGGTCATATCCAAAAGGGTGGAGATTATCGCGAGAGTTTCCAACCAGCACCGATCTCGGCAGAGCATTTGGCTCAGGCGCAAGATATGGCGGATCGAGTGACACGTGCACTTGGTGGAGCAGGGCTTTGGGGCGTGGAGTTCTTTTTGAGTAACGAAGATGGGGTCTACTTCTCGGAGCTGTCACCTAGACCACATGACACCGGCATGGTAACACTTGCTAATACCCAGACACACAATGAGTTTGAGCTGCATCTCCGCGCTGTTCTTTCGCTCCCTATCCCCGTTATTCGTCAAGAGAGGATTGGCGCGAGCGCTGTGATACTCTCGACAAGGGAGTCAGCCGAGAGGCCTATTTTTCACGGTATTGCGAAGGTCTTGGAGCAGGAGAATTTGGATGTTCGTCTCTTTGGAAAGCCATCGATGCGCCCAAATCGTCGTATGGGTGTTGTACTTGCCCATGCACCGTTGGGGAGTGACTTAGATGCACTTCGAACACAAGCTATCGCCGCTGCCGAGGTTGTTGTTGTTGAGTAGTTATTAATGCACCACCAAGAATCGGACACTAGCTACAACTATCGGTGTATCAAGATATTATGATTGTCGTATAATCTCAACTCCACCGAGAATGAGGGGCTTCGTTTGCATCATTTTGCAACGAGCTTTTTATGCTACGCTTGTTTCTTGTACAAATATAGCCATTCCTTTATTACTCAAGTTTCGCAAGTAATAAATCACCCCTTCCAAAGATAGAAGAAAGCAGCATAGGGATTTCCGTATCTCACGGAAAATGAGTATATTAGTAGTCGCTAAACAATCATAAACTCAGCC
>JBCQTX010000045.1:0-15560 GCA_047174605.1 Rikenellaceae bacterium | reverse complement strand
ACATATCTCCACATCTCACATCTCACACCTCACACCTCACACCTCACACCTCACACCTCACATCCGTTGTCCTTTACCTCACCCCCGTCATCCTGCACTTCCCTTCCCGTTATCCCGCACTTGATGCGGGATCCCCCGAATTTTGCAAGATGCAAAATCTCGGGTCAAACATAAAAATATTACTTATTATATAGCTATGATGGTCATCAGTATTACCCGAGATTCCACCTGTGGTGAAATTCGGGAGATCCCGCATCAAGTGCCGGATGACGACTAGCGGTGTGAAGGTTTATGATGAAGTAGAGAGATCCATCAAAAAAAAACCCTCCGAGAAACTCGAAGGGCAAAAGAAGTGCGGATGAAGGGACTCGAACCCCCACGCCTCGCAGCACCAGATCCTAAGTCTGGCGTGGCTACCAATTACACCACATCCGCGAAAACTTAACTTGCAACAACATCACTTCCCTGTTATTGCAGTTGCAAAAGTATATAAAAAAAATTAAACCACCAAATATTTTTCAATAAAAATGAAAGATAATAAAATTAGATCATTTTATATAGTGTTTTTCGTGAAAAATAGACTATCTTTGTACTTTAATCTTTGATAGCTAATTTTTAACTCTATATGGGTGTAAAAGAGATACATATAATGCCGTAATGCCCCATCTAGGGAGCGTTGCGGTTATTTTTTTGATTTTTTTAATTTTTATAAAGATATGAAAGTAGGAATTATAATGGGTTCAACAAGCGACTACGATGTTATGGAGGCCGCTGTCACTACACTATCAGATTTTGGTGTGGAGTTCGAAAAGCGCGTTGTCAGCGCCCATAGAACCCCAGATCTATTGGTGGAGTATGCAAAGAGCGCCAAGTCACGTGGTATAGAGGTGATCATCGCTGGTGCTGGTGGTGCAGCTCATCTTCCCGGCATGGTGGCGAGTATGACTCCGCTTCCGGTGATCGGTGTTCCGGTGAAGTCAAGAGCTTTGAATGGGCTTGATTCTCTACTTTCGATTGTGCAGATGCCAGCTGGTGTTCCGGTGGCAACCACAGCGATCAATGGTGCGAAGAATGCAGCACTAATCGCAATCTCAATCCTCTCGCTTGCAGATAGCGCGTTGGCGGCAAAGTACGATGCCTTCCGTGAGAAGCAGACAGCAGATGTTTTAGCGGCAGAGTTGTAAGATATGACTAAGAGAATAGGAATTGTAGGAGGTGGCCAATTGGGGTTGATGATAGCTCAGGCGGCAGGCGATATGGGAATCAAATGTGTGGCGTTGGATCCTGCGGCAGATGCTCCAGCCTTTGCGGTGTGCGAGGATAATATCGTCGCTCCATATGATGATGTGGAGGCGTTGGTTAAGTTGTGTGAGATGACAGATGTCGTGACATACGAATTTGAGAATATACCGGCTGAGGTGGTTGAGCTGCTGTGCTCGAAGTATAATATTAAACAGGGATGTGCTCCATTGTTGGACTCTCAGGATCGTCTTCGTGAGAAGTTAGGGGCTAAGATCAGCGGATTACGTACTCCGAAATTTGCTGCGGTTAATAACGAGGGGATGTTGAAGGTGGCGATCGGAATGATCGGTTTGCCGGCAGTTCTCAAGAGCCGTAGAATGGGATATGATGGTAAGGGTCAGGTAGTTATAAAGTCGTTGGATGATATTGAGGAGGCGTTGGATCTGCTCTCCGTGCCATGTATTTTGGAGGAGTTCGTAGATTTCGACTTCGAGGTGAGCACAGTTGTGGTGCGCGCAGATGATGGATACACTCTATTCCCGATAGGAAGAAATATTCATCGTCGAGGTGTGTTAGACCTATGCATAGTGCCGGCCGAGATATCACATGAGCTACATAAAATCATTGAGCGTCAGACTATTGAGTTTATGGAGAAGAGGGGTTATTATGGAATCCTAGCGATAGAGTATTTCGTGAAGGGTAATAAGGTGATTTTCAATGAGATGGCACCACGTCCGCATAATTCGGGGCACTACACCATCGAGGGAAGTTCATCGTCTCAATTCTCGGAGCTTGTTAGATTCTTGATTGACGAACCTCTGCAGGGTGCTGTGTTGAACGCGGAGAGTGTCATCATGAAGAATATCTTGGGTGAGGATTATGAGGAGGCGCAAAAAGTTGCGCAGGAGAGCCACGAAGGGGTCTATGTACACGACTACGGCAAGAGTGAGTGCAAGAAAGGGCGTAAGATGGCACATATAACATATGTAGGGCTTAGCGAGGCGGAGTACCGCAAGGAGTGGGCTTCGCGATTTGTGGAGTAGGTGTAGTTTTTATGTTGTAGATTGAGACATCTGTTATACCCGAGATTTTTCTTGCGAAAAATTCGGGGGATCCCGCATCAAGTGCGGGATGACGACAAGCGGTGTAAGTTATTCGAGATGATGACAAGCGGTGTAGATGTGATTTTGGTGTAACTTAGTTGGTACCATGTGTCGGCTTTAAAAAGCCGTCATCCCGCACTTGATGCGGGATCCCCCGAATTTCGAAGAAATCTCGGGTAAAACATAAAGACCTTATTAATATAGATAGAACAAAAATAAAATAAAAATAAATGAGTAATTTCCGCATCTTCGTAGAGAAGAAAGAGCAGTTCCGAGTAGAGGCCAAGAGCCTCCGCAACGAGCTAAACACAAACCTTGCGATGTCGATCAAGTCGTTGCGCCTAATCTGCGTATATGACCTCTTCGGATTCAGCGAGGAGTTGGTGGAGCGTGCGCGCTATGGCGTGTTTGGTGAGATTGTGACCGATTCGGTGACCAATGATTTGGTGTCGGAGGGAGATCAGATGATCGCTATCGAGTACCTCCCGGGACAGTTTGACCAACGTGCAGCATCAGCTGTGGATTGTGTGAAACTGCTTGATCCTGAAGCTGATGTACGTATCAAGTCGGGACGTATCTTGTTGCTTGACGCTGGGGTATCGGCCGAGGATATCGCACGTATCAAGAAGTATTGCATCAATGCAGTGGAGTCACGCGAGAAAGATATGACGCGCTTGACAGATGCGGAGAAGGCTACACCAACAGCAGTTCCGGTGCTAGAAGGACTTACTCAAATGAAGGATGAGGAGTTAGCACCATATTGCAAGGAGATGGGGCTAGCAATGAGCTGGGAGGATCTAGCGGAGGTGCGCAACTACTTCTTGAAGGAGGGACGTGACCCATCGGAGACAGAACTACGTATCCTCGATACATATTGGAGCGACCACTGCCGCCACACAACATTTACCTCGGAACTTACTGATATTGAGGTCGCTGAGTGCTTCATCAAGGCGGATATAGAGGCGCAGTTGGCAGGTGTGGTGACTATTCGTGAGGCGTTAGGTAGAACTCAAAAGCCATTGTGCTTGATGGAGCTAGCAACAATCGGCGCGAGATATCTGAAGAAAACCGGCTTCCTAGATGACATGGAGGTGAGTGAGGAGAATAACGCCTGCTCAATCTTTGTCGATATCGATGTTGATGGACAGACAGAGAAGTGGTTGTTACAGTTTAAGAATGAGACACATAACCACCCAACGGAGATCGAGCCTTTCGGAGGTGCATCGACATGTTTGGGCGGCGCTATCCGTGACCCATTGTCGGGACGTGCCTACGTCTATCAGGCGATGCGCGTGACGGGAGCAGGAGACATATATAAGCCAATCGCGGAGACGATGGAGGGAAAACTTCCACAACGAATTATCTCGCGCAAGGCGGCTGACGGATACTCAAGCTATGGAAACCAGATCGGACTTGCGACGACACATCTTCGTGAGATCTATCACCCTAACTACGTGGCTAAACGTCTGGAGGTAGGCGCAGTATGTGGTGCGGTAAAGGCAGATGCAGTACGCAGAGAGTCACCTGCACCGGGCGATATCGTCTTGATGTTCGGAGGTCGCACAGGCCGCGATGGAGTCGGTGGAGCAACGGGTTCATCGAAGGAGCACACAACAGAGTCGTTGGAGACCTGCTCATCGGAGGTGCAGAAGGGAAATGCCCCTGAGGAGCGCAAGATCGAGAGGTTGTTCAGACGTGCTGAGGTTACTCGCATGATCAAGAAGTCGAATGACTTTGGAGCTGGTGGAGTCTCGGTTGCGATCGGAGAGTTAACCGATGGACTTGATATTTACCTAGATAGAATCCCAACAAAATATAGCGGACTAAACTCAACGGAGATCGCAATTAGCGAGTCGCAGGAGCGTATGTCGGTGGTTATCGAGGCGAAGGACAAGGATGAGTTCATTGGGTATTGCCACGAGGAGAATATGGAGATCATCCATGTTGCCGATGTTACCGATCTTCACCGCATGAGAATGTTCCAAGATGGTAAGTTGGTGGTTGATTTGAGCCGTGAGTTTATCGACTCGGCAGGTGCGCCACACTATGCGGAGGCTACAATCGCTGAGGTAGAGGAGCGTGATCCATTCGTTCGCGAGGTCGAGGGTGAGGATCTTAAAGCTCAGATACTAAACAACTTAGCAGATGATAATGTAGTATCGCAGCGCGGTTTGATCGAGATGTTCGATGCAACAATCGGACGTTCGACAGTCCTTATGCCATTTGGAGGAAAGACTCAAAACTCAGAGACGCAGGTATCGGTTCAGAAGCTCCCAACAAACGGATTTACAAACACGGCAAGCATAATGTCGCACGGCTACAACCCATTCATCACGGAGTGGAGTCCATATCACGGTGCTGCTTACGCGGTGATCGAGGCGTGTGCAAAGACAGTGGCAGCAGGTGCGAGATTCGAGAATATGCGCTTCTCATATCAGGAGTATTTCGAGAGAATGAGCACAGCGGAGAGCTGGGGAAAACCTCTTGCGGCACTTCTTGGAGCGCTTAAGATGCAGACAGAGTTGAAGTTACCATCGATCGGAGGTAAGGATTCGATGAGCGGAACATTCCACGATATCAACGTGCCACCGATGCTTATGGCGTTTGGAGTGACGACGGTTGACGCGCGTGAGGTGATCTCAACAGATTTGAAGTCGGCGGACAATGACCTATATATATATAAGCATACGCCACTCGGAAATGGTATGCCAGACACCGATTCACTTCGTGAGATGTGGGGAATTGTCTCGGATGGCATCGCGAACGGTAAGATCTTGTCAGCCTATGCAGTTGGCTTTGGTGGTGTTGCTGAGGCAGTTACGAAGATGGCATTTGGAAATGAGATCGGTGCTAAGATCGATATGTCGAGTGAGGAGTTGTTCAACTACAACTACGGATCGATCGTGGTTGAGTGGAAGGGCACAGAGACAAATAACGACGAATATGCTGAGAAGATCGGATATACGGTCGCACTTAAGACAATAACTATCAACGATATAGAGTTATCATTGGAGGAGCTTTGGGCTGCCAACACTCGTAAGTTCGCAACGATCTATCCGGACTCTGCACCAAGCGATGCAGTGGTTAAGGAGTCGACACCAGCGAAGAGTGTGGTTGCGTATTCGGGCGAGAAGAAGCAGAATCCGGTGGCATACCTTCCGGTATTCCCGGGCACAAACTGCGACTACGACACAGCGAAGGCGCTGCGCAAGGCAGGGGCTACAGTTACCACATCGGTATTCTGTAACTTGACGAGCGAGATGGTCTTTAACTCTATAGATCAGATGGTTGAGATGATCGATGGTTGTGATATCTTCGTCTTGAGCGGAGGATTTTCAAGCGGTGACGAGCCAGATGGAAGCGGAAAATTCATCGCTACGGTGCTCAACAACGCAAAGGTTACGGAGGCGATCCACAGATTGCGCGATCGTGAGGGTTTGATCCTCGGAATCTGTAATGGTTTCCAAGCGTTGGTGAAGTCGGGATTGTTGCCTTATGGACGTTTGGGTATGCTTGACGAGACATCTCCTACGTTGTTCAGAAACAACATCAACCGCCACATCTCGCAGATGGTGACTACGCGCGTCTCGACACTTAACTCGCCTTGGTTGGCAGGTTTGGAGTTGGGCGATGAGCACACTATCGCGATGAGCCACGGAGAGGGTAAGTTTGTGGTTAGCAACGAGATGGCTGAGGAGCTATTCGCCAAGGGGCAGGTAGCGTTCCAATACGTTGATTTGGAGGGTAATATCTCGACTGAGACACCATACAACCCGAATGGATCGAGCTACGCTATTGAGGGAATCATCAGCGAGGATGGCCGAATATTGGGTAAGATGGGACACACGGAGCGCTTTGAGGATAACCTGTTCAAGAACATCTCGGGCAACCTCGACCAACCGCTGTTCCGCAACGCTGTGGAGTATTTTAGGTAGGAGGTTTGCGAGAACTGCCTCCGGCGGGCGGGGATAGCACCCCCGCTGGTGCAAATAATAGAACAAAAATAAAAACAAACAAAAAAATAAAACCATGCAACAAAAAGAGATGCTCTACGAGGGCAAAGCAAAACAGGTATTTTTGACAGATGATAAAGATGTAATCCTAATCCACTATAAAGATGCAGCAACAGCATTCAACAATGTGAAGAAGGCGACAATCGAGAATAAGGGAGTGTTGAACAACGCAATCTCAACAATCATCTTCCAGCAGCTTCAGAATGCGGGCATCAAGACTCACTACATCGAGACATTGAACGACCGTGATCAGTTGTGCAAGCGCGTGGAGATCATCCCGATCGAGGTTATCGTGCGTAACATCATCGCAGGATCTATGGCGCAGCGCCTAGGCATGATCGAGGGCACGAAGCCAGATAACACGATCTACGACATCTGCTACAAGAACGATGAGTTGGGCGATCCACTTATCAATGACCACCACGCAGTAGCTTTGGGAGCGTTGTCATATGAGGAGTTGGAGGTTGTATATACGATGACTAAGCAGATCAATGAGGCTCTAACAGAGATGTTTAAGAAGATGAACATCACACTTGTAGACTTCAAGATCGAGTTCGGTCGCACATCATCGGGCGAGATTGTCTTGGCAGATGAGGTCTCTCCGGATACATGTCGTTTGTGGGATATGACTACGAATGAGAAGTTGGATAAGGATCGTTTTCGCCGCGACTTGGGTAAGGTACGTGAGGCATACGAGGAGATCTTAGCTCGTCTACAGAAGTTATAGTAATAATGAGAAACGAAGTTTCTCACCCCCCCCACATTTGTGGGTGCCCGCGCGGCATGAGCGCAGTTGCTGAGCGGTAGCCATCCCTCATAAAAGGGATCTTTTCTGCAAGGAAAGTCCCCAGAGGGCGTCAGGGCAAAGCCCTGAAATTTGGGTGAATTGCACTCTCTGGGTGATTTTTTATTGAAAATCACCTTTTAGCAGAGAGAGTGATGGTAATGATAGTACTGCCTCCGGCGGGCGGGGATAGCACCCCCGCTGGTGCAATTAGCTGCCGCAAAATGGGTAAAGTAGAAAGATACATTAATAATAAGAGATGAAAGATTTTCAAGATCCGTTCGATAACGGAATCCACGAGGAGTGTGGCGTCTTTGGCGTCTTTGGCGTTAGCGATGCTGCATCGTTGACCTATTATGGATTGCATTCGCTCCAGCATCGCGGTCAGGAGGGGTGCGGAATTGTCGCAGTAGGCGATGATTGCGAATTTGTACGTCGACGTGGCGAAGGTCTTGTAACAGAGGTCTTTAACGAGGCAAACCTCGCACCGTTGAAGGGTTGCAGCGCCATTGGCCACGTGCGTTATTCAACAGCCGGAGGAGGAGGAACAGAGAATGTGCAACCATTCATGTTCCAGCACCACACCGGAAATTTCGCGATGGCACACAATGGAAACTTGGTTAACTCGGAGGATTTGAGACGCTTCTTGGAGAATCGAGGCAGCTTGTTCCAATCGACATCGGACTCGGAGGTGCTGGCGCATCTTATCAAAAAAGATAAGCGATCGCTGCATAGAATCAACTCGATTGTGGCGGCACTAAATATGATTGAGGGAGCTTTCGCATTCTTGATTATGACCGAGAATAGAATCTACGCCTGCCGTGATAAGTATGGTCTGCGCCCGTTGTCAATCGGAAAATTGGGCGATGGATGGGTCGTGAGCTCCGAGACTTGTGCGTTGGATGTTGTTGGTGCTGAGTATGTTAGAGATGTTGAGCCGGGAGAGATCGTCTCGTTCGACTTCAATAAAGGCTTGCGTACAACCCACTTCTCACAATTCAAACGCCACCAGATGTGCGCGATGGAGTATATCTATTTCGCACGTCCGGATTCAGATATCGAGGGGTGCAACGTCCACACTTTCCGCAAGGAGTCGGGCAAGATATTGTGGGATGAATCTCCGGCAGATGTAGATATCGTGGTGGGAGTTCCAGATTCGAGCTTGAGCGCGGCGATGGGATATGCCGAGGCAGGGGGAATCCCATATGAGATGGGACTTATCAAGAATAAATATATAGGGCGAACATTTATCCAGCCTTCACAGGCGATGCGCGAGAAGGGTGTGAGGATGAAACTTTCGGCCGTTAGAGGTATTGTGAAGGGGAAACGAGTGGCGTTGATCGATGACTCTATCGTGCGCGGAACAACCTCAAAACGCATTGTGAGGATGCTTAAGGAGGCAGGAGCTACGGAGGTTCACGTTCGAATTGCGAGCCCGGAGTACAAACACTCATGTTACTATGGAGTGGATACTTCGAGCGTGGAGGAGCTGCTTTGTCACCGCTATAATGTGGAGGAGGCGAAGGAGTTTATCGAGGCGGATTCATTGGCATTTTTGAATTCGGAGTCGTTGTTCAAGGCTGGCAGCCGCAAACAGTTGTGCACAGCCTGCTTCACGGGCGACTATCCGACGAACCTTTACGGTGCCGACGAGGAGTAGAGAGAGACAATAACTGCCTCCGGCGGGCGGGGATAGCACCCCCGCTGGTGCAATTAATAAAGAGAATTAAAACAAAAAAATATGGCAATAAGTTACGAGAAGGCTGGAGTGAACCTAGAGGCAGGTTACGAGTCAGTACGCAGAATCAAGAGTCACGTCGCAAGCACAGCACGCTTGGGCGTAATGGGAAATATCGGTGCTTTCGGAGGTATGTTCGACCTCTCGGCACTCAACATCAAAGAGCCGGTTTTGGTGAGCGGCACCGATGGTGTCGGCACAAAGTTGAAGCTGGCGTTCGCATTGGATATCCACGATACGATCGGTATCGATGCCGTTGCGATGTGCGTTAATGATGTCTTGGCACAGGGTGCTGAGCCGTTGTATTTCCTTGATTATGTGGCTGTTGGACACAACGACCCTGCGCAGATCGAGGCTATCGTATCGGGAGTTGCCGAGGGGTGTCGCCAGAGTGGTTGTGCGTTGATTGGTGGCGAGACAGCGGAGATGCCGGGTATGTATCCAGAGGGGGAGTATGACATCGCAGGATTCACGTGTGGTGTTGTTGAGAAGAGCCAACTCATTGATGGATCGAAAGTTAAGGTGGGTGACGTATTGGTGGGAATCGCATCGAGCGGAGTTCACTCAAACGGTTTCTCGTTGGTGCGCAAGATCGTAGCAGATAGCTTGGCAGATTTGGAAGATCCACGTGAGGAGTTCGGTGGAAAGTCGTTGGGCGAGGCGCTTTTGACCCCTACAAAGATCTATGTAAAGCAGGTGTTGGATGTGATCAAAAACGTTGATGTTCACGGAATTAGCCACATCACAGGTGGAGGTTTCGACGAAAATATCCCACGTATCTTGACTCCGGAGATGGGAATCGAGATCAAGGAGGGATCATGGGAGATCTTGCCGGTCTTTAACTTCTTGGAGAAGGCGGGTGAGGTTGATCACCGCGAGATGTTCAACATCTTTAATATGGGTGTGGGAATGGTAATCGCGTTGGATGAGGCGGACGCACAGAAGGCGATCGAGATCCTCGAGAAGTGGGGCGAGAAGGCTAGCGTGATTGGTAAGATCACGGATAAGGCTGGCGCAGTAGAGATTATCTAAATATCTGAATATGAGTGAAATGGTTGACCTCGACACTGTGATCGACATGGGCGAGGAGCTTAATAGCAAGACAAAAATTGCAATCTTTGCAAGTGGCTCGGGATCGAATTTCGAGGCACTTACTGTTGCGTGTCAGAGCGGAGAGATCGATGCAGATGTCGCAGTTATGGTGTGCGATAAGCCGGGGGCAAAGGTGATCGAGAGAGCGGAGAGATTGGGTGTGCAGACACTTGTTATCTCGCCAAAATCATATGAGTCGAAGGTTGCATATGAGGAGGCTATACTTCTGAAACTTAATGAGTTGCAGGTTGAGTTGATCTGCCTAGCTGGCTATATGCGCATCATCACAGATGTGTTGTTGGACGGCTATCCGGAGCGTATTATGAATGTCCACCCATCGATTTTGCCAGCCTTTAAGGGGGCACACGCGATCGAGCAGGCGCTGGCGTATGGCGTAAAATATTTCGGAGTGACGATCCATTTGGTGAATGCGGAGTTGGATAGCGGCATGATTTTGGATCAGGCAGCCTTTAGATATGACGGTCACAAAGTGGAGGAGTTGGAGCAGATGGTCCACGAGGCGGAGCACCCACTCTATATTCGCACGGTGCAAAATTTCATCACCGAATTAAATAGCTAACCGCCTAAGCCACAGGGCAATCTATACCTAATATCTCGACCCGTTGAGCAATCTTCAAGAGCTCATCGCGGTCGATTTTTTGTAGCCCTTGGCAGGGGGTATCTCGATCTAGAGAGTAGATCATCACCTGTCGAGGTGCGATCTTCGTGATCGCCTCGATCCATGCAGCGACCTCCTCTTCGGTGGTGTTGTCAAAAGCGACTCCATCAACCTCTCCGCGCACAAACATCGTCTGTACGATGCACTCACCGCTGAGCTTGGCCATCTGTGAGATCACCTCCTCGACGGAGTAATTTGGCGCTGGGCGGTTTATGATTCTGGCTGTCTGCTCTATCGCTGAATCGATCTTAAGTATCGGATTATCAACACGTTTCAATGCTCTGACGACACTTTCGTTGCGTAGTGTTGTGGCGTTGCTGAGCACTGATATCTTCGCCTCAGGTGCAAATTCGTCACGTGTCGCGATTGTCTCGGCGATGATCTGCTCGAATTCGGGGTGGAGCGTAGGCTCGCCATTTCCGGCAAATGTGATTACGTTTGGCATCTCACCCTCCTCGTGCATCTTCATAAGTGTCTCACGAAGAGCAGTTTGTACCTCTCCACGATTTGAGAATTTACGCTGTGCAACCTCCCCTTTTCGTTCGCTGTTTGACCCGCACTCGCAATATATACAGTCGAAGTTACAGATCTTCGCGTGCTGAGGTAGGAGGTTCACCCCGAGGGATAACCCCAATCTTCGGGAGCGTATAGGTCCAAATATCAGTTCTTCAAAAAGTGCTGTCATCGTAGTATTTATATTAATCGCACCAGCGGGGGTGCAATCCTCGCCCGCCGGAGGCAGTTCCCGAGAGCAAAAAAGCAGAGGTCACCCCCTGCTTTTTAGATTTATAAAGTAAGTAGAGGATTAGATCGAAAGGATCTTAACCATCTCAATACCAGTAATATCGATATCCTTCTTATGTCCGATAGCCTTGTTGAAAGGCACGTGAACATACTCACCATTCTTAATTCCAATCATCACATTGCGCTGACCATACATAAGCGCCTCGACAGCTTTCTCGCCCATACAAGATGCAAGGATACGATCCACAGCAGTTGGTGTACCACCACGTTGAATATGTCCAAGGATTGTGACACGAGCATCATAATCAGGGAACTCCTTTTTCACACGCTCAGCAAGACCTGTTGCACCACCTGTAGCAGGGTTCTCAGCAACGAGTACGATTGCAGAGTTCTTGCTCTTGCGGAATCCTGTGTTGATAAGGTCAGCCAATTGGTCTACCTCAGTCTCCATCTCAGGGATGATAGCCGCCTCCGCGCCCGATGCGATAGCACCATTCATCGCAAGATATCCTGCAGTGTGACCCATCACCTCCACGAAGAATAGACGCTCATGGCTCGACGCTGTGTCGCGAAGTTTATCCACGCAATCCACGATTGTATTCAGCGCTGTATCATATCCGATTGTAGAGTCAGTACCTCCAAGGTCGTTGTCGATAGTACCCGGAAGACCCACGATAGGTACATCATGCTCATCGGCAAGTAGCTTTGCACCAGTCAAAGATCCATCACCACCAATCACCACAAGGGCGTCGATACCAGCAGCCACCATATTCTCATATGCGATAGTACGTCCTTCGGGAGTTTGGAACTCCTTACAACGCGCTGTTTTGAGGATTGTACCACCATGTTGGATGATGTTGCTCACACTTTTAGATGTGAAATCTACAATCTCACCAGTCATAAGACCTTTATAACCACGCATAATACCTTTTACGGTAAATCCGTTATATATAGCGGAACGTGTCACGGCACGAATTGCTGCATTCATTGCGGGTGCGTCACCTCCCGATGTTAGGACGCCTATACATTTGATCGCCATATCTCTAATATTTTATCGGTACGCTCCAAAGGTATGGAGTTTATATTTATTTTCAAAATCAAAATGCGATCTTTTAACCTTTTTTTAACCATTTTCTCTCTTTTTGGCTCTGTTGGATAGATTTTTGCAAAAAATAGTGGTTTGCGATCGTTTAAAATTATATCTTTGTGTAGGACAAACAATACAAATATTCGTCATGGGAAAATTCTTCAAAAACCTATTCATATCGCTAGCGGCATTTCTGACCGCTACCCTACTCTTTGTGCTACTTCTAACGATCGGTGCGGCTGTCGCAATCACCGCGCTCACCCCCGAGGTAGAGCCTCTGAAAAAGGGGACGGTGCTCGAGATAAATATGAGTGAGCTCTTTGTCGACTCTCCACAATCCCCATCGCTGATCGATCTGAAGGGTTTCGTATTTGGCTCTACACCCCAAATCTCGACCCTCTCGATGTTGCGCGCATTGGAGTTTGCGGCGAGTGATCCCAATATCACCGCGATTTCGTTGCGCATGGATGGTGCGGAGTATCTCCCCCTAGCCACTGCCGAGGAGCTTCGAACGGCTCTAGAGGAGTTTCTCGAGGTGAGCGGAAAGCCCATCTTCGCCTATGCCGAGGGTTACTCGCAGGTGGAGTACTACCTCTCGACGGTTGCGGATAAGATCTTCATCCACCCCCTTGGCCATATCGAGTGGCAGGGTGTCTCGATGAATACCCTCTTCTATGGCGATCTTTTGAAGAGCATCGGAGCTGATGTCGAGGTGTTCCGCCCTGCCGCGTGTCGTTTCAAATCGGCCGTTGAGCCCTATACTCGCTCCTCGATGTCGGAGGAGAGCCGCGAGCAGAGCAGCCGTTTGGTCAATATCTTGTGGGATGGCGTTGTGGGTCAGGTGGCACAATCGCGTGCCATCTCGGAGCAGACGTTGCGCCGTGTAGCGGATGAAGTTGTGGTGGTCGAGGCCGATGAAGCTAAACAGCTCGGGTTTGTCGATGATGTTTTGTATGAGGATCACTACATCGCACAGCTGGAAGAGGCTGGTATAGCGTTAGATAAGGGCAAGATGCGCCGAATAACTCTGGGTAGATATGCCACACGAATTGACCCAAATAGCGACCTCATGGGGGATGATTTGATCGATATGGGGGGCAATAAGATCGCTGTGATCTATGTCGATGGCACAATCATCGATGGGGTGAGCGAGGTGGGTGGCAGCTCTGGCGATAGCTATGTAGGCTCTACGACCATTGTTAATCAGCTTCGAAGGGTTCGAAACGATGATAATATCAAGGGTGTTGTGGTGAGGGTCAACTCTCCGGGTGGCAGCGCTATGGCGGCCGATGTCATGTGGCGCGAGATGGATCTTTTGAAGGATGAGAAGATGGTCGTTATCTCGATGGGTAGCTACGCTGCGAGTGGCGGATACTACATTAGCGCACCGGCCGATGCCATCCTCGCTGACCGCTATACGTTGACCGGTTCGATCGGTGTCTATGGCATGATGGTGGCGTATGAGGAGGCTTTGAGTCGCCACCTCCATATCAATTTCGATGGTGTCGGCAGCTCTAGCTCCTCAGATTTTTGCCGTGTGCCGCGCAAGATCACCCCGATTGAGCGCGCTGCGATGATGCGTAGTGTCGATCAGGTCTATGATAGCTTCACCTCGAAGGTCTCGAAGGGTCGCAACCTGCCGATAGGTGTTGTCAACGCACTCTCAGGCGGACAGGTGTGGAGTGGCGTGGAGGCCGAGAGCTGTGGTCTGGTCGATGGAGTTGGAGGTTTGAAGATGGCGCTGAATCTGATTGTTGATCGCTGTGGTTTGGATGGTTCTGAGTATAAAATCATTGAGGTTTCGGAGACGCCAGATGAATTCGAGATGTTGCTTAAGTCGTTGGGTGTGAGACTACAATCCTCACCGTTCAATTCGATTTTATCACTTATGGGGCGCGAACGTTCACAAATTAGTGCTGATCTTCGTGCACTCACCTCTTCATCTGGTATTATGATGCACACCCCAGAACGCCTAGATTTCTAATAATAATTAGCTCAGCGGAGAGCACTCCGCCCGCCGGAGGCAGTTCCCGAGTTACCATCGCTCCCCCACACCCCACACCGTCATCCTGAATCAAGTTCAGGATGACGACAAGCGGTGTAATATATCAAGTACCTAAAAATTGCCCAGAAAGCACCGATACAAAAAAAGAGGTGCACCCCAAAAGGTACACCTCTAAATTTAGTCCGTAGGACTTGTGAATTACAACTGTGGACCAGCTGCAACCAAAGCCTTACCTGCGTCGTTTCCTGTGAACTTAACGAAGTTCTTAACGAAACGTCCTGCAAGATCCTGTGCCTTAACATCCCACTCTGAAGCTGATGCGTAAGTGTCACGTGGATCAAGGATCTCAGCGTGTACTCCCGGAAGAGCTGTTGGAACTGCAAGGTCGAACAATGGAATCTGCTTAGTCTCTGCCTTGTCGATAGAACCATCAAGGATTGCGTCGATGATACCACGAGTGTCAGCGATAGAGATACGCTTTCCTGTACCATTCCATCCTGTGTTCACAAGGTAAGCTGTAGCACCAGACTGCTCCATACGCTTAACAAGCTCCTGACCATACTTTGTAGGGTGAAGAGTCAAGAACGCTGCACCGAAACAAGCTGAGAAAGTTGGAGTTGGCTCAGTGATTCCACGCTCTGTACCAGCCAACTTAGCAGTAAATCCTGAAAGGAAGTAGTACTGAGTCTGCTCTGGAGTAAGGATAGAAACTGGAGGCATTACACCAAATGCGTCTGCTGTCAAGAAGATAACTTTCTTAGCTGCTGGAGCCTTTGATGGAGGAGGAACGATGTTGTCGATGTGGTTGATTGGGTAAGAAACACGAGTGTTCTCAGTAACCGAACCATCAGCGAAGTTGATCTTACCTGCTGCGTCAACAGTAACATTCTCCAAAAGTGCATCACGACGGATAGCCTTCCAGATATCTGGCTCATGCTCCTGAGAAAGGTTGATAACCTTAGCGTAGCATCCACCCTCGAAGTTGAATACACCGTCATCATCCCAACCGTGCTCATCGTCACCGATCAACTGGCGCTTTGGATCTGTAGAAAGAGTAGTCTTACCTGTTCCTG
>JBCQTX010000044.1:0-15634 GCA_047174605.1 Rikenellaceae bacterium | reverse complement strand
TTTTGGGGCTTCGTGAAGGCTCTCAAACCGCAGCGTACTCTAGTACGTGAGGATTTGAGAGTCGAGGGAAGTGCCGAAAATCGCCTTGTTAGCCACTCTCTTTATTATATCTTTAAACTACTTCTTAAGTCTCTCTTGAGCTGCAGCCTTGATTCTAGCTTCCTCAGCTACTGAGCCTCCTACGCGTGCTCTTTTATCTGAATCTGCTGTTGGAGGGGTAGCCAAACCACCACCTGTGTTAAACGTCTGCGTATTCTCCAAACCTTGCTTACCAGCGCCCGTCTCCATCAATGTAACAAGATCTGGCATATGGACTTGATATACACGTCGTGGAAGTACCTCATTGTTCTTACAAACAGCTGCTGCAAGTCCAACAACCTCTCCCAACATACCTGTTGTACGCATTACACGAACAGTTCCTAGCGCCATGTGAGTAACACTGATGTTACGACCTGCCATGAATAGGTTGTTTACATTGCGAGAGTACAAACAACGATATGGCACTGGATATGGATAGACCTGATTATGCATAGAGAGTGATTTGAACTCCTCTCCCGGGAAGAACTTCGTATTCGATGGATCTGGATAGTGAAGATCTACAGACCATGTAGTGGCTGCTGTACCATCCGACTTAACGTTGTAGTTCACAACATCGTTACCAGTCAAGATATAATCTCCCAACAATCGGCGAGACTCACGCACACCTGCAACATATGCCACCCACTCCAATTGGCTATTTTTATACTCTGATTTAAGCCCTGATTTATTCTTCATGAACGACCAGTTAGAGTAGACGATCATCATTCCATAATCGCGGATATACTCCTTATCTGTGATTTGGTTGTAAGCCATTCCTGTCTCCCAAGTCCACTCACCCATCTTCACAGGCTCCATGCTCTCGTTTGTAAACTCTACGCCATACTCAAACACTGGGAATTTCGATGCCTTGCTATTCTCCTTAGAGTACCACTGAACAGATGATCCCATAGTGATCTTATCTGCAACCTCCGGAGCCTCAGACTCATTATACTCCGATTTAGCCTCACGACCCATTCTAAAGTCGGCACCAGCCAATGCTCCTACAGCACCATCACCCGTACAATCTGCAAATAGATCAGCCGTGAAGAGGATCTCCTCACCAGTCTCAATATTCTTTCCTACAACAGATTTGATCACATCGCCATCCATCACGACCTTGATCATACGTGTACTTGGGAATAGATCTAGATTTGGATTTGAATCCAAGAAATCCTGCTTTGCCTCATCCATATAGTTCTCTGCTGGCTGTGCATTACCCTTCTCTAGGTGACCAAACTCCTTGATCATATTACCAAGATTTGGATATGGTCCAACCTCGATACGGCCTCCCAAGTGAACACGCACCTCCGAGCTGTTGCAACCACCCCACAATGGGCGATCGTTCAAAAGAGCAACCTGCAACCCCTCACGTGCAGCCGCCATAGCAGCACACATACCGGCAATTCCTCCTCCGACAACAACGAAATCATACTCCTTCTTTATTTGAGGAGTACAAGTAAGCCCCTGCAAATCGCGACGGAATGACTTTAGGGCATCCTTATCCTGCGGTGGCGCAACCTGATCTGTACTAAGATATATTGCATCTACACGACCATTAAAACCTGTAAGATCCTCCAACTTAAGAGTGTTGCTACCCTGAGACAAGGTGCGTGATCCAGCATATTGCCACATCCACTCATTGCCAACAACACCTAGATCCTGACCTACAGCCTTACCATTAACCAACAGTTTAAACGCTCCCGGACCAGCTCCATCATACCAAGGTGATGTCCAGTTAAAGGTGCGAACATAGATGTGATACTCCCCCGCCTGCGCAACATCTACCGATGTTGAAGCATCTGCAACGGGAACTCCCATTCCATGAGCCATCAAATATGACGAACCCATAAGATCCATAAATTGTTGATCAACGACCCAACCTCCCTTATTATCAAAGCTCTCAGCTTCGACAAATATATTGGAAGACGCAATAACATTTGACGCCATAGCCACAAAAGCGAACGTCAAAGAAAATAACGAGATTACTCTTTTTAACATAGTTTCTTATTTTTTAGATTAGTTTAGTTACTCTTTCTCCTCTGGTTGAACAACGTGTTTTTTGAGGTTTAACGGGATCTGCACATTGAATGAATGACGCTTGAAGCCCTCCAATGTATCTGCTGCACATAGCAACAACATTGGCTCTCCATCCTCGATATATACCTGCGGACGCTCCAAATGCTCCAACTTCTGGTATTTTCCATCCTCCCATGTGATCTCTAGAGCCGACACCTCTTTATATGGTGCCTCGATCCAATCAAATCCATCATCAGACTGGAAGTGCATTAGTGAGAACAATCGCTTTCCATCTCCCTCTTTGATTCTCTTTACAATCGCTCGATATTTACCATCAGCATACCAGATATATGGATCTTCGGCTGCAAAACGCTCTCCCTCATAGTGGAATACCAAATCCTTTGCCTTTGTAACCTTGCCCGTTGGTGAGTCCGAAGTAGCCGCCATATGAACTACTGGTCCTCCATTTGGAAGTGGCAGGCGAGTACTTACAGCTTTATATACATATAACATTCCTCCATCTGGTCGTTGACAAACAGATGGATTAGAGGTCATTAGGCAGTCATATGCCTCCGGATCATCTGTAATATCAATAAGTGGCTCATCAAATCGTGTCCAAGGGCCATATGGAGAGTTCGCAACTGCTACACCAATACGTTGATTATTACGATGTTGCCAGTTAATAACCTCACGCTCATCTGGCTTACAAGTCACCTCGCCATCTCCCGTATTACCCATATAATATAGGTAATATTTTCCATCTATCTTCTGGATCGTTGGGTTATGTGTACACCATCCATCCCAATACTCCTTACCTCGTCTAGGAAGTGAGATATCTTGGAACTCCCAAGGTCCATAAGGCGACGCGCTCGTTGCATGAGCGATCTCCGAGTCAACGACCCACGACCACCCTAAAGCCTTTGGCCAACGTGAGTAGAAGATGTGGTACAACCCATCATCTCCCTTCGCCATAGATGCACCCCATACGCTCCATGTCGTGTCATCTCCATTCTTAAACACTGCTGTCTTCGGAACTTTACCTAACGAGATCTCGTAGGTGATATTCTCCTGCACAGTTTGCTCAGGCGCACAGCTCACAAACATAGTTGTGCAGATTGCCAATGTAGCTAATAGTCGTTTCATAGTTTTATTTAGTTTTATGTTTTGCTAATGCACTTTTGACCAATGTATGAGTCAGTAATGTCTCATTCAACTTATCACTTTCGATTGTAAATTTCTCCTTATGCTCACCCTCCGAAAGCAATGTCATAGAGTTTAAAATTAGCGTCGCCTCCACCGGATCACTCACCGAATACAAAGCATCTATCATAACCTTTTGTGGCTTATCAAAACCACTCAACGCTAGATACTCCGCAGCACGAACTCTATTAACAGCCTCTGGATCGCTCGCTGCTATCTCTCGAATTGTCGGAACGAACTCCGCTGCCTCTCGTCCAAAGCTACTACATACGTTCAACGCCCAATATCTTTCAACCATATCATCACTATTCAACGCCTTCGCGATCCCTTTTTGAGCCTTGTCATAACTCTCCAACTGCAAATTCGCAACCTTGAGATACCCCTTGATCTTAGTGCTATTCGCCTCACCATAGGCTGCTGTCGCTGTGCCAGCCTCTCGAACCCAATAAAACTCAGGGATAAGGCCTAGATCATTATTATCCTCCTGCCAATCTATCATCTCCTCGCGCAACTCTCTTAGAACACCCTGCATCGACTCATCACCCGACAGATCATTCAACTCATAAGGGTCAACACTCAAATCAAACAACATCTCCGCACCCTTAGGCTTGAAAAATATCTCTTGAGTCTCGTTTAACTCCCCCGCCGCATACATCTGACGAAGCTGTTGGAAGGTTGGTAATTTATATCGATAATCATTACTCAATGCATCGAAATTAAAAGGCTGAAATGATCTAATATACTTATAGTTACCCTTTCGAACCGAACGAACCATATCATACTTCTCACCCATTCTATCGGCATATCCAAAGAGAAGATCATCCTCCTCGCGATCCCAAATAGAGACTCCATCCATCCCCTCCGGGATATCGACACCGGCCATCTCAAGAATCGTAGGTGCAAGATCTACGAAGCTCACAAATCTCTTATCTCGCGATCCGCGCTCCACGTCAATCATACTCTTATACCTCTCCGGAACACGAACAACAAGTGGCACATTAAGCCCCATCTCCGTCAAATAACCCTTGCTATTAGGCATTATACCTCCATTGTCACCATAGTACAAGATTATTGTATTATCAAGCAAACCATCCTTCTCAAGCTCTGCAACTACTGCCCCAACCTTCGCATCCATCTGCTCAATTTTATAACAGTAGAATCTATATGCTGTCTCAAAAAGCTCAGTATCAGGGAAATTCGGTTGGATATGCACTCCAGTTTGTGGCATATAGTCACCAATCTCCTCCTGCATCTGCTCCATCGTCTTGATCATCTGCCCCTCATGGGTGTCGGCTATATTGTGAACATAGTAGAATGGTTGCCCCTCTGCTCTATCTCTCCACGTTCCTTTTCCGGATGACACATCCCATACATCATCCCCCTTGATGATGTTATAATCCTCCTTTGCATTGTTTACCGTATAGTAACCAGCATCACGAAGATAGGCGGGGAACATCCTCATTCCATCCACCATATCCACCATAATCTCGCCTCGATGAAGATGACTTCCCATACGGATTCCATAACACCCCGAGATCAATGTTGAACGAGCTGCACTCGACACTGGAGCGTTACTATAACAATTCTCGAACATCACACCCTCAGCTGCCAATGCCTCGATCGCCGGGCTCTTTGTCCCTAGCCCCTCACAGAACATCGACATATACTCCTTGGTGTTATCCTCCGAAACTATACAAACTATATTGGGGCGACTCTGCTCAGCACTACAGCTAGAAGCACCAGCTAACGAGGCTACCGCACCCGCCGCTATACAAATATTTCTTTTCATATTTAGGTAGTAGTTGATATATCACTTTTACAAAAATAGTCTATATATATGATGATTATATATATTTTCTATTTTATTATCTCCGGAAACGTTTCCAACTTCCGGAAACGTTTCCGAAAATCTACAACTTACTTTATCTTAGCCTCACTCTCACGTTTGCTGCGAACATCTTTTGGGAGAGGATTGCTAAAATACATCTCTGGAGTTGGGTGAGGTCGTGTGGTTTGGAACAGCTGCTCATCTACATTTTGCACCAACGAACAATCAAATCTAAATATCTCGGAGTGTCTCGGGGTCGACGTGCCCAACGATGTCGAATGGCATACTCCCCACTCTATACCCGCTCCATCCGTAGTATCTGTAAACATATCTGGGCAATATGGAGCAGCTGCTACTGGCGGAAGCTCAACTATAGATGCTATTTTGAAATTCACCCAATCCTCAGCATACTGAATTGTGTTTCGCTCCAAACCATCCGTAGTGACGATCGCCGCTACACCCTCTTTGAATGGGAATACCGACACCTCATGTCCCGATGCCAAGACCGGATTCTTTGGGTGATGCGTGAATGGTCCTGCTGGGTCATCTCCCGTCACCAAACCATTTCCGACCCACAATCTATCAGGGCGGTTAAATGCCGATTTATAGTAAATATAGATCTTGCCTTTGTGCACAACTGGGAATGGATCATGAATAGCAAATTGATTCCACGCACCCTTCTCCCCCGTTGGGATCACCTCGCCTACGTGGTGTGTCCAAGGTCCATCCGGAGAGTCTGCATATGACATAGAGACTGGGCAATAATCCCCCTTAAGGCCACTTGGCTCGGAAAATGCTTGATAATAGAGATAATATTTGCCCTTCCACACCAAAATATCAGGTGTCGAGACTGACCTAAATCCGGCCATCGGCTTCTGTGGTCGCTCAACAGCAACACCCTGCTCCTCCCACTTAAAACCATCGTCACTTGTTGCGTACCAGATCTCGGCCAAATCCCAATCTGTCGATGGCGTCTCATCATCACATTGCGCTGCATTCGATGCCCCGATAGGTGCACACTTCGTGTGACGACGCGTGTACCACATATAATATTTATCACCCACCTTGATCACCTTCGAAGGATCACGGCGCGATAGTGTTGCATCGTCTGGATACTCCAAACCCTCCAACTTCGTATATTTAAAATTTGTAAATAGTGGATTCTCCTCCGGACGATATCCATCCATATAGGTTGTGAGGACTCGCTCCGTAGACTCACTCAAATTGTACCTCGACGCTGTCTCATCGGTCACCGTATATGGGAATGATGTACCGGTGTACTCTTCGTTGTCAGCGCCAAATAGAGGAGTGAAACTAAGTGCAACTGTTGCCAGCGCAACAAATGATGCAATGCTCTTCATATTTAGTTAGTTTTAGTTGATATGTCTGGTTGGTTCACAGCAAAGATAGATATAAAATACCACATTCGCAAACTATAAAAAAGAGAAAAAGGTCGACACATAATGCATCGACCTTCTACCTATTATTTATACTCTATTATCCTAAGAACGAAAGCAAGATACCTGCAGCAACTGCAGAACCTACAACACCCGCAACATTAGGACCCATAGCGTGCATCAACAAATAGTTTGTTCTATCATACTTCAAACCTACATCCTGACTAACACGCGCTGCAGCTGGCACTGCCGATACTCCAGCGTTTCCGATAAGTGGGTTGATCTTATTACCCTCTTTCAAGAATAGATTCATGAACTTCACGAACAATACTCCTCCTGCTGTAGCAATGATGAATGACAAAGCTCCCAAGATAAAGATGAAGATAGTCTTCTCCGTAAGGAATACATCAGCCTTTGTTGAAGCACCTACTGTAACTCCAATCAAAACTGTCATGATATCGATCAACTGATTACTTGCAGTTGTTGCCAAACGCTTAACCACGCCGCACTCCTTCATCAAGTTACCCAAGAACAACATTCCCAACAACGGAATAGCATCTGGCACGACAAGTGTAGTCAATACAAAAGCTATGATAGGGAACAAGATCTTCTCGATCTGTGACACCGCACGTGATGGACGCATCTTGATCTTGCGCTCTGCGTCGGTAGTCAACATACGCATTACTGGTGGCTGAAGAACTGGAACCAACGCCATGTAAGAGTAAGCACAAATTGCGATAGCACCCAAATACTCTGGCGCCAAGATACCTGTCAAGAAGATAGATGTTGGACCATCTGCACCTCCGATGATAGCGATAGATCCCGCCTCATTTGCCGGGAAGCCCAACAACAACGCTCCGATATACGCAACGAAGATACCGATCTGTGCAGCTGCACCAATAATCACCAACTTTGGATTAGACAACAAAGATGTAAAGTCGGTCAACGCTCCAACACCCAAGAAGATGAGTGGTGGATAGATACCTCGTTCAACTCCGAAATACAGGAGATTCAATACAGAGCCTTCACTATAGATACTTATCTCGTTCTCCAATGGCAATGGAATATTACCTAAGATAATACCAAAACCGATTGGCACCAACAACATTGGCTCAAACTTATGTTTGATAGCGAGATATAGGAAGAAACAGCCGACAGCGATCATCACTAGATATCGCCATCCTCCCGGTTCCATCAAGCCACTGAATCCCGTAGCCTCATAGAACTTCATGATACTCTCCTCAAGGAAAGAGCTAGATAAAAAACTATTCATAGACCCTACTCGATTGTGATAAGTACGTCGCCCTCAAGTACTGAGTCGCCACACTTAACATTGATTGACTTAACAACTCCCGAGAAGTTAGAGTCGATATTATTCTCCATCTTCATCGCCTCCAATACAGCCAATGTCTGACCTGTAGATACTGTGTCACCAACAGCCACCTTAAGATCCAAAATAACTCCCGGAAGTGGACTCGTTACTGGCTTCGCAGAACCTGATACAACAGGAGCGGACTTAGTAGCTGTCACTGGTGTTGCTGCATTTGACACCGCGTGTGATGCCGGAGCTGCAGCGACCTGTGGACGGCTTGGCACACTCTTCTTAACTGTTGAATTACCCAACTCTACGTGATATGCCGAGCCATTTACAACAACCTCTGCGCTAATATCATCGTTAACATCGATCGTAACAACATAGTCGTTACCATTGATCTTCAAGTTATACTCTTTCATCGTATATTTTCTTTTTTCTTTTTTTAATTATCTAGGCATATTTGTCAAACCATGAATCTTCGAGCTCCATGGTGAGTATGCACGTGCCACACTATTGATCGTTATTACCTTGCTCTCATGGTCGTGGAGCTCCTCCTTATGAAGACGCAAAGCATATGAAATTGCTGCGATAACCTCTCCATTAAGATCCTCCTCGACATCTGGAACTGGTGCATTAGGATTCTTTGATGCACTCTTGCGGATCTTCTCAGCTTGACGTTGCTCGTTGAAGATCATCGCTGACGAGAAGCCCCAAATAAGCAATCCCAAAACGATCAATGCCGACAATACAACGCTAATAGAGATCATTGCTACAGTCAATCCAAATGGATCACTCTCAAGGATCGTATCAGCTCCCTTTTCTCCTGCGCCATGACTCAACATCATGAAGAGCGGCGACATAAATAGTTGATTCATACTACAATGGAATATTAGAGTGTTTCTTTGGAGGATTCTGTAGACGCTTTGTAGCCAATGACTGCAATGCTCTAATCACGCGGAAACGTGTGTTACGTGGCTCGATAATATCATCGATATAACCATAACGCGCTGCATTGTATGGGTTAGAGAACTTATCGTTATACTCCTTCTCCTTCTCCGCTACGAACTTAGCCTTCTCCTCTGGATCTGTGAATGCTGCCAAAGCCTTAGCCTGCAACACCTCTACTGCTCCACTTGCTCCCATAACTGCGATCTCCGCACCCGGCCAAGCGTAGTTGATATCTCCACGAATGTGCTTAGACGACATCACGATATATGCTCCACCATAAGCCTTGCGCAATGTTACAGTCACCTTTGGTACTGTAGCCTCGCAATATGCGAACAACAACTTTGCACCATGTGTGATAACTCCACCATACTCCTGAGTAGTACCCGGCAAGAATCCCGGAACGTCAACTAACGATACGATTGGAATATTGAAAGCATCGCAGAAACGGATGAAACGAGCTGCCTTACGGCTAGCGTTGCTATCCAAAACTCCTGCCATGAACTTAGGCTGATTTGCTACGATTCCGACACTCTGGCCATTGAAACGAGCGAAACAAGTGATGATATTCTTTGCAAAACCTGCTGCCGACTCCAAAATCTCACCATTATCAACGATTGCACGAATTACCTCGAACATATCGTATGGCTTATTTGGATGATCTGGGATAATCTCATTCAATGTATCATCAAGGCGTGAGATAGGATCTGTGCAGACTGCCAATGGCACATCCTCCATGTTATTTTGTGGCATATATGACAAAAGATCCTGAATCAACTTAATACCATCATCCTCTGTCTCTACTGCGAACTGTGCAACTCCAGATTTTGTTGTGTGCATCAACGCACCACCCAACTGCTCCTGAGTTACATCCTCTCCTGTAACGGTCTTAACAACCTTAGGGCCAGTCAAGAACATATTTGATGTCAACGACTTCATAATGATGAAATCTGTCAACGCTGGAGAGTAAACCGCTCCTCCTGCACATGGGCCGAAGATAGCTGAGATCTGAGGGATAACTCCCGATGACATTACGTTGCGCTGGAAGATATTTGCATATCCTGCAAGTGCATTAACACCCTCTTGAATACGTGCTCCACCCGAGTCATTGATTCCAATACATGGCGCGCCATTACGCATAGCCATATCCTGAACCTTGCAGATCTTCTCTGCCATCGAGATTGACAGCGATCCTGCTGTTACCGTAAAGTCCTGTGCAAAGACATATACCAAACGACCCGCTACGGTACCATATCCTGTCACTACACCATCACCAAATGTGTGGCTCTTATCCATTCCAAAGTCCGTACAACGGTGAGTAACAAACATATCGAACTCCTCGAAGCTACCCTCATCAAGCAACATATCGATACGCTCACGTGCTGTATATTTACCCTTTGCGTGTTGTGCGTCGATTCTCTTCTGGCCACCACCCATGCGTGCAGCCTCGCGATTGTCGATCAGCAATTTGATCTTATTTTGAATTTCGCTCATAACTTATTATAATATAATTTTGTTTTGACTTAAGTATTAAGAGACCACTACAAATGCAAAGATCTCCCACCTAAAATTATCGCTTCTCGCAAAGTTCAGTTAGAATTCCCTGTGTTGACTTTGGATGAAGGAATGCAATAGTCATACCCTCAGCACCCTTGCGAGGTGTCTTGTCGATAAGACGGATACCCTGAGCCTCAGCATCTGCCATCTGCTCCTCGATTCCCTCACAAGCAAGAGCCATATGGTGGATACCAATACCCTTGTTCTCGATGTACTTAGCGATTGTTGACTCTGGAGAGGTTGCCTCCAATAGCTCAATCTTTGTTTGACCTAGCATAAAAAATGCTGTCTTTACCTTCTGGTCTGCAACCTCTTCGATTGCATAACACTTAAGCCCGATGACATTCTCCCAATATGGAATTGCCTCGTCAAGTGAGTTTACTGCGATACCTAGGTGCTCGATGTGCGTTACTTTCATAATATTATTTAGTTAAGTTTGATTAGCTCTTAAAGTGTAAAATCAAGCAAAGTTATATATTTATTATTATAAATCAATAAAAAGATCACTTTTTTTAATGTTAAAATAATTACCAGCTAATTTTTACACAATTTATTCCTCCTCCTTATCACTTTTTATACGAGTCTGGATAGATTTTGTCGCCACCGCATCTACAATCTCATTGGCAACTGTAGAACCTTGTTTTATATCAATTTCAACTCCATTTGCCGACTGATCCTTAAACTCTTGAGGCAACAGTCCGAACTCCTTCTTGAAACATTCGCGGAAGTATCTCAAATCACTAAAACCTACATCATACGTCACATCCGCAATAGTATATCGCGCAGTACGAAGAAGTGCAGCTGCTCGGCGCAATCTAATGGTACGTATTAGAGCATTGGCTGTCATATTAACCAACGACTTCAACTTCTTATTAAGCACCAACGGTGTGATACCCATATAGTTACACAGATCATTCACCACCAGCTCCGGGTTATGAACATTGGCCTCAATATACTCCGTCAACCGTTTCAAGAAGAGCTTATCCGTGTTTGTTGTCGCATCATCCCCATAATTAGCAAACATCGAAGCCTCACTATCCTCTGGCGGCATTGTCGAGAATCTATCTGCCAATTTACGACGATTTACCAATATCGAATTTATCGTCTCTATCAACACATCATTATTAAATGGCTTAGGGCAATATGCATCTGCCGATGATCGCATACCCGCTGCGACATCCTCATTCGACGTCTTTGCAGAGAGCAAAACCACCGGAATATGAGAGGTCGTTGCATCTCCTTTTATCCTGTCGCACAGATCAAGACCATTCATCCTTGGCATCATAACATCCGAAATTATGATATCCGGAAGATGTTTCGACGCCCTCCCCCAACCATCAACTCCATCGTTAGCAGTCAATATTGTGTAGTACTCCTCGAACAGTTCACTCAACATCTGCAAGATCTCCTTATTGTCATCCACAATCAGCAGCGTAGGCAAAACCTCACCCTCAGTTTGTTTTTTGGTGCTTTCCGCTTCCTCATTATCCAACGCCATACTACCAATAGGAGAGATCGTATTACTCGCACCTATCTGCGACTCTTCACCACTATCCTCAGCCTCACCCTTCGGCAATTTCACAAAGAAAGTAGTACCCTTACCAACCTCAGTTTCAAACCAAATCTCACCCTCATGCAACTCCACAAGGCACTTAGTGAGGAACAAACCCACACCTGTACCTCCAACCTCCTTTGATGCATCGGTCATACGACTATAAAAACGCTCAAAGATATGAGGTTGCAGATCCTCCGCAATACCACACCCACTATCCTCGATCGAAAAGACGATATGATCATCATATTCCTCTATAGCAAGCGTTATCGAGCCTCCCTCAGGGGTGTACTTTATAGCATTCGACGCAAGATTATATATCACCTGCTCGATGAGATATTGATCAAAATTTATTACTATACGACCTTGTGGCGCTTTATAATGGAGTGTCAAATTTCGCTGCTCTGCCCAGAATTTAAATTGCTCGAACAACCTCTGTGTCAACGATGTAAATTCACTATGGCTCAACTGCGCCTTCAATACCCCACTCTCATGTTTGGTATAGCTCAAGAACTCATTGATAAGTCGCATAAGGGAGTTTCCATTATGCGCCATCGTGTTTAGCTGTGATTGCCACTTGGGATTAGAGGCTATCTGCTCATCTGCTATTAATCGTTGCAGTGGAGTCAATATAAGTGTTAGTGGGGTGCGGAATTCATGCGATATATTTGTAAAGAAACGGGTGCGCATATCGAGCATCTCCTGCATCTTACGCTTCTCCATATCTGCTAACTTTGTCGCATTTCGGCGCTCCATTAAACCATGAAAATAGTGTATAATAAGGAATCCCAACAAAGCAAGCAAAAGTGCATAGATAAGCATCGCATACCACATAGCCCAGAATGGAGGCTCGATAACGATCTTTAGAGCCAACGTATCACGCGCCCAGACACCATCGTCATTTGCAGCTCTTAAATAGAAGGTATAATCCCCCGGAGATAGGTTGGTATAACTAACCTCTAACACTCCATCCGAACTATCTATCCACGTACGGTCAACACCCTCTAACTGGTACTTATATTGATACTTAGATGGATTGGAGAAGTGTAAACCAGCAAATTTAATTGTGAAGTTATTTTGATCATATTTTAGACGAACACCCTCTTCCCCATGCAATCCGCCGGGCGCAATTATTCCCAATTCGCGATCCTCTAATATACTATGATCTTGCAGTCTAAAGTCTGTAATTACCGGACGAATCTGCGTCGTATCGACCATAAAACTATTAGGGTTGAAGTAATTATACCCTTCAACGCCACCAAAGATCAATGTTCCATCATTGAGTTTTGCGGCCGACAACTCATTAAACTCATAATCCTGCAAACCATATTGCAAGCCAAAATTATTTATATTAATTTGATCTTTATCGATCATCAGCGAACTTATACCTCGATTCGTCGATATCCATATCACACCATTATCATCCTCTACTATCGCCTTAATTACATTACTTGCCAACCCATCTTTTGTCGAGATATGGGTAGCACGATATTTGATATCTGATGCTCCACCACTGCTCTTCTGTAATCTATATAGGCCATAGCCTAGTGTACCATACCATATATCCCCACGACGATCCTCGGCAATCGAAATTGCATAATGATTTCCAACAGAATCTGGTGAAATTTTCTCTATCTTTGGGTTAGTCTTAAAACGCTCCTCACTCGGGATCTTAGCTATTCCATTACTTGTACAGATCCAAATATTCTTATCCCTATCTTGCATCAGACAGCGAACGATATTAGAGGGTAGCCCATTTCTCTGCATTATACCTGTGTAGCTCTCATCATTCAAATTTTGACGCAACACACCCCTATTATACAGAGCCAACCATAAATAATTGCTATCCGCCAAGATATTACGCACAGATGGATTATGGAGCGACACCTCAGGATCAGAGTATTTACCCTCCTCCATCTTGATCTTATTCAAACTACGCCCCGTAGCCACATAAAGAGTATTATTACACTCCGCATAGTCAATTGCATAGACCTTGCTGTAGGGCAGTGTGTTTTTTTCGTATGACTCGCTATTTATAGAGTCTAGCTGAAAAAGTCCACTACCCTCTGTACCAACCCAGATGTTACCATCCTGCACTGGGAAGATAGATGAAATATGGTCATTTCCAAAACCTTGATTCAACATGAATGGTTTTTTATTCTCCTCATAACGACGAATACCAACTTTATGAAGGCCAATCCACACTCCGCCAGTATGATCCTCCGCTATGTCATTTATCGTATAATTGTTAAAAGATTCCACAAGTTCCAATGAGTAGAATTTGTCCTGAGAAGGGGTATATTTGCAAGTATATACACCCGAACTTGATGCTATCCACAACATATTACCCTGCCAGTGAAACTTATTAACATGAACACCTAAATCGTGTTTTTTGACACGCCCCGTTCTTGTGTTAAGCGTAAGAAACCCACTCCAAGTAGCTATGTGAACCACCTCTCCTCTAGCCTTAATATCGATTATTCCGCTAATAGGCTTGCTACTATTTACCTTTATAAAGTTCTTATTTTTAGGACTATATACAAAAAGGCCGTTGTATGCACCGACGTAAATAGCTGATTTAGTGGCGTGTATAGATGACACAACCTGCACACCATCCTCGCCCCTAGGATAAAGATCAATCAAAGATATGCGCTGAGCGCTCTGATTAAATCGCATATGGACCATTGTCTGGGTCAACACTTCATATCCCCAAATAGATCCATCGTTCGCGAGTGTAAGATTACGAACGGCACGAAGAGGGACAATCGCTGGGGTATCCGCCAACTCTGAATAGTGATAAAAATGATTTTTATCGCGCAAATAACAGTAGACACCCTTGTCAGCTGTACCTACCCATATGTTACCAATACTATCTTCAACAATGCTAATTATAAGGTTGGTGCTAAGGCCTAAATCCCCTATCGAAAAGATCTTAAATTCATACCCATCATAACGACACAACCCATCATTGGTTGCCACCCACATAAACCCATACGAATCCTGAATGATATCTAACACATCATTCTGACTCAACCCATCCTGCGATGTTATTCGCGTGGTAGTGTATTTATTATAAGCGTATGTATCGGATGATAGCAGCGTAAAAACTGCAATCAAGCAAAACAATAATTTTCGCATTCTCTTATAGGTATTCACGATACGAAGATAACTAAAAATTATAATTATCGCAAAAAAATAGAGGTTTATAGCACAAAAAGCAAAAAACATAAACGCACCAGCATATCTGCACCAGCGGGGGTGCTATCCCCGCCCGCCGGAGGGAGAGCAAGCTCCCTTTTACTAGCTTACGCGCCAAATAATTAGCTCAGCGGAGAGCACTCCGCCCGCCGGAGGCAGTTGCCCACGTTACCCTCGCTCTCTCTGATTAAAGGAGATTTTCAAGAAAAAATCTCCCAGAGAGCGCCATGCACACCGCTCGTCGTCATCCCGCACTTGATGCGGGATCCCCCGAATTTCACCGTAGGTGGAATCTCGGGTAATACTGATGACTATCATACAGGAATAATAAAGCTAGCTTTATGTTTGACCCGAGATTTTGCATCATGCAAAATTCGGGAGATCCCGGATCGGAGTCCGGGATGACGAGTGTGTAACACACAAAAAAGAGCACCAATAAACACAAAAAAGAGTCGACCTAGATTACTAGATCGACTCTCGAAAAAGGCGGCTACCTACTCTCCCACGGGAAAACCGCAGTACCATCGGCGTAAACGAGCTTAACTTCT
>JBCQTX010000043.1:0-15674 GCA_047174605.1 Rikenellaceae bacterium | reverse complement strand
GCGGATGGTAGCTTCGGAGATGCTTTGGAGGCTATTACAGATGGACGTATCACAGGGCCAACATGGACAGATGCAACCTCGGACAACGCCTATGTTGCGGAGCTTACGGGTATGCCACAGACAAAGAGTATCGCGCCATTCCCAGCTCCACTCGACGAGACAAAGATCGAGATCAAGTGGCATCAATACACCGATGAGCACGATAATAAATATGCGGATGGAACATCATATGAGTTGATCTATCCAGAGGTTATCATCCCAACAGATGCAATCTACTACGCTGATAGCCCATACTTCGACAATATCGACAGCGAGTCTAAATATGAGGTTCGTGTTGAGTCAACAATCGGAATCTACGGTACGGGTCTAATCGATGCTATTACTGAGGAGGATATCGACGCTGAGGCTGAGTATCAAGCAGATAAAACATGGGGAGGTCGTCGCGGAGCCCAGATCACACAGCTCGATGGTTCGGTTCGTAAGGGTCGCTACACATATGGTCTTACTCGTGGAACATTGCAGCATGGTCCGGGATCAAATGCGCTTTGGAACATCACGAATGTGACTCGCGAGACTTCGAATCTGTTGTATCGTTCGAACTACTGTACTACAGCCTATGCTAACGCAGTTACAGAGGATGAGACAGTTATGGAGTCATTGATGAATGATAGCTACTATAGCTTCTTGATCGCTGATGGTGATTTCAAATCTGATGCTTCGAAAAACGCAGTCTATAACTACCTAATGTGGAACAATGCATTTACAGAGGAGAAGTTGACCTCGGCAAACTACGCAGAGTATATCGACACCGACACACAGAGAGCTGCAGAGCTAGATCTTGAGCAATACACCGAGTTTATGGTATGGCATCGCGGACTAGCTGTCCCTTCGGCACGTAACATCGATGACGAGACTGTTCAGCGCGGTAAGGAGCTATTCTATAGCGATGCTTTGAGCTGTACAGCTTGCCACCGTCCAACATGGACAACGGGAGATGATGAGTATGTGGGTGATGCAGATATGAAGGGTAAGCTCCCTCAATATCCGAACCAGAAGATCTGGCCATACTCAGACTTCTTGCAGCACAACTTAGGAATGGTCAACAATATCCGTACAGGATGGTGCCGTACAACTCCGCTTTGGGGACGCTACTTGAATCTTGTTGCAAATGGCGAGAGTAGCCACCTTCACGATATGCGTGCACGTGACCAATATGAGGCGATTATGTGGCACAAGGGTCAGGCGAAGTATTCGAGCGATGCCTTTAGAGAGCTTGATAAGAGCGACCGCGATGCTGTCGTTGAGTTCTTGAAATCTATCTAATATACTATAATGGTGGGGCTGTGGCGAGGTTGCTACAGCTCCACCTTCTTTTCTAAAGATGAAGAAAATCGCATTCACAATATACGGAGTTATCACACTACTCCTAGCGGCAATAACCATTGTTGAGAAGTTCCAAGGCACACAATATGTGCAGCAGATGTTATACTCCTCATGGTGGTTTTGTGCGTTGTGGGGTGCAATGGCGATGGCCGGATTTATCTATATCGTCGAACAGAAGCTACACACCCAAAAGAGCTCGTTCCTGCTTCATCTCTCGTTTCTACTGATCCTCTTTGGGGCGCTGCTAACAACGCTCTTTGGCCAGCGGGGATATATCCACCTAAGAGTGGGGGAGAGCCTCAGTTGCTATGTCAATGAGCGCGATAACATGGAACACTCGCTCCCGTTCGCCCTCTCGTTAGATAAATTCGAGGTGATAAACTATCCCGGGACAACAACTCCGGCAGATTACAAGAGCACGGTGCGAGTGGATGGCGCTCGGCAGCGAGCAATATCGATGAATAACATCCTCCGCGAGAGAAGCTTCCGCATCTACCAAACCTCATTCGACAAGGATCATCAGGGGGCAATTCTAAGTGTCAACTACGACCCTTGGGGAGTCACGGTCACCTATATCGGTTATGCGCTGCTCTTCCTCTCAATGCTACTCATGTTGCTCGATCCCAAAGGTGGATTCAGACGATTGCTATCCCATCCTCTGCTACGAAACAAGGCGCTGTTGCTGCTCCTATTTATACTCTGCAGTTTTACGGCATGGAGTCACCCAGCATCGCTCATAGATCGTGAAAAGGCGGATAGTCTAGCCTATAAAGCGGTTCTATATCAAGGACGTGTAGCACCATTCAACACCGTTGCACGCGATGTGATGATCAAGCTCTACGGCAGGGCGCGATACGAAGGTCTCACCCCCGAACAGGTCGTCGCAAGCTACATAATCAACCCCGACGAGTGGAGCAAACTCCCACTAATCAAGATCAAGGACGGGGAGCTCCGCAGACTCCTCGGTATGGAGGGAGAGTACATCTCGTTATCGGATCTATATGTGGGAACGGAGTATAGGTTGGAGCAATTCTGGAATCCCGAGGAGTTGGAGGCAAAACGCTCGCCACTCCAAAAGGCTGTCGCGGAGACAGATGAAAAGGCATCGTTGATGGTGATGTTGGCACGTGGAACACTCTTCAAACCGGCCGATCCACGCACTGTAGACCACACCAGATTGCGAGCCGAGGTGATATACAACAGATATAACTCACCAGCGACACTCTTTAAGATACACCTCGCAATCGGACTCATAACATTTATCCTGCTCCTGATCACTACGCTTACGGGTAGAACCTTCAATAGAATATTTTCGTTTTCGCGTATCCAAGTCTACCACTCGTTGGCCTATCTGACTCTGGTGATGGGACTTCGTTGGTACGTCGCAGGACACATTCCCCTAAGCAATGGATATGAGACGATGATCTTCGTCTCGTGGTCGCTGCTACTGCTCTCGTTGCTGCTCTACAAAAAGGTGCGATTCATGCCAGCTGTGGCGTTGCTGCTATCGGGCTTCACGCTGCTTGTCTCGACACTCAGCACTATGAATCCGCAGATCACATCGCTCATGCCGGTGTTGGCCTCGCCTTGGCTAACCTTTCATGTCTCGTTGATTATGATCGCCTACGCGCTCTTTGGCTTCATGATGTTCAATGGAGTTGTGGCGCTCGTCCTACACTACGATTTGGCGCGATATCGTGAGGCGATCGATCGTCTAGAGGTGGTGAGTCGCATAATGTTGTATCCAGCTATTTTTGCCCTCACGGCAGGAATATTCTTGGGTGCGATCTGGGCGAATCTCTCGTGGGGACGATATTGGGGATGGGACCCTAAGGAGGTGTGGGCACTCATAACGATGCTGATCTATGGTGTGTCGCTGCATAGGGGCTCTTTCAAGGTGCTGCGCAACTCCACGATATTTCATATCTACATGGTGCTCGCCTTCATGGCTGTGCTGATGACCTACTTCGGCGTGAACTACCTGCTGGGAGGCCTGCACTCCTATGCCAATTAATCACCAAACGTAACAACACCGGTGTGGATATCAAAGACCCCACCGACAATTTTGATCCTCCCCTCTCGTTCCAGATCAGCGAGCGTCTTGCTCCCTTTGCGGACATTCTCGACCATCACATCGACATTGTTGGCTACGGCACGACTCTGAAACTCCTTCGAGAGAGGATCTCCACCCTCCTCGGCTGTGATCTTCACGGCAGGTTCGATCTTGTGCATCAGCTCGGTGAGGTTTCCATCTTTGAGCCCTGCACACGCAGCGTTGACTGCTCCGCACGATTCATGGCCTAGGATCACCACCACTTTGCTCCCAATATATTTGCAGGCGTACTCCATGCTCGCCAACATATCCTCACTCACGACATTCCCGGCAACACGCGCCACAAAGATATCCCCGATACCCATATCGAAGATCATCTCGACCGGAACGCGCGAATCGATGCACGAGAGCACAATCGCCTTTGGGGCTTGTCCAACCTCCGCCGAGCGAGTGAGTTGCGCTTGGAGGTCACGTGTGCGAGTTGACTTCGACACGAAGTTTTGATTCCCCTGCTTGAGGAGCATCATCACGGAGTCGGGTGTTAACCTCTCGAGATCGGCAGATTTGAGGATCTTACTCTCCACCTCACGGACAGTTTTTGTGTTTTGCGATATGCACCCGACAGATGTCGCGATCGCTAGAGCTATAATGATAAACTTCTTCATACTGATATTTTTTGAAGAGGTCACTGCAAAAACTATCCCAATCGCGAATGGTGTCGATATAAAATTATTGGTGTCCGGTAAAAGTTTTTGAAAAGTATTGGCACCTCGTTTCGGCTCACCAGAGCCGTCATCCCGCATCAAGTGTATTAGTGTCCGATAAAAGTTTTTGAGATTGTTGTAATCTATTCAATCATAACACAACAAAGGAAGCCCCAAACTTATAAAATTTATGTAAAGTGCTATATTTAAATATATTAAGTAGTGTAAAACAATTATTGCCATATTTTTAAAAGCACTCTTGTAGCGATGTTTTTTACTATTAAATCTCAATGTAGAACCACTATATTTTCAATTCAATAGCAAAAAACCTCATCTCCAATAGCACTCTTAAAAACACACCAATAATTATTTTACCCTACTTATAACAATTTTTAAAACTTTTACCGGACACCAATAATAAAATAAAAGAGTCTGCCTCCTCCCACATCTCTGTGGTCTGGGGCAGACTCTTTATTTGGGGGTTTGAGAGTGTTACTCTATCAATTTTGAATATTGATTACTGATTATAATATCAGGGTGAGGAGTGGTATACTGATATCTATCTCCACTATCAAAATATATCTGACCCTGCATACCAATTCCATATGTTTTACCTAGTAAAGAAGTATCCATAGCTTCATCAACAATGGTATCTCCGGTTGAAGCATTCTTGATAATACATTGACAAGTATATGATAAGTCAGTTACCTTTTCAAACTGAAATATTACTGTTATAGCTGTACTCTCGTCAGCAGTAAGTTCGGAAAACTCTGTGAAGTTACTATCTGTTTCAAGATAAGTTCGTTTAGCAGTATCACTATCACTACTGTAGTAGTAAGCACCATTTCCAATGATATAACCAAAATTACCATTTGCTAGGCGTCTAATAATTACAACCTGATTTTGACCTGGATATACTTTTGGTTCACTACCACTACTAACAGTGTTAACAAACTGAGTCCACTCGCCTATCTCCCACATAGTGGTGTTGAGAGTCATTGTGATTCCCTGCTCCCAATCTCCAAACCAGTAGTTGTTTGACCAATAAGGGTCCCAATTACCCCAACGTGATTCTGAAAGATGTCCTACTTTAGTCTGTCCATTTTCAAATACAGGAGCGACACCACCTATTGTTGCATTAGCATCTGTGAGACCCCAATCACCAATATCCGATGTCAAAGCCGCGAAATACTCTGGGATAGCATCGTACGTCGTGTCACCATAAATCACCTCAGAGCGACCCATCAAGTCTAGGTAGTTTGAGAAATCCCCTGTGCATGTGATTGTATTGCCGGTCAAATCGATATTACCATCATAATCATAAATGTCATTCTTAAGGATATACCTCGAAACATTACTGATCGTATTTCCTGTGATAGTAAAATTATCGCTACCAATTGTTAGACCTTTATCTATAGTTGTATTTGGGTTATATAGTCTAGTTAAGAATACGCAGCCAACATTAGTGAATTCATTGCTTATGATCTCATAATTATATTTAAGAACTGTATTAGTGCTAGTACTAGACTCATATCCACGGATGTTGATCGCACCCTCCTCTTCGTTATTTTCACCACAAGTGATACTCGAGAATGTATTACTATTGATAACAGTCTTACCATAAGGACAATACGAAGTCTGAACACCATAGTTGCTCAAGTTATGGAATGTGTTACCAGTAATGGTTGCACCATATGAATCCTCATTATAAGTAGGTGTACTATTCATAGTTGTTGACACAGTCAAGTTCACACCACGAGTAGCACCCTCGAAGTAGTTGTCTGTCACTGTCATCAGCTGCACATTCGGGATGTAGACTAGTGTGTTGTCGTCCTTAGATTGGTCTTTACTTACTTTAGTTCCGCTGAATTTGTTGTAGGAGATTTCGACTGACTCCTTTACCGCGCTGACATCCGTACCATTACTTGACGACGCAAGTAGGTGACCCGTAATACCATACGCAAGGCAGTTTGTGACTGTCAAGCTCTTAATTGCACCTACGTGGATCTTATTTGCAACGTAATCCTCAGACTCTTCAAGGAAGTACAAACCATTCAACGTAACCTCTGCAGCGCTTCCCGAAACTGAAATTGTTCCTGTCAATACACTCTCGGTCTTGCCATCATTATTGTCATAGCTTCTGTTTAGTCCTGAAGTTCCAGCCTGCGCACCCTTGATTGTGATGCTATTGCTGATCTCAATATCCTCGGTGAAGACTCCTGCTGCAAGATCGATTGTCGCACCTGACCCTGCGTTTTCAATCGCTGCTGCGATAGAAGCGTAGTATGTATTACCGATTGAGATCTTTGACGCTGTTACATCAGCATCTCCTGCATCTGTCACCTCACCACCCAATGATGTGTCGACTGTGGTTGTACCAGAACCTGCTACTGTACCAACTGTAGATGTCTCCGATGTTGTTACAGATACGCTTCCCGTAGTCGTAGTTGCGTTGTTAGCCACAGTAGTAACTGTCGAGGTACCTGTTGTCTCGACTGACGTTGTAGCTGTTACACCACTCGCAACTGTAACTGTGTTCACTGTCGAAGATCCAGCTGTAGTCACACTCAACGCTGCAGTTGAAGCTGTTGCGTTGTTTGTTACTGTGCCAATAGTAGATGTCTCACTATCAGCTGTACCAGATGTCGAGATCACAACCGCTGCAGTGTTGTCAGCTGTACTTGTGATATTCGTAACAGTTCCCTCGACCGCGATCGTTGCAGTAGCTGCTGCGTCCTCCGTATTCTCAATATTGATATTTGTAACCTTTGCACCACTCTCAACAACGACACTACCGCCAGCTGTTGTTATGTCACCAACTTTCGATCCAGATGGGACAACGATCTTCGCATAAGTGAGAGCCGATGCTTTTGTTACAGGGGTTGATCCATTATTATTAACATCAACACTACTTCCATCACTACACAATATATAGACATTTACGTTCTCCGTAAGGGTGATATCGATAGTACCAGAATTGACAGTGTCAACCGCAATGTAGAGATCTCCCGTGTACTCGCAATCCTCTGCATTTGTGATATATAGAGTTTGGGCGTCCGTCGCGAAACCACCAGTCAGATTGATAGTCACATCGCCATTAGTAACACTTGGAAGATAGATCGTGTTAGCAGCCGTAGAGTCAGTACCTGAGATTGTACCATCATAGCTAACGATCTGATCCTCTGTGGTATCCTTGATATCTGTAGTGAAACTAGCCAAATCACTAGCTGACTCACCTGCGCTAGCTGGCAAGATCGAGACAACCGTTACTGTCTCTGTGCCCGAGCTGCTAATCGCTGTAATCTTCAAGATCGCACTCTCATCACCCGATGAAGGGGTCGTAAGAGTGATTGTTGCTACTTCATTCTCATAGGCTGTCGATACTTCCCAACCTGTAGTCACGTCATCACCACTACCACCTTCGCGTGTAACTACCGTGCTCTCCACGTTGCCATCCTTGCTCATAATCTTTGCGTTGACAGCCACGCAGTTATCAGGTAGACCCGACACTGTGAATGTAAACTCTTGACTACCAAACGAGTAGAAGAAATCTCCGCTAAGAGTATTTCCCGATGCCTTGTCAACTATAATCATCGCTGTGGTCATAGGGATGTAGTAGGTCTCGCCAGTCTCGCTAAGTACAACCTCGATGTAGCCGTTGGTCGTGTCAACATTGACTGACTCAAACATCGAATCGCCATCCGCACCGTTCTGGCCATTTGTTCCGTTCGATCCAGCTTCGCCATCCTCGCCATCGGCTCCGTCATTTCCGTTGGTGATGGTCACTTCGCCATACTGCGCAAAGGTGATTGTGTAACCTACGACCTCTCCGTTGCTCGTGATCTCCTCGACGTCAGTAACGTAGTCGTTCGCCTCGAGTGCCTCGATGATCGTCTGGATCGATGCTAGCTCCTCCTCGACTGTCATCTGCCAATCTTCCAAGGCATCCAATCGATCCTCGGTGTTTTCTAGACCTGCTACGATGTCGCTGTCATCGTACTCGCTACAGCCCACGAATGTGAGCGCTGCAACTAGGCATAGTGAAAATAAAATCTTCTTCATTTTGTCTATTTTTTGGATTAATAAATTAAAACTTTACGCCTCTTCTCTTGAAAAGAGATTGTAATTTTGCCGTAAAGGTATATAAAAAGTATTGTGGATACAACAAATTTATTGTTTTTTTAGCAATTTTTGTTTGTATTTGCTCATCAAAATATGCATAATAACAATTGTGTGTCATGTAACATATTGATTTGCAGGGTTTTGCTGATGCCTATACTCTCTTTTCAAGAGATGACGTTTTTTTGATGCGCAGTGGCAGCGATTTTGGCTAATGCTACTATTCAACGCTAGTATTGAACAAACTAGTATTGAACAAAAAAAGAGGAGGCAGCCGTAAAAGCCACCTCCTTTGTAAATATTTTATTTATTGTGATCTATTCGTAGACCAATTCGAAATCATCTAGCCACATACGCGAACTCGTACTTCCCGTGAAGTAGTCTCCATAGCGCGAGCTTGAACCCACGATGATGATGTGGGTCGGAACTCGACTCTGTGCGCTCGTGATGATGTTGCCACTCGAATCCTTCAAGTCGCGATACTCCAACTCAATCTCAAATTCACTCCAATCTTGATCTTTGGTGAGTATCAGCTCTCCATATGCGATAATGTCGGAGCTCGTTTTGTCGAAGAAGGTGCTACTGTCGCGTGTGTCGATGATCATCGGAGTGGTGGAGTCACCAAGCAGCTCGCCCGTAGAGTCCAATCCATAGGTCGCGGCATCCCATGTGCCCAACGCAATGTAGATCGACCCCATATCATTGTCCCCAACAGCTATATCATCGATTTTGGAGTGTGTCACCACACCCTGCGTATATTTTGCCCATCCTCGTAGAGCCAATGGGCGCTGTGTGAATGGTCGCCCAAATCCGATAATTCCATTTGTGCCCGAGATCTTTACAAAGCGTCCGGTGAAGATATTTCCCGCTGCAAAGATTCCCAAAACAGAGCTCGATGCTAGCTGTGCAGAGTAGATTCCCGTACTGCCCGGAGCGATATTTTCACTATCCGGAAGCGTGATGTTGGAACTTGAGCTAAGTAGTGAAGCACCCTTGTTGCCCGTTCCCCAATACTCCTCCTCGCCTACAGCGTAAGGATACCATGCGTTACCATCCATCTGCCAACCCTCAAACCCACTGTTCGAAAGTTGTGGAGTAGGTTCGGTTGTCTCTGTTTTCTCCGCAGAGCTTACATCCCCGACGTAGGCGACAAATTCATACTCTTTCTCTGGCGAAAGTCCCGTTACCTGAACCGAAAAGACGCCATTGCTTGCATCCGTAGCTGCAATATCTGTCCAGCCACTAGCCCCCAACTCACGATACGAAAAACCACATAGAGATGGGTCGGTAGTGTCTCCCGAAGCGGTCAACCACGCCACAGTACCCCACGCATCGACAGAGAGTGATACTTCCGGGTCAATGGCGTTGACATATATGCTCCATGTATCGGAGCGGTCGTGTGCCGTCACAGTCACTCGCTTTACGCTAGTGAAACTTGTATTTGTCAGGTTGGATAGCGTTGGGTTATAGGTCGTGACATCATATGCCCCCAACTTCATCGCCGTTACCGTAACGTTGCTTAGATCAACACTCTCCGAATTAACATCCACCTCTACAGTGCATTGCGTAGTATCTATGCGTTCGTCTCCGATCTGACCCACAACCTTGAACTCACGTGTAATGGTCTGCTCCGCCTCGATCGACCAATCATAGGATTGATAGAGGCTAAGGGTTGTAGAGAGTGCACTGCGCATATCAAAAATTCCAATGATATTATTGGATAGGGTAGCACCCTCGGTGTACATCACCTCCTTGATATTTACTGCACGGATATCTGTTGGCTCTTCAAGTTCAATCGTTACAACTTGATTCTTCGTATCTATCGATTTTTGGGTGAATCCCTCGCCCTCAACACTCAATATTGCAAGCTCGATGATCGGGTAGGGGATATCATTCTTTATGCACGAGGCCACAAGCATCACGCAAAGAACAGATATATATCTTATATTCCTAATAAATTCTCTTCTCATATCAATACATTTTGAATTACCAGAGGTGCACCGCAATACCGAAGTTCACAGCAAAGGCATTGAAGTTAAAGCGCATCTTCGATGACTCACGAGTTCCTATCAAGTCGTTATTCTCGTTATACTGCTTAATGTAGGTATAGTTAAGCCCTCCAAATTGAAACGATAAAGAGGCGCAAACATTGCGCATAACAAACGCCGCGATACCCGGATTGAAGTTCAAATCATAGCTCCGATTCTTACTATATGAGGACTCTATCACCCCATTATTCTCATATTCGAAGCTCGTATGACCCGTAGTAAGTGCCAGCTCCACCTCGGCAAAAACTCCGAAGTTCCCCTTGTCATCGAGTGGCGCATAGGCACGATGGAAGAGTGAGTATGAGTTGTTTACGCTCAACAAATTAACGTATGGCACATCAAACGACATATCGTTTGAGGTTCCCAAATCGAGAGTTGATGACTCTACCGTTCCCGAATACTCCACATATCCATACCTCACTCCTATCGCACGATTATCGCGATAGAAATACCCCATGTATGGCTTAATCGAGATGATCGACCCCTCCACATTCATATCGGTAAGCAGCGTGAGGATCTCCGCATTGGTGCTATTAAGTGTGTTGTACGATGCCGAAACACCAACCATCAGCTCCCCTTTATAGATAAATTTCCGCTTGTTAATCTCGCGGTCGACCCTGCGCTCCTTGAATGGCGTCAACTCCTGCGTCTCCTCCTTTTGCGTAGAGTAGATTTTAACCTTCTCCCCACTCTCCTCATCCTCTGTCTCGATTGCTGGACGTTCAACAGCTGTGAAAGTCTTTGCCTCAATAGTGCCGATACATAGGAGTAGCGGAAGTAGTATTAATACTATTTTTTTCATATTCGCTCCTCCTATTTATAGATATATTGAGACTCCCAAACCTATTGTAAATAGGTTGAGCTTGAAATTCATACTCGAGGTGTTGACCTCCCCCTGATAGATCTGATTATGTATCTGATCTATGTGGGTATATCCCACACCCAACATACCGACAGAGACCTCAAATGCGACATCATTGGTAGCAAATGCAACAATCCCGGGGGTGACCCCAAAACCCATCGAGTATCCGGTCGAATATGTACCCTTGATCGGCTCATCATTTGCGCATTTGGATTGGAATGATCCTCCCTCTAGCTCGATATCGGTGAATAGCGCGAATCGTTTGGCACGTCCCAGAGGGATATACTGCCTCAATACTGCCGACCCAACATAGGAGTGCTCCAGAGCATAAAAGTCATTCACAACGATCTGTGTGCCATCCTCACCACCGATCGAGATCCCAGCATCATAGATACGCAACAACGAACGGCCATACTCAAATTTCGCTCCAATCGCCATATTCGTCTTGATCGCATAGGCAATCATCGGGGTCGCACTCACGGTGTACCCCTCCGAGTTGATCCCCTCCACTAGCAATAGCGTGTAGTTGGTATTCACGTGTGTCGAGTACGACCCCGTAGCTCCCACTATCCACTGTCCTTTGGGGACAAACTCCGTATCTAGCATCACTAGACCGCGATTCGCACGAAACTCCTCGCGTATCTGCTCCTCACTTTTACTCTCCGTCTTATCATCCACAGACTCCCCTGCAGCATATGCGTACCCCGATTGGAGCACGCATAGACTACAGAGGAGTATTGCAAATAATATATCCCTCTTCTTTCTCTGCATTCACTAATTTTGTTTAATATCCTAGCTCAAAGTCATCTACGTAGAGTACACTGCCCTCATTTCCAATCTTATAATCTCCATAGGCACTCGCTGCACATGAGATCACAATGGTGTAGCTCTTAGATGGTTTTGTCACCTTGTCGTAGTAGTGGATCGGTAGCTCCAAATCGTATAGTTGCGATGTTGAAGCAGTCGACTCATCGATATAACATGATGCGTAACCGATGATATTACCCTCGGTAACACTTGTTTGAGTTGCAGGATCCCAAGCTCCAGTTGGATCACCACTTGCTCCGGCAGATACAGCATGCTGAGAACTCCAATCAACAATCGCCAAGAAGATACGAGCGCGATCTTTAGAGTAACTTGTTCCAGCATCAGCTGTTCCACTAGGAGCTGTTATGCTACCAGTCGCCAATGATGCTGCATACTTCAACTTGAGCGATTTTGGTCGTGCATTCCATGTGAATGATCGACCGAATGATACTGTTCCTGTATAATTACTATAGTTAAAATCACCATAGAATATATTACCCGCAGCTGTTTTAGTAAAAGCCGTTATAGTCTCTAGCTTCGCACATACTGCACCATTAACTGTTGCTGAATTACATAAATAATAGTCCTTGAACAACTCATTAAAGTTACCACTATCCCATGTAGAGCTACCATTACTTGTCTTGAAGCATGCTAGTGATGTGTCATTCAAATCGCCATTTGGAATACTCTGTGACCCATCCGAACTTGTGAATGATGAAGTTGAATGTACTGTACCATCAACCACCAAACGATATTGATACACTTGGTCATTCGCTAAACCGCCAGATGGTGTGTAGCAAGTAGTACCTACGTCATTGGTTGTAGCGGTCCACTCTGTTCCTAGTAGTGTCGCTGTATAGTTATATCCATCTGTCGATGTTGCCTCATAACTCTCCCATGTCGTACCATCTGTACTAACCTCAAATGCAACTCCACTACCCGGATCTCCAACAACTGCTGCTGCATCGATAGAGCCTAGCCACATATTCTCGTTAGAGAGACCAACAATACCTGTTGGGTGGATTGTGATAGTGAGTGAACCATATGTATTACCAGTGTCATATACTACGATCTTGATATCGTACTCTCCAATTGTGCTTACCTTGTTGAACAACGCTCTGCCCACAGTCAAAGTTCCCGATGTTGCGCTTGTTGCTTTGAATGAGACTCCGCTATCTGCATCACTATAAGTACCATCAACACCACCTGTCTCATCCCCAAGATTCATAGTCATAAGAGTCTCACTACCACACGAAATATACATCTTCGAAAGGTTAGACAACGAAGTGACAGTGAAATCCAACGAAGTATCATCCGCTAGGTCAACAGCCACAGAGCTACTGAATCCCGATGCCTTGATAGTTGGTTGAGGTGAGAAGTTGAAATCATCATCATAATCCTCGGTTGTATCATCTACTGTGAGCTTCATAGATGCCAAGTCGAGATACTTATCATAAGCGAAGGTCAAATCATACTCCTCCGCGCTCTTTGCACCGCTGATAACTCCACTCAACGAGAGATCCCCCATTGAGTTTATCTTCGTACCCTCAAATTTCCATGCGATTGTCGATACACCCTCTGGCAGAATGATATAACCCTCTCCGCCCTCATCAACAAATTGAAGTTTGTCTCTATATGTATCCTCCACCATATCGGCTGTGATGCTCTCGACAGCTGCTACAGTAACACGGTAACCCTCCTCGAAGTTTGCTACTACACTATCCTCGAAATCTACCTTAATAAGGGAGTTCACCAAATTACAATTAACAGTAACCGAAGCTGTGCTACCTGCAGTGATCGTAAAGTCACTCTTACCATAGTAGTAGAGATCCGCCTCCTCATATACCGGAGATTCGCTACTTCCGATGCTAACTGCAACAGTGTAGCTATCCGATACAAGTTGCAAAGTCTCAGGGCACTCCGTAGCTGGCTCATAACGACGGATCAACGACCCCTCGCTATTATAGACCTTCATAATGCTCTTTGCAAGTAGCTCAGCCAATATTTCATCATTAGAGTCTGAATCATCATCCCCTGCCTTAGTCGCTGCAGAGTCAGAGTCACCCATTCCAAATGATATCGAGACAACACCCTCAGTAGAACTATTAGTAATTGTCTCCTGATCAGACAACAGAGTCTCGTTGTCACAGCCCACCATCACAATGGCAAGCAATAGATAAATATATGTTATTAACTTTTTCATAATCTGCTACTTAGTCTGCATCTTTAACCATTATTGTCCTCGTGCATGTACCCGATGCGTCACTCACCGTAAGCTCAAAATCAGTATTGCCACTATTTGTTCCAAGCATTGCTAATAAAGGCATAAATTTCGATATATCTACTTGTAGTAAAGTCTCACCTTCTACATCATCACCAGTTTTGAACCCTAGAGTATCGTTTAGTATTTTTTCCATAATTTCATTCTCTGGGTTAATTAGATCCATCTCTTGAGCTAGTCCCATATCTTCTAACATATATTTCGTAAGTACGGCACTCGTAATCTTAACATGCATTTCCGTAAGTCCGGTCGGAGAAGTGATAGTATAAGCAAACTCCTGCGTTGTTGACTCAGTTATATCATACCTCTCATCAAAACTATACTCAGCATCCCAAACAATAGCGAGTGTTGAGCTACCTGTACCCGTGTTATCATCCTCATCATCCACATCCGGCTCCGGAGTCGTAGTCTCACCATCATCATCCGGAATAACATCCTCTGTGAGCACATAGAATGAACCCTTAGTGACATCCACACCGATCTGGTTGTTAGTCAGCCAGTTCTGTACCGTCACCTCGATCGTGATCTTTCCTTCGTCGTAGTTGTCGATCGTAATCTCAATATCGCGAGATTGACCTGCATCGACACCAGTCACCGTCTGCGTCCACTCCACATATTGATAGTTCGCCTCTTCGCCAGCCTCACTTGTGTTGTACATACCCGACATAGTGATCACAAGATCCGCGTCATCCTGCGGTGCGAAGTAGATCGCTGTTGTTGTGTCGTAGAGATCCACTGTTATCTCCTCGTCACCTATAGTGTAGGTCACAGTTTCATTGTTGATATCATATGTAACTGTGATATCATCGCCATATGTAAGAGTCACAACCAAAGGAGTGTCGGCATCAGCAGCAGCATCAAACATCGCAATAAGATCTGCCGAAAGAGATAGCGTAGTCTCGATAGTTGCCGGAGTACAAACAATCTCCTCTACACTCGTTGTCTTCTCCTTGTCGATCGTGAAGTCGTAATCATTCGATGCATACTCCGGATTCCACGATATAATGCTAATCTCGTCTGTCGACGATGCATTTACGTAGTAGTGGCCTACAGTAAGCTCCAACTGCCCCAAATCCTGTGTCTTAGCATATGTGTCAGAATATACCAAATCAGCATTCACACCTCCGCTGCTAGAGTCCGTAGTCTCGCGATATATCGAGATGATGAAGTCATCCGTAGAGATATCACCTTCATCCGCCTTTGTCTTGGTAGAATATGCCGAATTAGTTGTGTCGATCAGAATATCTTTGACCTCGACATATCCTACTCCCGATGTATCAACATCGCCAGAGCCCGAACCCGAACCCGAACCCGAACCCGAACCCGAACTAACATTGCCCGATCCAGAATCAAGGTCGGTAGAGGTGATTAGATCGTCTGCCGAACAGCCAACAGCCAGCGCAAACATCGCCGCTGC
>JBCQTX010000097.1:0-2869 GCA_047174605.1 Rikenellaceae bacterium | reverse complement strand
ATATACGCAAACCATAGAGGTTCTATACATCAGTTGCATAACTAATTCGTAACCTATTGCGCTATGTCCCAACATTCACTTACTGAGGTTTAACGACTTAAACCTTTTTTGTAGATTCATAGATACAAAGATAGTAAAAAATGAAGAATATTCGCAATTTCTGCATCATCGCACATATTGACCATGGTAAAAGTACCTTGGCAGACCGTCTCTTGGAAAAGACAAACACGCTGAACCAACGACAAATGCAGGCGCAGGTGCTCGATGATATGGATCTCGAACGTGAAAAAGGTATCACAATCAAGAGCCACGCAATCCAGATGGAGTATAGCGCACATGACGGGGAGGAGTACACGCTCAACTTGATCGACACTCCGGGGCACGTAGATTTCTCCTATGAGGTATCGCGCGCCATAGCCTCGTGTGAGGGTGCTTTGTTGGTGGTGGATGCTACGCAAGGTATTCAGGCTCAGACTATTTCGAACCTCTACCTCGCGGTGGGGAGTGATCTGGAGATTGTCCCCGTCATGAATAAGATCGATGTGGAGTCGGCAATGGTGGATGAGGTTCGCGACCAAATCATAGACCTCATAGGTTGCAAGGGCGAAGATATCCTACTCGCTTCGGGCAAGACAGGACAAGGTGTAGCAGAGGTGTTGGAGGCTATCGTGGAGCGAATTCCTGCTCCCAAAGGGGATGTTAACGCACCTCTACAGGCGTTGGTCTTTGACTCGGTGTTCAACCCGTTTCGTGGCGTAATAGCCTACTATAGAGTCTTTAACGGACGTATCAGAAAGGGCGAGAAGGTGAAATTCTTCAGCACAAATAGCGAGTATGATGCTGGTGAGATCGGGGTACTCAAACTCGACATGGCTCAGAAAAATGAGATTCTAGCAGGCGATGTGGGGTACATATGTTCGGGAATCAAGAACTCCAAAGATATCAAGGTGGGAGATACCATCACCTCGTTTGAGAACCCATGCACGGAGGCAATCGCTGGTTTTGAGGATGTTAAGCCGATGGTTTTTGCCGGAATATACCCTGTTGTGGCGGATCAATATGAGGATCTACGCACCTCGCTCGACAAGCTGCAGCTCAATGATGCATCGCTCACCTATGAGCCCGAGAGTTCCCTTGCGCTTGGTTTCGGATTCCGTTGCGGATTCCTCGGGTTGTTGCATATGGAGATTATTCAGGAGCGACTGTACCGTGAGTTCGACATGGATGTGATCACCACAGTTCCCAACGTATCATACAGAATAACAACCACTTCCGGAGAGGAGTTCGAGGTACACAACCCATCGGGACTCCCCGAGGTGACCAAGATCGCGAAGATCGAAGAGCCATATATCAAGGCGCAGGTGATCACCAAAGCGGAGTATCTGGGCAATGTGTTGAGCCTATGCATCGGCAAACGTGGAGTGATGACTAACCAGACATTCATCACCCAAGATCGTGTGGAGGTGAACTTCGAGATGCCCCTGTCCGAGATCGTATTTGACTTCTACGACAAGCTCAAAAGTAGCTCTAAGGGGTATGCCTCATTTGATTACCATCGATGTGGCCACAAAGTGAGTAAACTTGCCAAGTTGGATATCTTGTTGAATGGTGAGCCGGTGGATGCCCTATCATCTCTGATCTATGCCGATAGTGCCTATGACTTCGGTCGTAAGATGTGCGAGAAGCTCAAAGAGTTGATCCCTAGACAGCAGTTCGACATCGCAATTCAAGCTGCGATAGGTGCTAAGATCATCGCTCGCGAGACGGTGAAGGCGGTGCGTAAGGATGTGACAGCCAAGTGTTATGGAGGTGATATCTCGCGTAAGCGCAAGCTGTTGGAGAAGCAGAAGGCCGGTAAGAAACGTATGCGCCAGATCGGAAATGTGGAGGTGCCGCAGAGTGCGTTTTTGGCTGTGCTTAAGATGGACTAACCACTCTCGGTGTTGATGGGTGGGGGGAAATAGCCCCCCCCCCATATTTATACCCCCTAATACCTCAAATCAAACCAATCAAACGACGCGCGGTTCTTGCTGCTCTCGCCATTCGATGAAGCGTAGACGCCAACCATCGGGCCGTTGTAGAAGTTCGGCATCAGATCCGAGATGATAGAGAGAGGAACGGTAGCATCGATCTTGTGGAGGCTCTGCTCATCATCGCCATAGTAGAATGTGACATCCGTTCCATCTGACTCCAGACGCAGAATCACCTCACCCTTAGTGCTATACGGTGCTCTAAACAACTCCGAATACTCACCCATATAGTTGGACTCCAAGAGGATATCTCCCCCCTTCTGGGTCAACATAGCGTAACAATTCTCGCGTCGATATAGGATCAATCCAGCCTGCTCGCCCTCGCGTTTAGTCTTGAAATCCATCTGTGTAGTCGCCTCGAACTCATAATCTGTGATACGCTGCGCAATGAGCGATGGGTTGCACCATAGATCCTGAGGTGTCTCAGCGCGAAGATCCATCACCAATCTACCCCCCTGCAGAGAGTACCAATTGGTAGAGGGGACGTTACGCAAATTCCATCTAAGGGCAAGCTCCTCACCCTCGAACTCATCAAGCTCAGCAAGTGGCGCAACAGGTGTCCAAGGGAGGTTGGGACGGGTAGAAGTCTCTGGCACCATACCCTTTCCCTCGTTGATAATGATTGTGTTATAGTCGCTACGCGTCTCTTTATGAGTCCCCGTGCGCTTCTCCAACTTCATGGGTGAGAGGAAGGTCTCGCGAGAAAGATATATGTACCCATCACGAATACGCTTACCCAACGATACCATCCACCACTCACCATTCGGAGTATCCACAAAATCGGCATGGCCAACGGCTTGTGTCGGATAGCTCTCGCCCAAGTGACGATGAGTGAGGAT
>JBCQTX010000042.1:0-16275 GCA_047174605.1 Rikenellaceae bacterium | reverse complement strand
ATTATACAAATTTTAGTTATGCGCAAATTACTCTTCTCATCATTAACTCTATTGAGCTGTTCAGTTGCTATAGCTAGCAACAATCAACCAAATATTATAGTAATATTAACCGACGATCAAGGCTCGGCTGATTTGAGTTGCTTAGGCTCGACAAGGGTTAAGACCCCCAATATCGACAATATGGCAGCGGAGGGAATGTTGCTAAATCGCTTCTATACAGCATCTTCGGTGAGCTCTCCCTCTCGAGCTTCGATCCTTACGGGGCGTATGCCACAACGAGTTGGTGTGCCTGCGGTACTCTTCCCATTCACAACGACTGGGCTTCCGTCTGAGGAGATTACAATAGCCGAAATGTTGCGAGATCAAGGCTATGCAACAACCATAATTGGTAAGTGGCACTTAGGTCATAAACCAGATCAGCTACCAACAACACAGGGTTTTGATAGTTTTTATGGTATTCCTTACAGCAACGATATGTCGATTGCTAAGGAGCTGAAAATATCTGATGATATAGTGTATAATGATGGCTACGACGAAGCGAGACTCCAAGATGACATATCGAAATATGAGATCTTCGAGGAGTACAAAAAGATCAAAAAGCGCGTGCCGCTAATGCGAGGTGACGAGGTAATTGAATTTCCAGCCGAACAGACAACTCTCACGGAGCGATACACCACCGAAGCAGTGAGGTATATTCAAGAACACAAGGAAGAGCCATTCTTTCTCTACATGGCTCACACATTCCCACATGAGCCGATTTTTGTGGGTGAAAAGTTCGAGGGACATAGCGGAAACGGACTCTATTGCGATGCAGTGGAGGAGATTGATTGGAGTGTTGGCGAAGTTCTTAAAGCGGTAAATGATAACGGGTTAGAGGAGAATACTTTCATTATATATCTATCCGACAATGGACCGCAGCCATTAACGCCAAAAGGTGAGCGAAAGGGCTCGGCTGGCGATCTACGGGGCTATAAATTTGATACCTACGAGGGTGGATATCGCTCTCCATGTGTAATATGGTATCCACAAATGATACGAGCTGGAAGATATAGTGAAGAGATCGTCTCGGCACTCGATATCTTCCCAACAATCATGAATCTTGTAGATGCGCCCATGCCCGACGACAGGATCTACGATGGTTATGATCTAGCTCCATATTTGAGTGGTGAGCAATCTAAATCTCCGCGTAACGAGATCTACTACTACCATGCAAATATGATGGAGATAGATGGTGTGAGGATCGGCGATTGGAAATATTTTGACTACGGAAATCTCAAGGATCTAAAGAGTGGAACATCCGAAAAGGGGCATCTCCACAATTTGAGTGTCGACATCTCTGAGAGTGATAACCTCATCGAGAGGTATCCTCAAAAGAGCAATGAACTGCAATATCAAATGAAACGATTCGATCGAGAGTTGAATGCTGATATTGAGAAGTAGACAGTTGTATCAGAATTCACATGATACGCAATTTTATACAATTGATACATAATTTAAACATCTAATAATCTCATATAGATACCTTTGTGGTATAAATATAAAAAGAATACAGCGATGGCTCAATTAGGTATTAAAACCACTACTACATTAACGTCACTAGCCTTAGTTACGACATTTTCAGCGTCGGCACAGATGGCGGATTCACGTCCTAACATCTTGATGATACTCAGCGATGACCACTCTGCTGCCCATGTTGGGTGCTATGGTAATCGGGATATTGTAACTCCAAACCTCGATAAGTTTGCAGGAGAGGGGATACGTTTCAATCGAGCATATGTAACCTCACCTCAATCGGCCCCTAGTCGAGCTTCGGTTATGACTGGACGATCGCCAATAGGTATTGATATGACCCGTTTCTATGTCCCTTTAGATATCGAGTTTAGAACATTTGGGGAGGATCTACGTGCGGATGGTTACTACACGGGAGCTGTTGGTCGTTGCCACCACCTCGATGGAGGATTTGGTGGTTTGGTGAACCATCCGCTAGAGCAATATTTGATTGCGGAGGGACTTAAGACAATGCACACGAGGTTGGATTATGTCTCTGAGTGCCCTAGCAATGACAAAACATCTGCGAATATCCACTCTCAATTCTATGGTTTTATGGAGGCGAGAGATAAGGATAAGCCATTCTTTGTGCAGCTCAATTATACTGATCCACACAGAGCCTATACAGCAGAGAAGTTCCACGATCCCGACAAATTGTCTTTGTTCCCGCAATATCCAGATACACCGGGGGTGAGGGCCGATCTTGCTGCATATTATGATGAGATCCACCGTCTCGACACCGATTTCGGAGAGATAATGGAGTATTTGGAGGAGAATAATCTGAGCGAAAATACAATCGTCATCTTCATGGGAGACAATGGAGGTGCTCAATTTCGTGGAAAGGGAACGCTCTACGAATGGGGCGTAAATGTACCACTTCTTATAAGGTGGAGCGGTGTGATCGAACCGGGATCGGTATCCAACTCCATTGTCTCAGCAGAAGATCTAGCACCAACGATTCTCCGAGCAGCAGAGCTCGATATTCGTCCCGAGATTACAGGGGTTGACCTAATGCCGATATTCAAGGATTCAGAAGCTAAGGTTCGCAAATATGCCTATGCCGAGCGAGGAGCGCATGGGATGCGACTTCCAGAATCGAGCAGCGCGTTTGATCTGCAACGATGTGTGATTGGCGAGAGGTATAAATTGATCTATAATATAATACCGCAGATCCCATTATCACCTGTAGATTTCTATAAAATGGATTTTTGGAAGCAGATCGAGCAGATGAATGAGCGAGGTGAATTGGATCAAAAATTTGTTGATCTCTATTTCAAGCCAACCCGTCCCTTCTTCGAGCTTTATGACCTTGAGAACGACCCTTGGGAATTCAATAATCTTCGAGATGACGAAGAGTATCAAGAAATTTTGGAGGAGCTAAAGTATGAAATGTCGCATTGGATGATTCAAGAGCGAGATTACCCACCACTGCCTATCTCGATGGAGAAAAATGTTACGCATATATATTAACCATTTTAAAACATATTATTGCTTATGAGAATTTAAATTAAGTAAAGATTTTATTAGAAGAATAGCTCCCGTTTTAACCAGAACGAGAGCTGTAAAAATTAACTAAACTTAAAGAATTATGAACCAAACTATTTACACAAAGAGTGCTAATCGATGGATAAAGAGTAATTTACTGCTATTTGCGCTTGTGATAAGCATATTGCAGGTAAATGCCCAATCTATCTCATCACATGGAAACATCGTAGATGAGAGCGGAAATCCAATTATCGGATGTAGCGTTATGATCAAAGGAACAACGAAGGGAACTGTCACTGATATGGATGGAAACTTCACACTTAAGACAGAACTGGGAGATGTGTTGAGTATCTCTTATATCGGATATACAGATCAGGAGATTGCAACAGGAAATAAGACCCACTTTGATGTGATCCTTAGCGAAGATGCTATGAATGTCGAGGAGGTTGTCGTTGTGGGTTTCGCCACACAAAAGAAGGTTAACCTCACGGGATCTGTTGCCGTAGCAGATACCGAAGTCTTTAAGAGTCGCCCAGTGACTAATGCAACTCAAGCACTTCAGGGAGCTGTGCCGGGATTGAATATTTCGAAGAATACGGGAGGTAGCCCAATGGAGTCGGCAGATATCAATATTCGTGGTATCGGTACTATTGGAGAGGGGTCGGATGGTGCTCCACTTATCTTGATCGATGGCATGGAGGGTGATATCAATACTATCAACCCTCAAGATATAGAGTCTATCTCAGTATTGAAGGATGCCGCTGCTTCGTCAATCTATGGGTCACGTGCGCCATTTGGTGTTATCTTGATCACTACTAAGCGAGGAGCTTCAGGTAAGATGACAGTAAATTACAACAATTCGTTCCGTTTCTCGTCTCCTCTGAATCTCCCTAATTCGATTGATTCATACCGTTTTGTACAGTATGTAAACGAAGCACGAGCAAATAATGGTGATACGCCATATTACAATGATGATCAAATTCAACGTACCCTCGATTATCAGAATGGAGTCATTACAACTGTGAATATTCCAGATCCGGACAATCCATTGATCTGGGCCGATGGTAATGAGCAAGGAAATGCCAATGTTGATTATTATGATTTGATCTACAAAGATATTGTATTTGGCCAAGAGCACAATGCAAGTATTAGTGGCGGATCTGATCAACATCAAATATATGCCTCTATCAACTATTTGGATCAAGGTGGTATGTTGGATTGGGGAGCAGATGAGTACCAGCGATTAACATCCACAATTAGAGCTACGGGTGAGCTAAGTAAGAAGGTTAGTTACTCATATAGTGTTAAATATCAACACGATTACTTTGCAGAGCCATACTATATTGATGACCTAAACTGGAAGATATCATCTGGAATGAAACCTAATATACCTGTCTATGATGACAATGGATATTATCAAGCAACAGGAAATGTAATGACAGTCGACAAGTTGGAGAATGGAGGTAAAAACACAACCAAAAGAGATCGTCTTTACCAGCAGTTCCAATTGGTAGCGTCACCACTCGAAGGGTGGAATATAACGGGAGAGGTAAACTACAGTCTGCTACAAACTCATGATCACAGCGACATTCAGAAGATGTACTACTATGGCACGGACGAGACTCGTTATGAGATATCTAAGGCTAGTACAACTTCGGTTTATGAGGAGAACCAGACAGATAGCTACTATAATGTAAATCTCTTTACAGATTATGCATTCGATATCAATAACAACCATAATTTCAAATTCTTGGCAGGTATGCAGGTCGAGCATCAAGCAGCTTCACAATTCTCAGCCGAGCGTAATGGAATATTAGTCTATGGTATGGATGTAATTGATGTGACTACTGGGTTGTCGGGTGATAACACAGCGGTGTCGCCAAGTGTATCTGGAGCCAATGATGAGTGGGCAACTGCTGGTTTCTTTGGCCGTATGAATTATGATTATGAAGGTCGATATCTCTTGGAGGTCAACCTACGTTATGATGGAACATCTCGTTTTCGTGCAGAGGATAGATGGGATCTATTCCCATCGGTATCTGGAGGTTGGAACATAGCACGCGAGGATTTCTGGTCGGATTATGAGGATATCCTAAACACATTTAAACTTCGTGCATCGTATGGCGAGTTGGGAAATCAGAATACTACAAATCTATACCCAACATATGCCGAGATGGTGGTTGGTTCTGTGAATGGTAGTTGGCTGATCAATGGAGCACAACCCAACACATCGCAACATCCAGATTTGTTGAACTCAGCAATGACTTGGGAGACTATCAAAACAACTAACGTAGGACTCGATCTTGCTGCATTCCGCAATAGGCTCTCTGCTTCATTTGATATATTCTCACGTACAACAGAAAATATGGTTGGTCCAGCACAAGAGATGCCAGACATCTTGGGAACTGACGTGCCATTGGAGAATAATACAAGTATGCGAACAAATGGATGGGAGGTCTCGTTGAGATGGAACGATAGAACGAAGAGTGGAATTGGCTACTCAGTAGGTTTCAACCTAGCCGATGCAAAGACAAAAGTTTTGGATTACCCTAATCCAAGTGGAACACTCTATCTGAATTGCACTACAGGAACACCTAGATACTACAATAGCGGGGAGTATATCAACAACATATATGGATATGAGACGATTGGAATTGCAAAGTCTCAAGAGGAGATGGATGCACACCTTGCATCGCTTCCAAATGGAGCACAGGATGCCCTAATGGAGGTTGCTTGGGCTGCTGGAGATATCATGTTTAAGGATCTCAATGGAGATGGCAAGATCGACTCTGGTGCAGGGACAGTAGATGACACGGGGGATATGAAGATTATTGGAAATAGTACACCTCGTTATACATTTGGCCTCGATCTTTCGGCAGATTACAAAGGTTTTGACTTTAGAGTGTTCTTCCAAGGAGTTATGAAGCGAGACTTCATGTCGAATAGTCCAACATTTTGGGGTTCGGCAGGTGGTTTGTGGCAATCAGTTATCTTGGCTGAACATATGGATTATTTCCGCGAAGATCCAAACCATGAATTTGGACAAAACCTAGATGCTTACTATCCACGTCCATTGATGGGTACATTAACATCTAAAAACGATAATAATACATACCAAAATTACCAGAGTCAGAGTGGTTATATTCAAGATGCATCATACATAAGATTAAAGAACCTACAGATCGGATATACATTTAGCAATACGGCTATGTCTAGGATCGGAGTCTCAAACTTTAGAGTATTTGTATCGGGTGAGAATCTTTGGACAGGAACTAGCTTATCATCTGTTTTCGATCCCGAGACTATTGATGGTGGTGTGAATGGTATTACATATCCGCTACAAACGACCATATCACTTGGTGCTAACTTAAACTTCTAATTAAGTAAATAATATGAAAACAATACTATATAAATCTCGTATTGGCATCTTCGCAATTGCTGCTACGATTGCTCTTACTTCGTGTAATGATTTTTTGGATGTTGAGCCTCAATCTCAAATTACATCAGATCAATACTTCACCGATGAGCAACAATTGGCCTCTTATACTGTCAATCTATATACGTGGTTGCCATCACACGCGTCAGGCAGTACTTATGGTCGCTATGGAATAGATAATGATACTGATAATCAAGTAAAGACAACAGTTAATGATCGTTTTGTTGATGGTCAATGGAAGGTTGATGCGGATGGCGATAATTGGTCATTTGAGAGGATCTATGATGCTAATTATTTCCTTGAGCAGGTTTTGCCTAAGTATGAGGCTGGTGTTATATCGGGAAGTGAGGATATGATCGACCACTATGTTGGCGAGGGATATTTTTTTCGAGCCTTTGCATATTTCGAAAAGTTGGTTGAGTTTGGTGATTATCCTATTGTTGAGTCTACGCTAGAGCTCGATATGGATGTTTTGACAGAGGCTAGTGCGCGTCGCCCTCGCAATGAGGTGGCACGTTTTATCCTCGAAGATCTTGATCGCGCAATAGAGTTGTTGTCTGAAACATCGCCAGATGGAAGTGGCAATATGCTCTCGAAGCGAGTTGCTCGTCTCTATAAATCGCGCGTGGCACTCTTCGAAGCGAGTTGGTTGACCTACTTTAAAGGGACAGCATTTGTTCCGGGAGGTAGCGGATGGCCCGGTGCAGATATGTCATACAATAGTGATTTCGCATATGTAAGCGGTAGCATTGACAATGAGATCAACTTCTTCCTCGATGAGGCTATCGAATCTGCGGATGCTATTGCTAGCATTGTGGGGTTGACACAAAACACAATGAATCGCCCAGATCCAGATAATGAGGTGAATCCATACTTCACAATGTTTGGTGATGTTGATCTATCATCATATGAAGAGGTGTTACTTTGGAGAGAGTATTCGAGTGCTCTCGGAGTAGTTAACGATGTGCCAAGTCAGGCATCACGTGGTAATAATGGTACTGGTCTAACGCGCGGTCTTGTTATGTCGTTCCTCGATGTGAATGGTCTACCATACTATGATAGTAGAACAGTATTTACGGATCAAGATAATCTAACAATGATAAATCAAGCAACACGCGACAATAGAGCTCATCTATTCTTCAAAGTTCCGGGGCAGGAGAATTATTGGATTAATGTAACGACAGGAACTTATGGAATCAGTCAGCAAGGTGATTATCCACCAATTGTCGACGGAGATGCGCAAAAGCGTTATGTTACAGGATTCTGTTCGTCTAAGGGTATGAATCCAGATGGAACACACTATATCCAAAATATGTCGAGTACGGCATCGCCTGTTTTCCGTGCTGCCGAGGCTTATCTCAACTACATGGAGGCATATTATATGCGTTATGGCTCACGTGGTGGAAATGTTGATAAGTATTGGAATGCGTTGCGCACACGTGCTGGTATCGTAGGATCAATCGATGATACCGTTGCGGCGTTGGATATGGAGAAGGAGGCGTTATTTGATTGGGGAGCTTATTCGGGTGGCCAATTGATAGACGAAACTCTTTACGCAATTCGCAAGGAGCGTCGTTCGGAGTATGTATGTGAGGGAATCCGCTATGAGGATTTATGTCGTTGGAGAGCGATGGATCAGATGATTACCACTCCATATGAGGTTGAGGGTATGCGTCTTTGGGGCGATAGCTACACTACGAATATGGATCTTTTCCCAGAGTTATATCAAGCAGGATTTGTCTATGGTGAGACCAATTCAAGTGCAGTGTTGTCAGATCCTAAATATGGCGATTATTTGAAGATTCACAAGGTCAACTCAACAAGTTTTGCCTTTAATGGTTATGTATGGCATATGGCACACTATCTATATCCGATCGAGATACAGCATATGAGAATTGCATCACCGGATAATAATAGTGTGGAGGAGTCAGTGATCTATCAGAATCCATATTGGCCAAGTGAGGCTAATATGTCAGCGATTCAGTAATTTTGATAATTGTTAGGTGGACATATGGCTCACCTAACAATTATATTTTTTGATTGAGATTTTTTTTAGACGATTAATTATGAGTAGAGAGTTGATATTGTCACTATTAGCGCTGCCTATTGGGGTTGTTGGGGCAGAACGCCCAAATATTGTTATGATCCTAGCTGACGATATGGGTTTTGAGTGTTTGGGGGCTAATGGTAGCACGTACTCAACTCCGAATCTCGACAAATTAGCTGAGGATGGTATTCGTTTTACCAATTGTCACGCGCAACCTTTGAGCACACCAACGCGTGTAGAGCTACTTTCGGGGTTGTACAACAATCGCAACTATATGAGCTTCGGAGAGTTAGATCCTTCGCAGCGCACATTTGCGAATGTGGTAAAAGAGCAGGGATATAAGACCTGTATTGCAGGTAAATGGCAATTAGGAGCGGATTACGACCTCCCAGCACATTTCGGATTTGACAATTACTGTTTATGGCAATTAACAGCGACGAAAAAGATGGGAGGACGTTATGCATCTGTATTGTATGATGTCGATGGTGAGAGTATTACGAGGGATCTTGACACCTATGGTCCCGATGTATTTTCGGATTATATATGCGATTTTATAGATAAAAATAGTCGCGCTCCATTCTTAGTATATTACCCAATGGTTTTAATCCACGACCCATTCAACCCCACACCTGATAGTGAAGAGTGGCAAGATCCTAAAATGCGCTTAAAGAGTTGCGAGATGGAGATGACAGCTAATTTAGTAGCTTATGCGGATAAACTCGTTGGGAAGATTGTCGATAGATTGAAAGAGAATGGAGTTTTGGATAATACGATAATTCTATTTGTTGGCGACAATGGAACTAACACACGAGTCTTCACCACAATGAAAGATGGCTCGGTGATTCAAGGTGGAAAAAATACGACCAAAAGAAATGGTACGAGTGTGCCAATGTTGGCTATGTGGGGGAGTAGGATTGAGGCAGGGCAGGTAAATGATAATTTAGTCGATGTCTCGGATTTCTATCCAACAATTCGAGATTTGGTTGATGGTGACAAAGGGGCAGATCGCAAATTAGATGGAGTGAGTTTTTATAATCAACTCATTGGTAAGAAGTATCGAGCTAGAGAGTGGAGCTTTTGCCACTTCCCATCGCAGCAGGAGCCAAATAAATATATTCGATTTGCACAGACAGCAGATTATAAACTCTACTCTTCGGGGCGATTTTATAATACTCGAACAGACCCACAAGAGGCAAATAATCTAGTGAGTGGGTTAGCAACAACAAAGGAGGAAAGGATCCGCAAAATGCTTCAAAAGGCTCTTGATTCGATGCCTTTCGGAAGTGAGATAATAACAGATGAATGTATTGATATAACGGAGTAGAGATTATGAGGTTGATTATATATATAGTGATATTGTTTGCGCTGTCAAGTTGTGGTGAACATAATACTGCAATAGATATATTCGAGCAGAAGTATCGAGCAATGACGGGAGAGGAGTCGCTAGATGGGTTTAAGGATCGTTTGGCGGATCTGAATAGAGATATAGAGTGCGAGGGGATTTTGTATGATCCACTCACTAGGGATAGTTTGTTGACGGGTTACTACTATGGCCAATTCTACGATTGGGATCTCTACTTTGAGGCGATCTATCAGGTATATTGCGGTGAGTCGAAGTGGTGTTTCAAGAACCTCGATGCCTTCTTCGCACGTCAACGCGCGGATGGCTCTATTCCGCGTGCTTTTGGAATGCGTGATATGTCTTGGACTCAACAGATGTTCAAACCCTTTGTGGCTCAAACAGCTCTTTTGGGGATGCGCCAAAATGCAGATATAGAGTGGTTAAGAGGCAACATTGAGAATATCAAACGATACCTCAATAGTTGGTATACGCTCTATGATACGGATGGTAACCTACTGTGTGTATGGGAAAATTGCGGACATACGGGGATGGATAACCAACACCATCGAGTATCGGGAACATTTCAAAATGAGTCGGTCGATCTGAACTGTTATCTCTACAAAGAGTGGTTGTCGTTGGCTGAGTTAGCTGAGATGTTGGGTGATTTGGATGGAGTGCATCTCTATCGTGCCAAGGCAGCTGGTATAGCTACTGTCATAGATAAACTTCTGTGGGATGAGGAGGATGGCATATACTACGACCGCCTTGTCGAGAGTGGTGAGCTAAAAAAGGTCAAAGGAGTCTCTGCCTTCTCCCCATTATATGTTGGGATTGCGAGCGAGGATCAGGCGAAGAGATTAGTCGAGGAGCATTTGGCTAACCCTGATGAGTATTGGGATAACTACGGAGTGAGATCACTCTCCAAGAGCGAAAAGGGATATGACCAAAATGGATGCACACCTCCCGAAGCGTTTTGTAATTGGAATGGCCCAACGTGGATGCCATTCAACTATATGTTCTTTCATGGTTTGATGGATTACGGATATACCGAATATGCGGAGGAGCTGGCGTATAAATGTTTAGATTTGGTCTATCTCAAAAATCCCGTTACACGCGAATATTACAACAGTACCACAGGTGAAGGATATGGCCGAAATCCATTCTTCGGTTGGTCGTCACTAGGCTATATTATGCCGATCGAATTTGAGATGGGAGGATATACACCATCCGACATCGAGGAGCGAGAGATGATTCCGATTGTCAAGGATATGTTGGATGGGTACACACCACAATTAACCACTCAAGAGGATGCCGAAATTGTATTAAACCTCGCAAATAGCGATGTGGATAGAGGTATTCGCTATACTTATGACCAACGACGTAATATTTATGCAAATATATATGTGAATAATGAAAAAAATCACTATATTTTCACTCCGCTCTCTTCAAAAGCGAAGATTAAGATTACAAATGTCGAGTTGGTCGGCTGTGACGAGACTATCAAATGGAGTCGCGATAACGATGGATTAAAGGTGAGTTGCCCCAAAGGCCAGATTAATGAATTACAATATAAGATTACAATATTATAACCTAAAACGTATAACTAAATGAAACAAAGAGCCCTTTTTACAGCAGCATGTGCACTGACGCTTGCGATGGTATCCTGTACAACCACCCAATCAGAGCAAAAAACAGAACCCTACACAGCCGAGTGGGGAAGTCTTCAAAAACACGAAGCGGCACCCGATTGGTTCAAAGATGCCAAAATCGGAGTCTATTACCATTGGGGAGTCTACTCCGTTCCGGGATGGCGAGGAGAGTGGTACCCGCGATGGATGTATATTCACGACCGTGTAGGTTTTGGTGAGGATGTCTACAAGCACCACCGTGAGGAGTATGGCGCTGATTTCCACTACCATGACTTCATCCCGATGTGGAAAGCACCGAAGTTCAACGCCAAAGAGTGGGTCGATATCTTTGAGGATTCGGGAGCGAAATTTATCGGAGCAATCGCGGAGCACCACGATGGATTTTCACTTTGGGATAGCAAGGTCAATGAGTTCAACTCTGTAGATATGGGTCCCGGAATTAATGTCGTGAAGGAGATTGCTGAGGAGACTCGCAAGCGAGACCTCAAATTCATGGCAACCTTCCACCACGGATTCAACCAATTATTCTATCCTAAGGAGCGAGCAACATACGAGGGAATCGTGAGCCGTCACACATGGATGTATGACAAGACCGATGTGCCTAAAGATCCGAAATATACGAAGTTATATGGTATGCAATCGACTGAAGAGGCGGCTGATCTATGGCTTGCGAAGCTGGAAGAGGTGATCGATGAGTTCTGCCCAGACTACATCTGGATGGATTTCTGTTCGGAGTATATTGATAGTGAGCATCGACGTGAATTCTTGAAATATTACTTCAATAAGGCTGAGAAGGAGGATCGTGACGTTGTTGTAAATACCAAGGGAAGTTACTTCCCAACCGATCTTGCAGTTGTGAATGTGGAGCGAGCAACTATGGAGGATATAACCCCTGAGACATGGATCACAGATTTCATCGTAGGTTCGTCATGGAGCTTTAATAGAGATAATCGTTCGGCGATGAATCCGCAGAAGATGATCCGTGCGGTAGCGGATGTAGTGAGTAAGAATGGTGTTGTATTATTCTCAGCAGGACCAATGGCCGATGGTACAATCCCCGAAGAGCAGGTTGCAGCGATGCAGAAGATGGGTAAATGGTTCAAGTTGTATGGTGAGGCGATCTACAACACTCGTCCATTCTTGACGTTTGGTCAAGGCCCAACGGTTATGAAGCGTGATGCAGCTGATGAGTGGAATATTTATGGCGGTGTGAACCAAGGTTTGTTTGACTTAAAACCAGAGGATGTAAGATATACATACGACAACCAACGCACAGTCTACGCTATTCAGTGTGGATGGAAAAAGGGTGGGTTAAAACACCTACTCAAGATCTTCACACACAAAAAGGCGAATGCGCAAGCGGTATCAGTTCTAGGTTCAGACGAGAAGATCAATTGGCGAGTAACCGCAGATGGACTCGAGGTATCACAACCAAAGCAGATGCCAGCCGAGGGTGACGCAGCTATCGTATATAAGATCACTATTGCACAATAAAAATGAGAACAAGCAACTTACTTTTAGCGACGGGAGCGTTGACTCTCGTTGCTAATGTTGGGGTTTATGCTGCCAAGAAGCAGAGCAGTGAACGCCCAAACATCATCTTCATTATGTCAGACGATCATACAACCCAAGGCATTGGAGCTTATGGAGGCCGACTAGCACCCCTCAACCCTACGCCAACTATTGACCGTATTGGTAACGAGGGTATCATCATGGAACGAGCTTATGTTACTAATAGTATTAGTACACCATCGCGTGCTTGTATTGTTTCGGGGCAATATAGTCAGACAAATGGAGTTTTAGACCTTGCAGACACATTAGCAATTGAAAAGCAGAATCTGCCAATTGCAATGAATAAATTAGGTTACGAGACAGCTGTCGTAGGTAAGTGGCACTTGAAGAACCAACCGGAGATGTTTGATTACTATAATGTATTCTATGATCAAGGAGAGTACTTCGATCCTATACTTGCTGAGAAGGGTATGACTGAGAGGATTGATCATCCGAAATCAAACTTTGGCAATGTGATTGGTCGTCAATACAAAGGACATTCATCAGACGTGGTGATGGATATCTCGCTCGATTGGTTGGAGAATAAGCGAGACAAGAGCAAGCCATTCTTCTTGTGCCACCAGTTCAAAGCTCCCCACGATATGTTCGAATTCAACCCTCGATACAAAGATTATTTGGAGGATACTTTCATTCCAGAGCCTGCAAGCTTATATTATGATGATGAGAGTGGGTCAGTTGGAACACGCGGATATAATGACTCTATGCGCGACACAATTGGTTCATCTATGGGGCGACGCAACATTGTTCGTAACATGGGTATTCATATGGAGATCGACCCTACGCTATCCGATAAAGAGTACAAACATCAAGCGTATCAGGAGAATTTGAAACGATATCTTCGTTGCGTGAAGGGTGTGGATGATAATGTAAAACGGCTATTTGACTATCTGGAGGCTGAAGGGCTCATGGATAATACGATCATTATCTACACCGGAGATCAAGGTTTCTTCCTCGGTGAGCATGATTATATCGATAAGCGATGGATGTATGAGCAGTCGATGCGTATGCCATTCATGGTTCGATACCCAGCGAAGATCAAGGCTGGATCACACAGCGATGCAATTGTGAATAATGTTGACTTTGCTGAGACGATAATAGATATGGCTGGTGGTGAGAAGCCAGAGTCTATGCAGGGTGACTCTTTCAAGAAGATACTTTACCACGAAGGTCGTGAACCAGAGGGCTGGAAACAGTCGACATATTACCGATATTGGATGCATATGGCACACAACCACAACAATCCTGCACACTTCGGAATTCGCACCAAAGATTATAAATTGATCTTCTTCTATGGCGTGGATTACAAGGTTCGTGGTGGTGAAAAGGCACTTATGCGAGTCCAGACACCAGCTGCATGGGAGCTTTATGACCTAAAGAAAGATCCAGATGAGATGCGTAATGTCTACTCCGATCCTGAGTATGCAGAGGTAATAGGTGATCTTAAAAAACAACTCGTTGAATTGCGTGAGAAGTATAACGAAACAGATGAGAAGTATCCTCATATTCAGGCTATTATTGATGAGTATTGGGATAAGTAATATTATAAAAATAATGAAACCAACGAACAAAATAATTTTAGCGACGGGAGCGTTGACTCTCGTTGCTAATGTTGGGGTTTATGCTGCCAAGAGGCAGAGCAGTGAGCGCCCAAACATCATCTTCATTTTGACAGATGACCAACGTTATGACCTATTGAACTTCACAGGTAACCCGCACATCCAAACTCCGAATTTGGAGCAACTTGCAAAGGATGGTGTATTCTTTACCAATGCTCACGTAAGTACCGCTATATCAAGCCCTAGCCGCACATGTATCTTGACTGGTAAGTATGAGCGAAACCATGGTTTGAACTTCAACTCGGGAACATCATTGTCGGATGCAGCATGGAACGAGTGTTATCCAATGGTGCTTCGCGAGAGTGGATACTATACTGGATATATCGGCAAGAACCACACCCCAATTGGCAAGGATGGTTACGACACTGGGTTGATGGATGAATCGTATGACTATTGGTATGGAAGTCACCAAAATGTCGGTTTTTATCCTCAAACGCAACATGATATCTACAAAGGTGCAAAATCAACAACTCAAGTCGAGGTTTTGGAGGAGGGAGTGATGGACTTCCTTGATCCAAATGAGCGAAATTTGGCAGGTGCTGTGAGCTTCTTGAAGAGCCGACCTGCGGATCAACCATTCTTTCTGAACCTATGTTTTAATTTGCCTCATAATTCAAGTGTACAGGCGATGAAGATGAAGACAACAGATCCAGAGACATATCGCACTCTCCACCGTAATGCCGATGGTACACCAGCCGATTATGTTGATGCTCCGAAGAACTACATTGCGAAAAAGGATATCAAAATCCCACGTCTACCTCACTCAATTCACCCTGTTGAAAATCGCCAGTCGAGCTATAAATATGTGAATACGGTTGACAGCGTAATAGAGTGGAAATGTCGTGAGATGGAGGTTATCGCAGGTATTGATATGCTGATCGGAAACCTACGTGATGAATTGAAGCGTCAAGGTATTGATGACAATACAATCATTATATTCACATCGGATCATGGAATTTTCAAGGGAGAGTATGGAATGGGTGGCAAGGCGTTGTGTTACGAGATCTGTACACGAGTGCCTATGTTTATCTATGATCCACGTAATCCAAAGAAGATGGCTGGTCAGTTCCGTGACGATTTGGTTTTGGCGCTGGATGTTGCCCCTACAATCCTTGATTATGCAGGAGCTCCAATCCCAGACTCATATCAGGGTGCATCGCTTGCACCACTCGTTGAGAAACGTGCGGATAGGGTTCGTGACTACTTGTTCACCGAGAATTTGTGGAGCACACAGTTCGGAAATCCACGTTGCGAGTCGGTTCAAGATAAGGAGTGGAAATATATTCGATATTACGAAAATAAGAATCAATATGCCATCCAATCATCGAGCAACGCAGCAGATTTGGGGTTGAAGGGTAATGTCGCATATAATGTTGGATTGTCAGACGCAATTATGTATCGCAACTTCGTCGAAGCACGTGTCAAATACCACGAAGAGCCAGTCTATGAGGAGCTTTTCAACTTGAAAGATGATGAGTGGGAGGAGACGAATGTGATTGGTGACAAGAAAAACTCAGCGATTTTGGAGAAGATGCGCAAAGAGTGCGACATCCAGCTAAAGATGGCACGTGGTGAGGGTA
>JBCQTX010000096.1:0-3008 GCA_047174605.1 Rikenellaceae bacterium | reverse complement strand
TAGCTCAGCACCTGCGCTTTGGCTAGTGATGCTGACTGACGACCCTGCATCTTTGCCCATCCCTGCGACAATCGTTTTTAGTGCGCTTACCTCCATCGAGTTGGGGATGAAGATTCCCTCTTCGCCGTCGGTGTCGATGATGAGTAGCTCGACTGGGATTATTCGTCCTAGGTGTTCGATCTGTTTGATCGAGATGGTTAGTCGCTCGCCATTCACTCGGCTTTGACCTGTGAAGATTGCACCCTTTGGTAGTTCATATTTTCCTATCATCATCGGCTCTAACAACCTTATTTTCACAGCACCACTATTAGTGATCGTCTGGTCGGAGTGGATGCAAGCGGAGATGGTGTTTCTGTCGTTCACCACTGCTGCACCTACGGCTGTCGAGAATGTCGCATCGCTAGTTGGGGTTAGTGATGACACTACACTGCTACTCACCTGACTCATTGGGTTGATTTGTGCCTTGCCATTTTTGTATGGTTCAGGTTGTGGTTCTGCCTTTGCTGAGTACTTCGCAGCCAACTCGTATGAGCGTTCGATTATCGTTAGCTGATCCTCGATGGTGTTGTCGGGCGGTGGTAGCTCTGCCAACTTGTTTTGTCTCTTCATCTCAGCTTTTAACTCTGCTATTTCAGCTTGCATACGGATCTTCTCGTTATCGACCTTTGGGCGATTGTAGAAGTTTGCAACGGTCATATTGGCGCTTTTGTAGGCGGTGTTGACCTGCGCAACCTCTGTTGTCTCTTCTACTTGCTCGACCTCCTCGCCATTCGTCACCAAACGTATGTCGATGGTCTGCTCGGCTCTCTCTCGTGGTGTCTGTTGCAACTTGCCATCGTTGATTTTGGGAGTCGCAGGATCGGGAACTACAGCGTTTAATCCCGACACTATCTCCACTTTTGGCTTCTCATCTTTATCTCTGTAAATGAAGCAGATAATCGCTATGCCGACCACCAACGCAAGAGCCTTAATCCCAACATCCTTGGGCTTCAGCCCGAATGGTAATTTTATATCCTTTATCTTCATCGCTTAACTACTCTAATATCATCATTTTCAACTATCTCAAACTTCTCGATCGTGAACCCCTGCGGGTTATTGTCGGAGCGTACGGAGTTGAGCAAGTTGCAGGTTGTCACCAAACTACGCTCTGTGATATTGCTCTCTCGGATGATGCTCTGGACTGCTCGACAAGTCACCTTGTAGGGGTAGACATTCATATCACACTCGATACTCTCAATCTTGATCTGCTGGTTCATTCCGCCTGAGATTATGCGGTTGTAATACCCCTTTTCGAGCAGGTCGATGTAGATGTTATAGCCAGTTCTATCGATGAGTGTCAAGGCTCGCTCGATGTTACTCTCGATTGCTGCCTTGTCTGGTGAGAGGGTGAAGAATAGCTCGTGAAAACGCCTAATATGTTCTCTCGCCTCGACGGGGCGGTTCTGTGAGAGGTCTTGTGAGAGTGCCAACATTAGCGATTTTCCCTCATCAAGGACATAGATTTTTTCTCTCTGCTGCTCTGCAAAGTCGTAGGACTTCCACACTGCGTAGCTAGATAATCCACCGCTGATAATCGCAAAGATTATTGCGACAACTCTGATCTGCTGAAAACTTGTTTCGATGTTTTTCAAACTCTTAAATTCCATATTTATACTTTTTATTTGTTGTTATTTACCTCTTAATCTGCCGATTATGTTTCCTGCGGTTGCCCCTGCTGCACCGCCTACGATGCTTGCTGCTCGACCTGCTGAGCGTGATAGGTTGCGGTTGTAGCCGCTCGTTCCCCCTGCCTGGATAATCCAACTTGCCACGGTCGGAACGCAGAAGTAGCCGATGATCCCAATGATGTGGAAAATTATGTAGACTCCGTTGCTAGCATCGAGTGAGTAGTCAGGGTCTGCGCTCATCGCCTCAATATCATTTTGTAGCATCAATATTTGGATTCTCGCCATTATCGCTGAGAAAATATCAGAGACTGGCAACCACAGATAGACTGCGATATACCTGCAAAACCACTGTGTGAGTGTTGAGTGAAAACCATCCCAAATGCTAATCGCAAAGGCGAGAGGTCCGAGGATCGAGAGCACCACCAAAAAGAATGTTCGCACGGTGTCGATCACCAACGATGCCGCCATAAACATCAACTCCAAAATCTCTCTGAAGAATCCACGGATGGAGGTTTTCACCTGATACGCTCCACGCTCGATATACATACCTGTCATTGTCGCCACCTTCTCCACGCCCCAAAGTTCGTCGAGTTGTCGATCCATCTCCTCATCACTCACCAAGTAGGCGGTCTCGGGGTTGCGCACCATCGCCTCATATTCGAGTTTGTCCTTCTGTTTTTGGTATTCATTCATATCCATCGTCTGACTATCAAGAATCTTGTGAGTACCTTGAACAATGGGGCTTAAAACTCCATTCATCACCCCCAACACAAGGTTCGGAAAGAGTAGAATCGCGAGGCTTATAGCAATGGGTCTGAGCAATCCGTGAACATCTATCGGCTCAGCCTTGGCGAGGGATTGCCATATTCTATTCGCTATAAATAGTAGTGTTCCAATAGCAGCTATCCCCTGCGCTATCACTGTCATATCCTCACATAGTGGGATCATTTCGAGGTATAGTTCCCTCAAAATTGCGTGTATATTTGTTGCATCCATCGTTACCAATATTTTTCGTAGTCGCTGCCGTAGAGGGCTGTGATTCGCCCTGCCTCCTCAATTCTCTTGCCTCTGAGATAGCCCACCGCCAAGTTCTTGTTTGTGAAGTATCGCACGAGGTTTCTGTATTTACGTACCTCCTTGTAGGCTTTGTCGACCATGTCCATTCGCTCTTTGTCTGTCATCGAAAGGCTCGTCACACTCACTATATCTTTGAGTTCAGTTATCACCTCGTTGCTCTCTGCGAGCAGTCGAGTGTAGCCGTAGGCGATTGCGCTCAACTCCTCGGCTGCGTAGAGGTTGTTGCTCAACATTATGTTGTAGCCAGATGTGTAGATCTCGGTG
>JBCQTX010000095.1:0-3026 GCA_047174605.1 Rikenellaceae bacterium | reverse complement strand
CCGCAGACGCTTACTGATGACGGCCAGCAGTTGGAGTTCGAATACACGATGAAGCAGGCCGGAGGGTATATTATCGGTGGTGCAGTACAGGAAGATACATCAATAACTACCCAGACATCGACATTTAACCTCAACGTAAGCAATGTGGATGAGTGGAAAGCAGGATGCCAATATATCTACACCTTGAAATTTGTGGGTAAGGATGACGGACTTACGGATGCTCATGTTATCGAGTTCTATGTTGATGAGTATGATTGGACTGAACCAGAGGTCGAACTGCCAGCAACGAACACCGACGATAGCGATGCCGCGTAACCAACAATAAATTAGACTAAAGCAAAAAGCATATACTATGAAACGGACAAAACTAACATATTTATTCGCCTTTGCGCTACTTCTGGGGAGCTGCACGATGGATGATGTTGACACGGAGGAGCTTCTAGAGATAGATCCGATGACCGATATGTCGATATCGATTAGCGGAACAGTCAACAACGATAGCGCAACAAAGGGTGTCGTGATCGAGGATGAGGCATCGCTTGCCACTATGGGAGTCTACTCTTATATGACTCCGGCAGATGTTACTTGGGGCAATCAGACCGGCACCGACGTATCGTCATTCTTCAACGATTTCAACACCACCTACCCTATCACCGCGACATACTCTACGGACGACGGGGCGTGGGGTTACGGATATACTCGCTACTGGCCATCGGATGGTTCGCTGCTGCACTTCTATGCGTGGGCACCAACGGAGCGAATTAACCGTACGTATAACTCCACAGATGGATACCCGGAGTTCTACCATACGCTGAGCAGTAACGCCATTGATAATTATGACCTTATGTGGTCAGTGCCTCAGGTGGATCTTAAGTACAGTGACGAGAACAAAGGTAAAGTAGAGTTCGATTTCACCCATGCGTTGAGCCGTATCTCGCTCTATGCGCGTGTGTATGTCAGCAAAGCATACTCCATTGAGAAAGAACCAACGAACATATTATCTTATGAGCGATTCGGAATCAATGGTATCACATTCTATGATGTTGTGGGTAGAGCTGATGTTGAATATGACTCGAATTTAAATCCAAGTTGGAAGCCAACGACAACAGGATCGCGAGTAAGCATCACCGCTTCGCAGGGTAACACATTGTTGGAGCACTATAATAGTATTCGTACTACTACGGGACAGGTGCCTAAGGTTGATGAGGATACAGTAGATGACGGAGAATTGACCTACAAGAGTGTGATGATGACACAGACGGATGATGATGGGACAGAGGAAAGTACAGATACTCACGGAATCTTCCTATTCCCTCAGACATTTTGTGTAAATGAAACGACTACTGATCCAGACTCGCCAGATGCATATATGCGTGTTCGTATTCGCCACTATGAGAATTGGTTTGTCTCTACTACTGAGGCTCAGTCAATTATTAATGAAATCGATGATGGAGGAAGTGAATATGAAGGTGAGTATTATGACCATATCTATTGTAATGAAGATCTTGAAATTGCTGTGATCTATTTTGACTCTAATGCAACTGGCACTACTGATGATACAGATGGGGATAGTTCTATTAGCTACGTTAGCAAAACTGCCTTTTTAGGTGAATCTTACAGTGACAATTACCTATGCGTACAAAAAGACCAAACCGGAACACTATACACAACATCAGATTTGAAGTTGAGCGATGTGTTTGACAATGATGAACTCTTCCCAAATGGAGGTATAGAGCCAGCACAGCACATTGCGCTATACTTCACGTTTGATATTAGCGATGGTGCGGAGGTTGAGGTTCCGATGACTGTATTTGCTGAGGTTTACCCTTGGGTCGACACCGATGTACCGACCGAGGTGTATGATCAGTTGGTGGTTTATAGCGATAAACAAGAGATCACTGCTGGAAGTGGCACTGCTACATTCTATACCAAATGTGAGGAGAATATTCAGATCACGGATTTGACGATCTCAGGAGCTACCCTAACTAACGATCCTAGCGGCACAGAATTCAACGGATCAACAGATCCAATAGCACACACATTCTCATATAGTGGTGCGACAGTAGACACAGAAGTAACTGTCGTGATCGAGATATACAAGGTGAGTAGCGACCAGACGATAACCAAAACATTTACATATACGGTAGTAGCAGCAGAAGTATAAAATTAAAGAAATATAGCCTATTATGAGAAAATATCTATACATATTCGCAGCGGCGACCCTACTTTCGATGAGTGGTTGCACCTCGTATGACGAGGAGTTGCTACCAAGTACAGATTCTAGTAGCGACATCGACTCGCCAGTGGTGCGACTCGATAATGGTAAGACGGGCGTCTACCTCAACTTCGTGCCTAAGAGCAGCGAGACTATTGCCGTGACACGCAGCGAAGCTTCGGGGACGGAGCTTAACATCGCGGATGGATATGCGTTTGTATTTAAGGCGGCGAAACCGACTGTGTTCGACCCCACAAACAGTGACGGTTATGGTCATTCGTCGATACTACTTGAGATCACCGACCTGACGATCAATGCCAACAATGTGGCCTTCTTCACATTTGACCAATACCCTTGGGTGAAGACTGCCGGCGTGATTGACTATACACGATATGGCGCTATCGTTGATTACAACTTCTTTGTGGATGATGGCGGATATCCTATTCTTACGGATATCGGTGGAACGTACAACTATTATTACAACGCAGAGGGGGAATATTATGCTCCTCACGTGTATGATAGTGATGGAGATGAGGTTGAGCCGAATGAAGTTGATAAAACCACCTATGCCGTATCCTTACCTGACCCTGATGATACAGAAGATAATACAGCCACCGGCCCTATTCCAGAAGGCCTATACCTACCAGAAGGCCTATACCTAATATATTGCTACACAGACAGTGACTCATGTGATGGTTATTATATAAATAAAAATACTAGCGAGCTTACAATCAATGCGAATGGAGTCACTGATAACGACGGCAACACTATATTAGCGTCTGATCTGCGTAACACATATAGTATAAGAATA
>JBCQTX010000041.1:0-17022 GCA_047174605.1 Rikenellaceae bacterium | reverse complement strand
GCCGTAGGGTTGGGGTTCTATCGTGTGGATTTCAAAAAGAGCTCCATATATATGTTCATAGGGAAGGGGGCGCGATTTATCATCTGGGCGCTACTCTACTATTGGTCAAAACCTCTGCTCGGTTGGTAGTGTGCCCTCGCAACTATCACTTCACTCGTATCAGATTCAACCCATCACGAAGCGGAATAATCACGCTCTCCAGACGATCATCCTCCACAACCATCCGATTGAACTCTAACAGCGCCTCGGTGTGTCTATCATTTCGTTGAAGGGGCTCAACCACCTTACCCGACCACAAGATATTATCTGCAATGATGATCGACCCCGACCCAACCAAACCGCCATCCATAAGCATATTAAGGTAAGCCGGATACTCACGCTTATCACCATCCATAAAGACCAAATCAAAAGAGCCACCCAAATTGGGCGCTACCTCCAACGCCGAACCAATATGAGCAAAGATCTTCGATGAGTGTTCGCTGAGCGCAAAGTATTTAGACGACAAACTCTCCAGCTCGTCATCCACCTCCACAGTGTGGAGTTCAGCGCCATCCTCCAACCCAGCAGCAATGCACAACGCCGAGTATCCCGTAAATGTCCCAATCTCCAACACCCTCTTTGGGCGCATCATCTGGGTTAGCATAGTCAACAATCTACCTTGGATATGCCCGGACAACATACGGGGTTGAACAACTCGAAGGTGGGTCTCGCGATCCAACTCGCTAAGCAGCTGCTCCTCTGGAGTGGAGTGGTCTAAAATATATTTATCTATTGGTTTCATTCTAAAATTTATTTGTATGTTAACATCGAAAGGTCACGCAACACATCGTTAGCAACCTCGCGAATATCCTCAGCCGATATAGCGGCAATCTTTTTATAGCTCTGCTCCACAGTATCGATCGAACCATGAAGAAGGAAGCTCTTACCAGCCCCCAACATATACCCCTCGTTGCTCTCCATCGAGATCGCTAATTGAGCCATAAATTGACGCTTAGCCATCGATAGTTGACGTGGTGTAAGGGGCGTTGTTCGTAGCTTATCTATCTGTCCATGAATCAACTCAACCACCCGTTCGTAGTTAGCCTCCTCGCAGCTAAAATATATTGTCACCATCCCAGAATCTGAGTATGGTGTATAGCTCGCCTCTATGTTATATGTAAGCCCATGTTTTTCGCGAACAAGTACGTTAAGTATCGAGTTGGCACTTGGCCCACCTAAGATATTAACAAGGAGTGCAAGGGGCAATCGCCTAGCCTCCATAATGGAGTATGCACGACACCCAATTATGCAGTGAGTTTGGTGAGTCCGTTTATTCTCAACCCTCAAAAATGGGGCTATACTCTCTGGCTCGACCCTTTTATAGTTGCGTGAAGTGTTACCATATGATCCCAAATATTGATTGGCTATATCATAAGCACGGCTAAAGCTCACCCCTCCAATAGATGAAAAAACCATCTGATCGGTGGTGTATGTCCGGCCAATAAATTCACGAATTGAGGAGGAAGAAAATCGCTTAATATCACGCTTACTACCCAATATATTATGCCCTAATTCCGACCCCGAAAACAACATATCCTCAAAATTATCATAGATCATCTCAGCCGGAGAGTCCTTATAAGTATTGATCTCATCATAGATCACCTCACGTTCTCGATCCATCTCGTGATCGGGAAATATGGAGCAAAATGAGATGTCGGATATCAGCTCTACAGCTCGCCTAAAATCACCCTTAAGTGTTGTCGCATGGATAGTCGTATCCTCCTTTGTTGTATATGCGTTTAGCTCCCCCCCGAGGTTCTCCAAACGGCAATTCACCTGATATGCTTTTCTATGAGTAGTGCCCTTAAACAGCCCATGCTCAGTGAAGTGAGCCAACCCAAACTCCCCTACCCTCTCATCACGAGTTCCACTCCCGATGATCAGCCCACAATGGGTCACCGAGCTCAACGTCTTGCGGTGGATTCCTCGAATTCCGTTAGGTAGTGTATATGTGTAAAACTCCATTATTTTCTCTCTTCATTATATCGTTTTGCGAGGAATTGACCCGTATAGCTGTGAGTATCAAGGGCTAACGCCTCAGGTGTACCCTCAAAGATCACCTCACCACCTCTATCACCTGCCTCTAATCCGAGGTCGATCACATGATCTGCGCACTTTATAACATCCATATTGTGCTCCACAATAACTATCGTGTGACCTCTCTCGATGAGTGCCGCAAACGCCTTCAACAATCTATTTATATCGTGGAAATGCAACCCCGTAGTTGGCTCATCGAAGATGAAAAGTATCTTATCCTTCGACTCCACACCTGCATTGTCTCGCCCTAAAAACGAAGCTAACTTAACCCTCTGTGCCTCGCCTCCCGACAATGTCGAGGATGATTGCCCGAGTTTGATATAGCCCAATCCAACACTCTCTAAATATGACAATCTCGCCACAACTCTCTGAGCAGTAGTGCTTTTTGTATCACCTCCGAAAAACTCCATTGCTGCATCGACCGTCATATCCAACACCTCACATATAGATTTTCCTCGATATTTAGCATCCAAAACCTCCGGCTTGAATCTGCGCCCTTTACACGCCTCGCACTCCAACTCAACATCGGCCATAAACTGCATACTAACCTTTATAACCCCCTCACCTTGACACTCCTCGCACCGCCCTCCTGCGATATTAAACGAGAAGCTCGATGCGCCTAACCCCGTATGTTTTGCATAGGGCAGCTCAGCAAACAACTTACGTATCTCGTCATACGCCTTGATGTAAGTCACTGGATTAGAGCGAGATGAGCGCCCGATAGGAGATTGATCAACCATCTCCACACTCGACAAAAGCGACAGATCACCCTCTAGCTCATCAAAATCCCCCGGCTTAGATCCACTCTCCAAAAGCGTTCTACTGAGTGCCGGATAGAGAATCGATCGCACCAACGACGACTTCCCCGATCCACTAACGCCTGTAATACAGCTCATTACACCGAGTGGGATAGTGACATCGACACTTCGCAAATTATTCTCTCGCGCCCCTTTTATTACAATACTACCCGTCGAAGCTCTATGAGACTGTGGGATCTCCACACGTTTTCGGCCAGCCAAATAATCTGCTGTCAGCGATCTCTCGCACTTCATAAGTCCCTCTAAACTACCGCTATAGACAATCTCACCACCCAGATATCCAGCCTCTGGTCCTACATCCACCACATAATCTGCAGCGCGTATAACCTCCTCCTCATGCTCCACAACGATCACCGTATTTCCAATATCGCGCAACTGCTCCAACACCCGAATCAAACGATGCGTATCTCGAGGATGAAGCCCAATACTTGGTTCATCGAGGATATACAACGACCCTGTGAGATTGCTTCCCAACGAGGTCGAAAGGTTGATACGTTGCGACTCTCCACCCGACAATGTCGAGCTCAACCGATCCAGTGTCAAGTATCCAAGTCCCACATCTGCAAGGTATTGCAAGCGACTCTTGATCTCAACAACGATACGCGTAGCCTTCGTAGCATCATACTCATCGAGCTCAACCTCGTCGAAAAACTCAATCAATTCATCGACCGAAATCGTGATTAGATCCGCTATATTTTTACCTCCAAATCTGATATATAGAGCCTCCCTCCGCAGGCGGCTTCCTCCACACTCGGAGCATATTGTCTTACCCGTATATCGAGCCTTCATCACCCGATATTGTATCTTTCTGCGCTCCGACTCCAGATAGGCGAAGAAGCTATCCAACCCCTCAAAGTACTCATTTCCACTCCATAACAGCTGTCTCTGGGCACGCGACAAGTCATAATATGGCGTATGAATCGGGAAGTCAAATTTATAGGCGCTGCCAACCAACTGATCGCGCCACTTACGCATGGTATCACCTCTCCAACAAGCGATTGCATTATCATAGATTGATCGACTCTTATCCGGCACCACAAGATCCTCATCGATGCCCACCACTCGACCATACCCCTCGCAACGTGGGCAAGCTCCAAGCGGATTATTGAAGCTAAATAGATGCTCCGTAGGCTCTTCAAATGTGATTCCATCACGCTCGAAACGCGAAGAGAAACGTCTCATCTCACCATCCACAACAACACCACAAATCCCCTCACTATATTCGTAAGCCTTTGAAACTGAATCAGCTAGCCTAGAGCTTAGATCATCATCTGCCGCTCGCACCTTTACTCGATCGAATACAACCTCGATAGTTCTTGCATCCGTACGCTCCGTGATAGTAGGCAAAAACTCCTCGATCAAAATCGTCTGAGTACCAATATAGAGCCGTTGCACACCCTGCATCATCAAATCAAGCAATTTCTCAACGATCGTCTCCCCATCTGTTTGCGACAACGGAGCTGTAATAACAACCCTCGTATCTTGCTCTAATCCAAGGATATAAGCAACTACATCATCCACCGAATCAGAAGTCACCTCCTCCCCCGACAGAGGCGAAAAGGTATGCCCAACACGAGCGAAGAGGAGCTTCATATAGTCATAGATCTCGGTTGTAGTCCCCACCGTAGAGCGCGGATTTCGGCTATTCACCCTCTGCTCAATCGCAATAGCTGGTGCAATACCCTCGATCAAATCTACATCTGGCTTGCTCACACGACCCAAGAATTGACGCGCATACGAAGATAACGACTCCACATAGCGGCGCTGACCCTCAGCAAAGATGGTGTCAAAGGCCAATGTCGACTTTCCCGAACCCGAAAGACCCGTCACAACTACCAACTTATTGTGTGGAATTGTGACATCTACCCCCTTCAGGTTGTGGACCCTAGCCCCCTTTATAACTATCTGATTCTCGTTCTTCATTACTCTATCTCGACATTCACGCCATCAACATTCTCCAACCGCTTGATCAACATCTGCGATTGACTCTCCCTAATCGAGAGCTCCATCATACAGAGATTGTCAAACTCCTGCGCTCCGATCTTTGGCTGCATCTCCTTTATCACCTTCATAACCCCATTCATCGAGATATATGAAAAGCTCACACGTAGCGAGACATCAACCGTTTTTTCTATGATCTGCGCGGCATCCAACACCTCGGCCGTAGAGTCCCGATAAGCCTCTATAAGACCCGACACTCCCAACTTCGTGCCACCGAAATATCTCACAACAACAATAAAGCAGTTGGTCACCTCCCTAGAGAGCATCTGCCCCAAAATCGGTTTACCTGCCGTGCTCGATGGCTCACCATCGTCATTAGCTCGAAACTTCTCACCCTTTGGGCCGATTCTCCACGCATAACAGTGGTGTGTAGCGTCGTAATGTTGTTTCTTGAGCACTTCAAGCAGGGGCGCAATCTCCTCCTCACGCTCCACTGGGTAGGCGTAAGTTAGGAATTTACTGCTCTTAATTTTATATAGTGTCTCGACCGGAGCAGCGATTGTGAAGTAGCTATCCTCCACGAATTATATCTTTTTAAATATGCGATTCCATCGAATATTACCCGGGAAGCCTGCATTAGCATCCAACGACAACCATACAAACGATGCCTTACCTACGATGTGATCCTCCGGAACAAAGCCCCAAAATCGAGAATCCGCAGAGTTATGACGGTTATCTCCCATCATCCAGTAGTAGTTCATCTTGAAGGTGTACTCCGTAGCTAGCTCCCCATTGATGTAGAATGTATCGCCCTCCTCGCGAAGTTCATTCCCCTCATAGAGCGAAATTGCTCGTCTATAGAACGGAATACTCTCCGGCGTCAATTTTATCGTTGCCCCCTTTGACGGAATCCACAATGGCCCGAAATTATCTTGATTCCAGCCATACATAGGGTCACTCGGAAAGACATCCATATTTGCCCCCTCCGCGATATATTGCTGCATCGCCACCACATTTGGCAACTTCTCAACTTCACGACGAAGCTCCTCAGTAAGCGGCATCTGATAGAGCGAACCATTTCCGCTAGCCTCGGTAATACCCAACTCCTGCAGGGTATGAGGACTCAACGGCGATGCTGTCCTCACCATATATATATACTGCTTCTGCTCTGGCGAATTCTCCGGTTTACCATTCACAAAGAGCTCTGACTCAACAATTTGAATCGAATCTCCGGGCATCGCAACCAATCGCTTTATGTAGTTCTCCCTCTTATCCACCGGGCGAGTGATCACCGTATAATCATCGAATAGTCGCTTGCGCCCCTCATCTTTACCGAAATTGAGCTCATAGCTACGCAAAACATCGTAGTAGGTCACAGATTGATTCTCCAAAAGCACCGTGTCTCCAGCCGGAAAGTTAAAGACCACAACATCCTCACGCTTAATGGGTTTCAACCCCTTCAAACGATTATATGGCCACTTCACAACCTCAGAGAAAGATTGCATAGTTGTCGACATCGGCATGGTATGGTGAACAAATGGAAATGCAACAGGAGTATTCGGCATCTTTGGTCCATAGGCAACCTTACTAACATAGAGATAATCCCCCACCAACAACGATTTTTCCATCGATGAAGTCGGAATCACATATAGCTGAAAGATATATGTATGGATTATAGTCGCCACAACTGTCGCAAAGACCAATGCATTAACCCACTCATATACATTACGATAGATCACACTACGTTTGCACAACTCCGCATTTGGGTCGCCAACATAGCGCTTAATATATCCCGTAATATAGAGATCATATATGACAACAACGCCGATAATAGAGATCCAGAAACCACTCCACACACAGAACCACAAGATATAGAGTAGCGATGCAAGTGAGAATCCCACCCACTTATTGGCAAAAAAAGCCTTTATCTTATCCATTCTAAAAACTTTTTACTGCAACAGATCATCCATAGAGTAGAGCCCGACCTTGCCACACAAGAACTCCGATGCTACAACTGCACCATAGGCCAATGTGCTACGATTTTTGATCGTATGCTTCAACTCCAACACATCATCCGCAGACTCATAAGTCACCGTATGCGTTCCCGGAACCTCACCTTCGCGTATCGATTTGATCTCCACCTCGTTACCACTTGGGGTTGTATCGTTCACCCAACCATCAATTGTAGATAGCTCTCCAATGATTCCCTCGGCAATTGTGATCGCGGTTCCGCTCGGTGCATCTAGCTTGTGGATATGGTGAATCTCCTCTATCTCAACGCCATAGCCATCGACCCTGTTCATCATCTCGGCCAACTTCTTGTTGATTCTAAACATAAGATTTACACCCAAACTATAGTTCGATGCATAGAATAGCGCGCTACCCTTCTCGGCACACAACGCCTTCAACTCCTCGAATTTATCCAACCAACCCGTAGTACCACTTACCACTGGCGTCTTTGCCTCGATACAACTCTTGAGATTCGCATATGCTGTGTGAGGCGTTGTGAACTCAATCGCGACATCAATAGCTGCTAAATTCTCGCTATTTAGATCCTCTACGTTATCTTGGTCGATGATGAGTGCCACGTCATGTCCTCTCTGGATCAAGATCTTCTCGATCTCGCGTCCCATCTTACCATATCCAATAATTGCTACTTTCATATTTTATTTGTTTTATGCCGCGCAACACGTGTCGCGCAAGATTTTGCAAATATACAAAATCGTACCCATATTTGGAACTTTTTTCCTTTTTTATTAACTTTGTGCTATGAGATATTTCATCGAGCTAAATTATAACGGCGGAGCATACTCCGGATGGCAACGTCAACCAAATGCCACAACGATTCAAGGAGTCATCGAAAAGGCGATTTCCGTACTGCTTCGCACCCCAATAGATATTGTTGGTGCAGGGCGAACAGATGCTGGTGTTCACGCCTCATTCTACGTTGCACACTTCGATTTTGAGGGTGATCCGATCGACACAAAATGGCTCGTCTACAAGATGAATATTCTACTTCCATACGACATTGCCGTGCAGAAAATTTATGAAGTATCATCGATGATGCACGCTCGATTCAACGCCACAGAACGCGAATATACGTACGTTATCGAACAGCGCAAAAACCCATTTACTCGCCATATATCGTGGCAATACACAATCGATTTGGATGTTGACAAGATGAATAATGCAGCATGGTATCTACTTACAGTAGAGGATTTTACAACATTCGCGAAGTTAGGATCTGACAACAAAACAAATATCTGTCATGTTCGACACGCCCAATGGCACTATCGAGAAGATGGAGCACTGATTTTTACAATAAGGGCAGATAGATTCCTGCGCAATATGATCCGCGCCATAGTCGGCACAATCGTAGATGTAGGACGTGGAAGATACTCCATTGAGGAGTTTCGCGAGATAGTCGAAGCGCGTGATCTGGCTCGCTCTTCGACCGGAGCACCTGCTCAAGGATTACTCCTCAGCGATATTAAATATTAAGCCATATTAGCCTCCAACAACTCCACAAACCACTGCGGGGCACGCGTCGGCTTATGGCTATCGGAGTGCATGAATCCTAACACCGTAGAGCCCGTATTGAGTAGCGTTCCCGACTCATTATAGATTTTATAGTGGAACGTTATCCTCGCCATTGGCAGCTCCTCTACAGATATCTCCACCGTAATAAGCTCATCATAGAGAGCCGATGCTTTGTAATAAGAGTGCACCTCCAAAATAGGCATCATCACACCTCGACTCTCCATCTCAGCATATGAGACCCCAAGTTCACGCATCAGATCTGAGCGTGCCGCCTCATAATACTTCACATAGTTTGAGTGGTGAACAATCCCCATCTGATCGGTATCGACATACCAAACACGCATCTGAAAACTTCTCTGTAACATCCTCTATATTTTTTCACAAACTTCAATTAAAACTGGGCCAAACTCATCGCACCTCGCAACGCCATCCTCGCCAATATCCAATATCGCAGAGTGATTATTAATGATCACACGATACCTACCAGCAGATGGCAACAACTTCAACGCATCCGCAACCCACACTCTTCCATCGCTATCCACCTGACCTACAATCTGATATGGACGCGACAATAGATGATTCGCCTGCTCCACACAGCCACTTGCCAACAACCGCCTCACAACTGTTGAGCTGATATTTTCGTGACCTTCATCGCACCACTCCTCGACTCTATGAACCCTAAAGCCAAATTCACAACCCATCTTAACAAGGTCATTATATCCGCCCTCGCTACCTCGCCCCATATGGTGGTTATAGCCAACAACGAGTGTCGAGATTTTGACTCTATCGACAAGATAGCTCTTTACAAAATCACGATACGAAAAGCGACTAAGCTCCCGATCAAATGGGATAACAATAAGATTATCAATACCATACCCCTCCAAAAGGTTGATCTTCTCCTCGGTAGTGGTAAGGAGTCGCAACCCTTCAGCACGACCCAACACAACTCTGGGGTGTGGATCAAAGGTCATAACGACACTCTCACCCCCACTCTTAGCAGACAACTCTTTGACTGAATCCAACAACGAGAGATGTCCACGATGCAGCCCATCAAAAGAGCCCAATGTAGCGACCGCTCCCCCGAAATCTGGAAGCCCTTCAAAACCACTAAACACTCTCATATAATATATTAATTACGATCAGAACTCTCCTCACCCTCCTTCACAAAGTATGCCACCTTCTCAAGCAGAGTGGTGATATCATAATTCTCAACGACAATTCCTTGAGGGAAGTTAAGAGGTGTAGAGGTGAAATTCAACACACCTCGAATTCCTGCATTAATAATAGGTAAGACCAAATCCGGTGCTACACGAGTAGGTGATGACAATACCACCATCGCGATCTCCTCCTGCTCAACAACCTCCTCAAAGCAATCCATATGATAACATGGAATTCCATCGATTGTCGAACCAACCTTTTCCGGATCAACATCAAATGCAGCGGTGATCTTCATATTAAATCCTTTTGCATTGAAATATTTTGTGATGGCTTGACCAAGGTGACCCATACCCATAATAGCGATATTCATCATCGATTCACTATCAAGAATTGAGCTTATGAAATTTATTAGCTCCTTGACATCATACCCTTTTTTATTATCACTCGAGAAACCTATCAACATAAGGTCACGACGCACCTGCACAGCTGTAATGCCGTGAATACCAGCCAATACGTGCGAAAAAATATGTGTTATACCCTGCTTATGACTCGCCAAAAGTGTTCGTCTATACTCACTTAATCGCTCGATAGTCTTCTCTGGGATTGTATTTGATAGTGCCGCCATAATTAATCAATTGTTAGTGTGAAATCAGGATTGTAGGTCACCCTCACCCAATTTATATTTGCTCTATGTCGCTGATCGCCACTCCTCTCAAATCGATACGCACTCTGCAGCGGCTTGAAACGTCGCCCCTCCATACCATACTGAATATCGGAGTAGAGCCCATCACCAAAGATCATTGCTACATCATACCCTCTGTAAGAGTATAATGATGGGAACTCCTCGAACTCCTTGCCATAGCGGCTATCAAAATCTCGTATCACCTCCGAATCACGGCTCGCATGATAGGATGATTGGACAACTACTCGATCTCTGAAATATAATGTCTTATCAATATTATCGTATCGTTTCCACGCTGGATTTGCCACCACATTAAACTTTATCAGCTGCGTTAAATCCCTATTCGTTCCTCGATTTATCGAGACCTGAGCGGTATATGCCGAGGCCAAGGCAGACAAGATTCTATCAACATCAACCTCATTATCCGACATCACGAAGAAGGTATTATGCTCAGCGTCATTCATCAACAACGATGTCAGATCACTCGTAGAATTCACCCTCAAAAGAGAGTCCACCAACTCCTGCGACATAGTTGTTCCGCGAGCCTCAGCCGACTCCTGCATCCTCTCAACTCGCTTCTTTGCAGCTATTTGACGCTCCTGAACCAACGATGGGTGCTCATAGACATACTCGTGAGTTCTGTAATTCACCCCCTTATCTCTCAACATTCGTTTAACCTCCGTGTCGTACTCTGCATCGTTCTTGCCACTATAGATCAACGTCACTGTTCTATTCGATGATATCAATTCATCCATCTTATCATTTCGATTCAACACATCTGGCGCCATCTGAAATAGCACCGGACTATCCGCCGAAGCGAGTGTCGCCAAAGGTGAGACAACAGGGACTCCACGTCGCTCCGCATCACGCAACACCGGTGCGAGCAGCTCCTCATAAACTGGCCCAACTATTAAATGGCAATTTTGGTACTCTGCATCTGCAACCACACCCTTAACCATCTCCAAATCGCGACCCGAATTGTAGAGATTAACCTCTACACTACGCCCCGACTCTCGCAAATCCTCAACCCCAAGCAAGAATCCTTTATAAAACTCCTCGAAAGGCTTCACAACCTTACCATTGATAGTCAGCGGCAGGATAAGCGCAATTCGCACTGTCTCGCCCCTTCGCAACACACCAAAATCCACACTCTTAACCATATGCTCCACATCGACAGTCTGCTGCACATCCTCCTGCTCCGACGCCACACTTTTGAGCAAGATAATTTGCCCCAAATTCAACGACTCCGAACTCATATCATTGATCTTCATCAACTCCGCCGTTGTCACACCACACGCCCTTGCCAAAGAGTACAACGTATCTCCCTTAACAACAACATGATAGCGATACCCCTCTGGAGCTACTCGATTCATCTGCTCGCTATAACCATCAATCTCACTTCGAATCTGCTTGTCATTGGCCAACCCCTGCTCATCTTTTCTAATCACCAACATCTGTCCAACCGAGAGTGCCGAAGGGTCAAGATTGGGGTTATCCTCCAAAATAGTCTGAACCGAGATCTCATACTTTTTCGAGATCGAATAGAGCGTCTCCCCAGCTACAACCACATGAGAATCGAAGATTTTACGCTGCTTGCGCTCCGACAACGGTTTTTGTATAGCCTCATCCTTCGTCGGAATCTTGATATTAATACCCGCCTTTAATCCATCCGTCAAGGTGGAGTTAGCCGCCAATATCTCCGACTCCTCCAGATCATACAACTTCGACAAAGAGTACATCGTATCCCCCTTCTGCACCGAATGAACATAATAGCGCGAACCATTGATGAACACAATGCTCTTAGAACGTTCCGCGCTCGAAGCTCCATACGCCAAATTGGCAGGAGCTACGACAAAGGCTAAAATAGCCAATATCAAAAAGATAAATCTCTTCATTACAACTCAAATTACTTTTGTTGGGTATTCAGCGAACGCGTTCTAATCTCGGTGATCACCCTCTTGGTATAGAGCGGAAAGTCACCATTCATCATCCAACTATAGTATCCCGGTTCGCGCTCAAAGACCGCCAGCACAGACTCTCCCCTATACTTACCAAACCCAAATACCTCTACCCCATTATCATCAAACAAAATTCGACCTGCGAAATCTGCCGTTTTATTATGTGTCGAAAACTCTGCCAGCGCCTCTATATCACCCGGCAGATCATCATATCGCTCCAACTGCGCCAAAAAGACCTCATATGTTGCAAGGGTATCCGCCTCAGCCGAGTGAGCATCCTCCAAATCCTTATCACAATAGAACTTATAGGCTGCTACAAGTGTACGCTGCTCCTTCTTATGGAATATATTCTGCACATCGACAAAGCTACGACGCTTGAAATCTACATCGACCCCAGCGCGCAAAAACTCCTCAACAAGCACCGGCATATCAAATCGGTTGGAGTTAAACCCTCCAAAATCGCACCCCTCAACAAACTGCGCCAACGATCTTGCAACCTGCGCAAATGTCGGGCAATCCTTCACATCATCATCATAGATACCATGAATAGCAGATGACGAGGCTGGGATAGCCATCTGAGGATTTATACGCCTAGTTTTAGTGATGCGCTCACCATCTGGCATTATCTTCACCATCGAGATCTCGACAATACGGTCCTTCGACGTGTCAACCCCTGTGGTCTCAAGATCAAAGAATATAATTGGTCTTTTTAGCTTTAGTTTCATCAACCTAGAATATTACGAATTTATCATCATTGGCATGAGCAACATCAACGACTCACCATCCGTTGGCTCATCCAACACCGCCTTAAAGACTCCTGCACGAGACGAGTCCGCTAGCTCTACAGCCACCATCTCACTCTCGATATTATTCAAGATCTCGACCAAGAATGTAGATTTAAACCCTATAGTGATTGGATCTGCATCATAGCTACAGCTAACACGCTCATTTGCCGAGACTGAGAAATCGAGATCCTGAGTATATAGCGTAACCGAATTATCCTCAATATCGAGACGAATAAGATTTGTCGTAGGGTTTGAACATACCGCCACACGCTTAATCGCATTCATCAACTCCGCACGATCCACCAACATCTTGTTCGGGTTGTTAGACGGAATCACAGCGTTGTAATTTGGGTAGTTACCCTCGATCAAACGACACACAACCATATAGTTCTTAAATACGAACTTCGCGCTCTTCGAGTCAAACGACAAATCGATCGTATCCTCCGCCTTTGCCAAGAGCCCCTTCAACAAATTAGCTGGTTTCTTTGGCAAGATAAACGATGCAGTAAAGTCACATGAGTGAGCAACCGAACACTTCACCAATTTGTGGGCATCCGTAGCGACAAATGTCAACATCTCGTTATCAATATTGAAATATATTCCATTCATCACCGGACGAAGCTCATCATCCGCCGTTGCGAAGATCGCCTTATTGATTCCTCGAACCATATTGTTAACATCCAAAGTGATCTCATGACGCTCCTCCGCCAACTCCTGCAACTGAGGGTAGCTCACCGGATTAGCCCCCGGAATAGAGAGTGATCCGCTATTCCAAACCACCGTGATCTCCCATGTTGCCTCATCGATATCGAAGGTAAGTGGCATATCTGCAAACTCCTTCAACGTATCAAGCATCAACTTCGCTGGAGCGGCTACCTTACCCTCCTGCTCAACGCTGTCGACGTTAATTGAGCTGATCATGGTTGTCTCCAGATCAGATGTTGTAACCTTTAGTTCGTACCCCTCTAACTCAAATAAAAAGTAGTCGAGGATTGGGAATGTATTTTTTGTGCTAATAACCTTACCTGTTGTTGCAAGCAACTGTTGAAGCGCCTGACTTGATGCTGTAAATTTCATCTTCTAAAATATATTTGTCTATTATAATGTAACTAATTTATCGAGAGCCATGCGGATCATCCCCTCCACAAAAGGTTTGTAATCTGTGCACATATCGGTCTTGACCCTCTGAGCAATAATCGTACAGATAGTCGCCGCACGATGCCCCATCAACTTCGCCAGACCAGCCAATGCCGAGCTCTCCATCTCATAGTTCGTCACCTTGCGACCACCAAAATCAAACTGCTCCAACCTCTCATTAAGCCCCATATCAGCCGGTTGCAACCTCACGAAGCGCCCTTGCGGAGCGTAGAACCCGGGAGAGGCGATAGTAACACCCTCCTTTACTGAGTCAGCGAATAGAGCACGAAGCTCCTCATCTGCATCCACCGCATAGATACGTGGAAAATCATCGCTCCACTTCACCTGCTCCACAAATGCCTGTTGAAGCTCTTTATTACATATATCTGCACACCCTGCATAGTAACTCATCAGGCCATCGAAGCCAATAGAGGTACGCGCAAAGATCTGATCGCCAACCAAAATATCCTCCTGCAATCCGCCAGAAGTACCTAATCTAAGGAGTGTTAGCTGCTTAAAATCCTTCTTTACGGTGCGAGTCTCGAAATCGATATTAGCGAGTGCATCCAACTCCGTGATTGATATATCAATATTGCCAATTCCAATTCCGGTAGACATGACCGACAATCTACGCCCCTTGTAAGAGCCCGTAACGGTATTAAACTCCCTATTTGAAACTCTACACTCAACATTATCAAAATATGAAGCAACTAGCTCCACACGCCCCGGATCACCAACCAAGATAATTGTATCTGAGATTTGATCTGGACGAAGATGCAGATGGAAAATTGTTCCATCATTGTTAATTATTAGTTCCGAAGGTGGTATTATCCTCATAAATTTATTTTTTACAAACGTTTATTGGGATAAAAGTAATATATTTACAGCGAATTTCCAAAATTAAAGAGTAATATAATTCATAATAACCGAAAAGTCATGACACTCATAAAATCTATTTCCGGTATTAGAGGAACAATCGGTGGCCACGCTGCTGAGAACCTCACTCCAATCGATATAGTAAAATTCACAACCGCCTACGCTAGGTTAATTAAAGAGCAGAAGAACTCACCTGCAGAACCTCTGACAATTGTCGTTGGCCGCGATGCACGTATCTCGGGCCCTATGGTGCAGAGCATTATCGAGGGTACTCTCGTCGGTTGTGGTGTGGAGGTGATCAGCGTTGGAATGTGTACAACACCGGGAGTTGAATTGGCTGTGACTCACTACAATGCAGATGGCGGAATAATCATTACAGCCTCTCACAACCCCGCTCAATGGAACGCGCTAAAATTGCTCAACTCAAAGGGCGAGTTCTTGAATGATGCCGAGGGAAAACGAGTTCTAGCACTCTCCGAAGAGAGCGATTATAGCTATCCGACAATCGAAAATATAGGCTCAATAAAGTTCGTAACAGATTACAACACAAAGCATATCGAGCAGGTTCTAGCGATGCCAACGGTCGATCTGGAGGCTGTTAGAGCACGCAAATTCAAGGTCGTAGTAGATGCTGTGAACTCTATCGGAGGAGTTGTAATACCAGCACTCCTTCGCGAAATGGGGTGCGAAGTTATCGAGATAAACTGCGAGCCAAATGGAGAGTTCGCCCACAACCCAGAGCCACTAGCCGAGAACCTAACACAGATTGCCGCAGCGATACCTGCGAACAACGCCGATCTGGGAGTGGTTGTTGACCCCGATGTTGATCGATTGGCGCTAGTCTGCGAGGATGGATCGATGTTTGGTGAGGAGTACACATTGGTTGCTGTGGCGGACTACATTCTATCTATGAAAAAGGGAGCGACTGTATCGAACCTAAGTTCATCACGCGCTCTTCGAGATCTGACCGTGTCACACGGAGGAGAGTACACCGCAGCTGCTGTGGGTGAGGTAAATGTGGTCGCTGCGATGAAGGCTACAGGAGCTATCATTGGAGGTGAGGGTAACGGAGGTGTCATCTATCCGGAGCTTCACTATGGTCGTGATGCGCTTGTCGGGGTGGCTCTATTCTTGACTCTACTTGCTCAACGTGGCTGCACGATCAGCGAGCTTCGTGCTTCGTATCCAGCCTATTTCGCATCAAAGAACAAGATTGAGTTAACGCCACAAATCAATGTAGATGAGTTACTTATCGAGATGGAAAACCGATACTCAAATGAGGAGGTAACAGATATCGATGGAGTGAAAATCGACTTCGCAGAGTCATGGGTTCACCTACGAAAATCGAACACAGAGCCAATCGTTAGAATATACACAGAGGCGAAATCTCAACAAGAGGCAGATGAGCTTGCGAATAATTTCATCGCTCAGATGAAAGAGATATGTAAGTTGTAGATAAAGTGGAACACTCTTTGCACTATTGTGAATAAATTTCACACTTACAAAGGGATGCGAACACTAGACATTGCACAGCTATACTTGAGGATAGCTATCGGAGGTATGCTCATATTGCACAACATTGGCAAGATGCAGAATTACAATGAGATAATTAGCAACTACCCCGATTTGGAGGGGTTGCCAGCTAGCTTCTGGTTTGTAGTTCTGGCATCTCTGGAGTCGATATCTGCAATTATGTTGATTATAGGATGGCGAGTACGTTTGGCTGCGACAATACTAATTGCGCAGACCATTCTTGCTCTTTTGATCTTCTTCCCATCGCCTTCGACCGAGAACTTGGAACTCAACGCAATATACACCTTTATCTACATCTATATTTTGATCTCTGGAGGGGGCGTTTATTCAATGGATAGAACGGGTCGCGATCAAGTCACAATGACATAAATGTAAAATGTGAATGATTTTCCAAAATAATTTTATATATTTGACTCCATTACTGGTGCGTTTAACTTTTCCCGTCATCCTGAACTTGATTCAGGATCCCGCGAAGAGTCTGAAACATTGACAGTTAGGGATCCTGAATCAAGTTCAGG
>JBCQTX010000009.1:0-58023 GCA_047174605.1 Rikenellaceae bacterium | reverse complement strand
CATGATACTCGATAGGTACTCCATCATCTCCCAAGATATTGATCTGATCATTTGCCTCTTTTCCACGCAAAACGTAGTTCTTTCCTGCGTAGATCTTATCCACCCAATTCTTCTCTATATGCTCATCAAAATATGCTTGAACCTCAGGATACTCCAAATATTTAGAGTATGAGTCAAGTGGGTCGATAGATGGGTACCTCTTAGAGTCTGCACGGCTCTGTGAAAGCGCATAGAAGCAACGTGCTGCCTTCTTTGTAGACTCCGTTACTGGCTCTTTCAAGTTACCTCCCGCAGGCGATACAGTACCCAAGAACGTTACAGATCCTGTACCTCCGCCAACTAGCTCCACCAAACCAGCACGAGCATAGAAGTTAGAGATAGTAGCCGATAAATCCATCGGGAAGGCATCCTGACCCGGAAGCTCCTCCAAACGGTTCGACATCTCACGAAGCGCCTGCGCCCAACGCGATGTAGAGTCCGCCATAACCAAAACCTTAAGTCCCATAGCTCGGTAGTACTCTCCAATTGTCATTCCCGTATAGACCGAAGCCTCACGAGCTGCCACAGGCATATTCGATGTATTACATATAATAATGGTACGCTCCATCAAGTTGTGTCCCGTACGTGGGTCGATCAACTCTGGGAACTCCGCAAAGATCTCAACAACCTCGTTGGCACGCTCTCCACACGCCACGATGATGATAACATCCGCCTCCGCCTGCTTCGAGATAGCGTGCTGAAGTACTGTCTTACCAGCACCAAATGGACCCGGAATAAATCCTGTACCTCCCTCAGGAATAGGATTGAATGAGTCGATTGCACGAACACCAGTCTCCATAATAGATGACGGACGTGGCTTAGTAACATAGCTTCTAATAGCCTGTTTTACTGCCCATTTCTGAATCATCGTGATTGGGTATTCATTATCATCTGAATCTGTAACAACCGCGATCGTGTCAGTCACCTTGTAGTTACCCGCAGCAACAATACTCTTGATGGTGTAGCGTCCGCTCATAATAAATGGAACCATGATCTTGTGGGCAACCCACTGCTCCTTAACCTCTCCTAGCCATGATGCCGCTGTAACCTTGTCACCCACTTTTGCGATAGGCGTAAAGTCATAAGAGGCCTCAAAATCGATAGGGTCAGTAGCCGATCCGCGCTCAATGAATAGTCCATCCATCTTCTCCAGATCATTCTGAAGACCATCATAGTTGCGAGACAACAATCCCGGAGCCAACGTAGCCTCCAACATATGTCCCTCAAACTCAATCTTATCGCCGATCTTCAATCCGCGAGTGGAGTCGAATACCTGTACGTAGGCTGCGTCACCTACTATCTTGATGACCTCAGCCATCATCTTCGTATCACCACAATATACATAGCAGATCTCATTCTGGCCGACTGGTCCGTCAGCCTTCACGATCACGATATTTGCAATAATACCACTTACTCGTCCCGTAGTTTTCATACGTTATACTATTAATTATTTACCAATTCTTTACCACTCAACTCCGCCATTAGCTTCTCGAACATTTCGCGTCCGCGCTCTGGGTCGAGAGCTTTCCATCTCGCTACGATATTCACTTTAGCGAGATATGCCAAGACAAAATCAGCGCTAAAATATTCACCTTCAGCAAGCTCCTCAGCTAAAGACCAACGCACTAAATCAATTTTGCGCTCTTTCTCAACCATATTAGGTTCGTCGCTTACTGCCGAGATAACAGAGTCTAAGTAGCTCAATTCACCTTTAAGACCAAAATCAACTGCCGAAGATCGAAGGAGTTGATCAACAACACCGCTCTCACCAACAACGACGCTCTCTATAGGGCGATTGGCTACACGTGCTGTAAGGGCTGCTGCAACATTACGCAGATTACAATCCGCCTCGCTCCAGCTTCTTAGGAATTTGCTTTTTGATGCTCCACAAGTTGCAAAATAAGCTGCAAATAGAGCCCTTTCAAATCCCCCCTCAAGGGCGTTACTATCATTAGAGATGTAGGCTGCAACAACATCGGCCACTTTGGATGGCAGCATGGTAAGTGCCTCTTCTTCACCTCGCATCATCTCAGCTATTGACTCTTTAGAGAGCTGTCCGAGAGGATTATAGTTTGTACGTCCTGAATACGCTGCTGCAATATTCTCACAATCATAATAGCCATACAGAAGTCTAACAGACTCTGCATCGCTTTTGGAGAACTCTTCGAATATCTCATCAAGTATAGATTCAAGTTGTAGGCTCTTACTATCTGATTCTAAAGTATATTCGTGCAGTCCAGCGACAAGGTATATATACTCATTGCTAAACATAACGCTTAGGCATTAAAGAGTAGATTTGAAACTCGTTCGCGAAGATATCCTCGCATCAATGAGTCGAAATCCTCATCCGAGAACGAGATGTAATAACCACCATCTTTAGCGCCAACCTTGAAGCCGCTCTTAACCTCAGAAGAGTATCCAACCTCAATGCCTGCATCAAGTAGTTTGGCAGCATTCTTGGCCATAGCTGTATCCAACGCTTTCTTTTGAGTCTCAGGTAATAGGGCATCAAGAGTGACCGCGCCACCATCTGCACCATTCCAGTTTTTCGCCACCGAAAGTAGCATCTCGCCGATGAATGCAGCGTCAATAACCGAGGCTTTAACACCTTCGCTTATGCTCTTAGTGATAACTGCGTTTATAATCTCAGCTTTGATTTTCGAGAGCGCTTGTTTTCCAGCAAGTGAGATCTCGGTTAAAGAATTTTTCTCTAGGTCGGCGGCTTTGCTCTCTGCTGTAGCGACAATCTTTGCAGCCTCAGCTTTGGCATCCTCTATGATTTTCGCAGCCTCAGCTTTTGCTTTAGCAACAACACCATCTGCCTCCGAACGACCCTTCTGTAGACCCTCGTCATATAGTTTTTGGGTCAACTCTTGAAGTTTGTTTTCCATATGTACCTTTGGTTATAATTATTATTTAATAGTCCTTTGTTCAAATTTATTTTTGACAAGATAATAATTTTTTATAAAAAACACCCCATTAACGCTGTTTTATTTTCGTTAACGGGGTGTTTTTTTAATTTTTGTGCTAATCTGTGCAACTATTGGTGTTGAATGCGTAGCAGATCTTGAACTACTTTTACCGGGCTAAATGTCGAGATTGGCACCTCTACAAATATTGTATTCCATTTCGCCATTGCTCCATTCCACAGACCCGGCAACTCCTGAGCACGAAGATCGCGGCCTCCACTCGATTTTTCAGAGATAAATCCTGTCGATGGGTCGATATACTCTCCTAAAGCAAATTTTTCGCCCATGTGGTTGCGTACACCACACACCAAATCTACGGGGTTAAAGTGTGTCGCCTCCTTCATAAGTGAGATCTGCTCAGGCGAGATTTGGCTTGACTCTGCGATCTGCAAAGATTGAGATCCATCTCCATTTGCAACCCAGAATGGGCCACCTCCCGGCTCTCCCTCGTTGCGAACCATTCCACAAAGACGAATTGGGCGATCTAGGATTGCGCGAAGATCAGATAGACTGTACTCAGCAGGCAACTTATACATTAGCTCTTGTTCGATGAATGTCGCGATTTCGCTTTTCTCAGCTGTGTTTGCGTCTATCGCTTTGATGTAGCTGAAGCTACGACCTTGAAGACTCAACAACAGACCAGCCAATGCCTGCTTATATTTTAAGGTATCGCCACGTAGGGCATCTGTCGTAACATTGTCGATTGTCTTTACATAGATCAAATCGGAGTCGATCTCACCTATGTTTTCAATAAGCGCGCCATGACCAGCAGGACGGAATAGTAACTTCCCATCATCTGTGCGGAATGGTGTATTGTCAGGGTTAACGGCAATCGTGTCAGTTGAAGACTTCTGAGTAGAGAATGATATATCATACTTCACACCATATTTAGCCTCGTACTTCGCCTTTTTCTCTGAAATCAAAGCCTCAAAGCCGCTTAAGTGCTCTGGCGAAACAGTGAAGTGGATGCGAGCTATGCCATCAGCTGCTGCATACAATGCTCCTTCAACCAAATGCTCCTCTACAGCCTTACGAGCACCATCATCATAGTTGTGGAATGAGACTAGCGCTTTAGGTTTTGAGCCATATTCCAACCCTTTAAGGATGATCGAACTCACAATTTGTTTCTCTGTCGCGTTTTCTGGAAGGGTTGCTTTTAGCTCGCTCCAAAATGCAAATTTTTCAATATTGTCAAGAAGCGTGTCAATACCCTTACCTCGTTTGTCGTCATTTACAAATTCGAACAACTCCTTAAACATACGTGTCGCAGCACCTGAAGCTGGCACGAACTTAACAACGCTTAACTCCTGAGCCTTAGACTTATAATTAGCCGCAGCCGCCTCGATTGCCGTCTCATCCAAAGCAACAATGCCATCACCTACGCGTGCCGCACGTGCGATATTCAAATAAGGGAATCCACTTTTGAAGCTATCTATCTGCTTCTCAACCCCTTCAACGCTTAGTAAATGAGCCGCAATCTGCTCTAAATCTTGATTTGTGAACATATTTTTGTCTTATTTAAATTATTATCACTACCTTTAGGTGGTCAAAGCTACTAAAAAAACTCTATATTTGCAATCTAATGATTAGAATTTTTAATAATATAACTCTTCGAGATCGTAACAGCTTTCACATTGACGTGAAGACTGCTCGGCTCATTGAGTTTGAGTCACCCAAAGATCTACATGAAATATTTACTAACTATTCGATAGATAGTTGGATGGTGTTGAGCGGTGGAAATAATATACTCTTTACAAAGGATCTCGAGTTAACCCTCCTTACTCCCACGTCGACCTCTATCAATATTGTAGGACAAAATGATGTGTCGGTCACTGTTAGAGTGGATGGTGGTGTTGAGTGGGATGATGTAGTTGAGTGGAGTGTCGAAAGAGGGCTTTGGGGAGCAGAGAATTTGTCGTTGATACCGGGTAAGACTGGTGCTGCTCCAATCCAAAATATCGGAGCGTATGGCGTTGAGATATGTGATTTTTTAAAGAGTGTTGAGTATTTTGATCCATTGACACTTCAAGTAAAACAGATCAAGGCTGCGGATTGCAATTTTGGCTATCGAGATAGCATCTTCAAACGTGAACTGAAGGGGCAGGTGATAGTGACAGCAATAGAGATAGTGCTCTCTAAGGTGGAGAATCCGCAGTTACACTATGCTGACCTAGTACAGAGAGTTAGTCAACGAGGAGGGGCAACGCTGAGAAATATTCGAGATGTAATATGCGAAATACGAAATGAGAAACTTCCCGATACTACAAAGGTTGGTAATGCTGGTAGCTTTTTCAAGAATCCAATAGTCTCCATCTCTGAATTAGAAGAGCTGAAGTTGAAATATCCGAATATACCAAGTTATCCAATAGGAGCTGATTCGTCGAATGTGAAGCTAGCTGCCGGATGGTTGATAGATCAAGCTGGAATGAAGGGATATACAAAAGGTGAGGTTGGAGTTCACGATAGGCAAGCGTTAGTGCTTATTAATATTGGTCATGCAAAAGGTGATGAAGTTTTAGCGTTGTCACGAGAGGTTCAACAGAGAGTAAACGAGTGTTTCGGCGTAGAAATTGAGGCTGAAGTAAATATATTATAAAAGATAGATGATAAATTTCTCCAAGAATTTTTTAGCGTATATTGAGCAAAATTCGCTCATCACGCCAGAGGATAAGATACTTCTTACCGTCTCTGGTGGTGTGGATTCTATGGTGCTTCTAGAGTTATTCGCCTCTACGGAGCACTCTATTGGTGTTGCGCACTGCAATTTTCAACTGCGAGGAGTCGAGAGCGAGGAGGATGAGGTGCTTGTCGAGGAGCAGGCAAAAAAACATAACGTTCCATTCTATAATAAGCGATTTGAGACTACGGCAGAGATGGAGCGAACGGGAGAGTCTATGGAGATGGCTGCTCGCAGGTTGCGTTATACGTGGTTTAATGAACTTTGTGAGGAGCATGGATATACGGTTATTGCCGTTGCACACCATGCGGATGACTCTATAGAGACATTCTTTATAAATCTATTTAGAGGGACGGGGCTGCGAGGTCTCACAGGTATCAAAAAGCAGATTGGACGTGTGATACGCCCGCTTAGCTTCTTGACTCGAAAAGAGATTTTGGAGTACGCGGCAGCTAATCACATCCCATATCGAGAGGACTCTTCAAATAGATCAACAAAGTATCTTAGGAATAAAATTCGATTGGGGTTAGTGCCTCGTTTGAGGGAGATAAATCCGCGCTTTACTCAGATGATGCGAGGTAATTTAGAGCGATTGACACAAGCTCAGATATTTATCAATAGCTGCATTGAGCATATCGCTAAACAGGTTATTGAACAAGAGGATGGTATCTATACTCTTCATGTCGATAGGATCGATGATAATATGCCGTGTGAATTTGTTATATATGAACTTATGAGTACAAACTTTGGCTTTAAGGGTGATGTTATAGATTCGATTATAAAAGCTCATAAAAGTTCATGCTCCGGAAAGAGATTCTATTCGAAGGACTTTGTTGCATATATCGACCGAGGCTGCATTTTAATTACTCAAATCGAGCAGTGTGATAGTTGTCAGATCGAGGTTGTTCAGGGTGCTGGTAGGGTATATTGTGGGAATTCTGTGCTCTATTTAGAGAATATTGTGATAGATCTGATCGAGTCGTTTGATCTGGGGAATAATATTGCGTTATTAGATTGTGATAAATTACAATTTCCACTCATCTTGCGTCGTTGGGTAGAGGGGGATAGCTTTGTTCCGCTAGGTATGAGTGGGCATAAGAAAATCAGTGATTTCTTGATAGATGAGAAGGTGTCGCAACCAGAGAAAGAGCGGCAGTTTGTCTTGCTATCTGGTGATGATATTGTGTGGTTGATTGGCCGCAGGATAGATGATCGATATAAGTTGGAATCGGAGAGCGAAAATGTTTTAAAGATCACAAAAGAGATAATATAGAGAGGCAGCAGTGGCAAAAAAGAGATACAGCTTCAAAGAGAGCGTAGAGACATACAACACAATAATGGCGAATGTAAAGGGCAGACGCTTCGCTCCTATCTATTTATTGATGGGGGAGGAGAGTTATTTCATTGACGAAGTGTGTGATCTGCTCGCCTCTACAGTTTTGTCGGAGGCTGAACAATCATTCAACCAAATCACGCTATATGGTCGAGATTGTGAAGCTGGAGTGGTGATCAATCAAGCCCGTCAAGTCCCGATGATGGGTGGCCATTCAGTGGTGATTGTTAAAGAGGCACAGCAGATGAAGGGGATTGAAAAGCTCTCGATCTATACCAATTCGCCGGTGCAATCAACTATTTTGATCCTTTGCCACAAGGAGAAAACTCTGGATAAACGTTCGCAGTTATATAAAACTATCCAGAAAAATGGCACTGTTTTAGAGACGGTTCATCCGCGAGATTATGAGATCGGTGGGTGGTTGTCGGGGTATCTATCATCTAGAGGGTTGGCTCTAACACCCAAGGCGCTCGCTATGTTGACGGAGAATTTGGGGACAAATATATCGAAGATAGCAGGTGAGGTGTCGAAATTGATTATAGCGCTACCTGAAAGAACGCAGCAGATCACGGATGAGCACATTGAGCAACATATTGGAATCTCGAAAGAGTTTAATAATTTCGAGCTGTGCAATGCCGTGCTTAATCGCAATGCAAAACGTGCACTTAGAATAGCGGACCATTTTTCGCAGAATCAAAAATCATATCCATTGTTGTTGACGGTAATGGTGTTGTTTAATAATTTTAAACAACTCTTTACGTTGAACTATCTTCGATGGATGACGCAACATAGAGGAGCGGCTTTCCCTAGTGACATGGAGTTGATGAGGGTGTTGAAGGTTGGCAATCCATATGCCGTATCAGAGTTAAAGCAGATTTGCGGAGTGTGGCCAAATAAGAAGGTGTTCTTTATACTGGGGCTATTGCGCGAATACGATGCAAAGAGCAAAGGTATGAATACGGGTGGCGCAACGGAGGGCGAGTTGCTTCGGGAGTTACTATTGAAAATCTTTGCAGCATAGATTTGACGATGAATGCTAACTATATATATCAGACAATCCATACACTCGCACACCATCCGTTGTTTGTCGAGGAGCATTGTCGTATATTAGAGGATAGCTTCATGGAGATATATTTTCGGCCGTTGAGGCTCAATGCGCGGGAAATATTTGACAATATCGTTCAGCTGCTTCGCTTAAAAGGCGCTCCTACAGAGGTGTCGGTTTATGTTGAAGTAAAAGTTGATATAGATTATCATATAGATTTGCATATCAATGAGATATCAATCTATAATGGTTATGCATTGAGGTGTTTATCCCCATCAGCTCAGGCTCTTACTTTTAACTCATCATTCGGATTGCGCTCTAGCTCTGTTCGTCGTAAGGTGTTATCTTTTGCTCAAGATATTGCTAATAATTTGGGGGGTGAAATAGTTCTTGAATGTGGTGCGGATGGCGTTGTTTATTCCGCTGATGGTGCTGCGATATTTGGTATCGTAAAACACACTTTGTATGCCTCTAGATCAATTAAGTGTGTTGAACGTGCGATAGTTATTGAGTCAGCCAAAGGATGTGGGCTCGAAATTGTGGAGTGTGATATAACAAAAAAAGAGCTCACCTCATTCGATGAACTCTTCTATTGCAACCATTATGGATTGACCGCTATATCGCGCTATGAAAGACGCGCATATATGTCTATAATAGTGGAGAAAATTGCAGATGGTATGGGGCAGCCTTGGTTGTAGTTGTTACTCAACAATATCTGCAGCACACTCTAGTGCCTTGTAAAAATCCTCACCAAAACGTCTTACGATAGCATCCTTTAGCGATTTATATATCGGCATCTGTAATTTGCATCCATTCTCGCAAGCTGAACGGCAGACACTCCAGCGGTGGTAATTTAACCCGACACCTCCACTCTTGAAGTTGATCAGGCGAATAGGGTATAGGTGACACGATATTGGCTTGCGAAATGTACATTTTCCCTCCATCCACGCCTTTTCAATCGCACAAAGAGTCAAATCTCCTTCGGTATAGGCATATGCACATTCGGCATCATTAACGAGTGTTGTGGTGTAATCTCCATCGCTGTCAATAACCATAAAACCCTGCCCCTCAATTGCTTTAATCCCTTCGTGGGTCATGTATGGCTTGTATAACTCATACTCCTCCTCCAAAAGATCAACCTCCTCGATGTCAAGTGGAGCACCAGCATTCCCCTCGACACAGCATATTCCCTTGCACTTTGTTATATCACATGCAAAATGCTCCTTTAGAATATCTATACTGACGATTTTATCGTCTATTTCGATCATCATAATTCGTTGTTTTACGGATTGTAAATATCTGTGTATCTGAACTCTAAAATCTCGCGAGCCATTTTTGCCATCTCATTTGCAACCTTGTTGTCGGGTTCTAGTTTCAGCGCTCTGTTGAAATCATTTAGAGCTTCGCCCCAACCATTTCGTTTATAGTGCCACTTTGCTCGCTCGATGTAGTGTTCAATATTTTCCGGTTCGTCCTCTATCTTCTTTGATAGCAGTTCGAAGTAGCTCTCCTCACTCCAAAATCCCTGTTCTTTGATATGTTTGGCAACCTCAGGGGCTATCATATTAGAGGTATCTTCCCCTCGCATAAGAGCTAAACGCACCCCTGTTGAGCTAACGTCCAGAGCTGGGGCATCTTGCAAAAGTGTTATGCGATCAAGATACTTTTCGACCCTCTCACCCGTGCGTGGATAGACAAAAATAGGGTAGTTGTCGAGTATTTTCTGGTAATCGTGCCACTTCTCAAATTGCTCAATTATATCACCCCCAACAAGTATCGAAAAGCTCATTGCTGATCCGTACTCGGTGGTTAAATGTTGCAACGTGTTTATTGTGTATGATGGCTTTGGCAACATAAACTCGATTACCGAAGCCTTGATATTATCAGGGTATTTTGACCCTCCACACGCTAATTCAGCCATCGTAAAGCGCTCTAGTTCAGGTGCTAATTCGGATGACTCTTTGAGCGGATTCTGAGGCGACACGATCATTATCAAATCATCACAAAGATTTTGCTCTATGGCATACTCCGCAAGTGCGATATGACCACGATGGATCGGATTAAACGACCCGAAATATAACATTACGCGCTTCACTTAACCCTCCAAAAATGTTGAGATCATCTCTGTAGTTTGCTGAACCGCAACTTGTAGATCATCGTTCACAATTATAACATCAAATTCTGGCGACTTTTCAATCTCCATTGCAGCCTTAGCCACACGTTTTTCGATCACCTCCATGCTGTCAGTAGCTCGTCCAATCAATCGTCGTCGTAGCTCGTCGACTGATGGTGGCATGATGAAGATTGAGCAAGCTGCATCCCCAAAGATCGATTTTAAGCGAAGTCCACCAACGACATCAACATCAAATATTATGACGTTATCCTTAGCCCAAATCCTCTCCATCTCCGATTTTAGAGTGCCATAACAGGTGCCGGCATAGACCTCCTCCCACTCTACAAATTCATCATTTGCAACACGTTTGGCAAACTCCGCTTGAGACAAGAAAAAATACTCCACACCATCTTTTTCCGCGCCTCGTGGTGCGCGTGATGTTGCAGAGATCGAGAACTCTAGCTGTGGAAATTGCTTTAGTAACTCAGCTACAATAGTACTTTTGCCCGATCCGCTAGGTGCTGAAAATATGATCAATTTATTCTTTAACATAATAACTATAAAATATTGAGTACTTGCTCTTTAATCTTCTCTAGCTCATCTTTCATTTGAACTACCAAGCGCTGCATATCAGCATCGTTTGATTTTGACCCTAGAGTGTTGATCTCTCGTCCCATCTCTTGAGCGATGAATCCTAATTTACGTCCGACACCTTGCTCTTCAGCCGCCACCTCGCGGAAGTATTTGCAGTGGTTGCTTAGGCGAACCTTCTCCTCGGTTACATCCAGTTTTTCAACGTAAAATATCATCTCGGCCTCCAATCTATTGCGGTCCACATCTATTCGCTCTTTTGCTATGTGCTCGCGAATGCGTTCGCGGATAGCCTCAATGCGTGGCTTTTCGAATGGCTCAACAGCCACCATATACTCCTCGATCAAATCAACGCGACGTAGAAGGTCTGCAATTAGTATCGCACCCTCTTGCTCTCTAAAACTATTAAGGTGTGTGATCGCCTGCTCGCACGCTGTTAGAATACTCGCACTCTCTTGCTCAGATATAACCTCACATTGAGTCGATACAACATCTGGCATCTTGAGTGCTGCCATTGCACTGCTCTGCGACAACTCCTCGTCGACACCCGCCGCGAGCAAGGCGGCACGTATTTGACGACAATACTCCGCAAAAGCAACCTCATTTACAACAGCTGCTGTCTGAACAGCGGTCGATGCTATCGATACAGAGACTTCGCATTTGCCGCGTTGCACACCCTTAGTGAGTGCAGATCGCAAATCAAACTCTACCGCTCGATATGCCGATGGCATTCTAAGAGAGAGGTCTAGCTGCTTAGAGTTGAGAGTTCGGATCTCGACTGTTATCTTTTTATCTGTAATTTCTATTTCGGATTTACCGAAACCTGTCATTGATCTAATCATTTTTCTTGTATATTTTTCACAAAAGTAATAAAAACAAATTCAAAATTGGGTTTTATAAACTTTTAATATTAAAAATAATTGAAAATATGGTATAATTGGAGATTTTTTCATTAACTTTGCAACTTGTAAAATTGGGGGAGGGTGCTGCTTTGCATCTTTACTTTATTATTAATAGAAAATATTAGGTATAAAACTACAAAAATACAAACAATTTCAAACTTTATGAAAAAGCACAATTTCAATGCGGGACCATCGGTTCTTCCGCAAGAGGCTCTAGAAGCTGCCGCTAAGGCAATCATTGATTTAAATGGTTCAGGACTCTCTCTGCTGTCGATATCGCACCGCACGAAAGATTTTGAAGATGTGCTCGCCGAAGCTAAAGGACTCCTTAAGGAGCTCTTGAATATCCCCGACAACTACAAAATCCTATTCCTTGGAGGTGGCGCAAGCACTCAGTTCTTCAATGTTCCTGCGAACTTCCTAAAATCAAAAGCTGGTTATATCAACACTGGTGTATGGTCAAAGAAGGCTTTAAAAGAGGCCAAAGTTTATGGTGAGGTTGTAGAGCTTGCTACATCTTCTGACAAGAACTTCACATATATCCCTAAGGGGGTAGAGATCCCAGCAGATCTTGATTATGTACACATCACCTCTAACAACACAATCTACGGAACAGAGTATAAGAGTGATCTTGATATCAATGTTCCTCTTATCGCAGATATGAGCTCTAACATCTTGAGCCATGAGATCGACGTTACCAAGTATGCAATGATCTATGGTGGTGCTCAGAAGAACTTGGGACCTGCAGGTGTCGCGTTTGTTATCATTCGTGATGATATGTTGGAGAAGTCGGGTGACAACCTTCCTTCAATGGTCAACTATAATACACATGTCGCTAACGACTCTATGTTTAACACTCCTCCAGTACTTCCAATCTTCGTGTTGAACGAGGTTTTGAAGTGGGTTAAGTCTGTAGGTGGTATCAAGGAGATCGAGCGTCGTAATGTTGAGAAGGCTGGTATGCTTTATGCGGAGATCGATCGCAACCCAATGTTCGTAGGAACTGCTGTTAATGAGGATCGTTCGAATATGAATATCTGCTTCGTGATGAGCGAGGGCAACGAGGAGTTGGCTAGTGAGTTCATGGAGTTCGCTAAGGGCAAGGGCATGGTTGGTATCAAGGGACACCGTTTGGTTGGTGGTTTCCGCGCATCATGCTACAATGCACTTCCAAAGGAGAGCGTAGAGGCACTTATCGCTTGTATGCAGGAGTTCGAAACAATGCACAAATAATATATAAGGAAATATGAAAGTACTTATTGCAACTGAGAAGCCATTCGCCAAAGAGGCAGTAGATGGTATCACGGAGATTATCAAAGCGGCTGATTTTGAGGTGGCTTTGTTGGAGAAATATAGTGACAAGGCAGATCTTTTGAGTGCCGTAGCAGATGTTGATGCTATCATCATCCGTTCGGACAAGGTTACAGCAGAGGTAATCGCTGCTGCAAAGAACCTTAAGATCGTAGTTCGTGCTGGCGCAGGATATGACAATGTTGATTTGGCTGCTGCTTCAGAGCGCGGAATCGTTGTTATGAACACTCCGGGTCAGAACTCTAACGCTGTTGCGGAGCTTGCTATGGCGATGATGGTATTCATGTCACGCAACCAATTCACTCCGGGCACAGGATCGGAGGTTATCGGAAAGACATTGGCTATTCACGCCTATGGTAACGTAGGTCGTTTGGTAGGTTTGAAGGGTAAGGCTATGGGTATGAATGTTATTGCATTCGATCCATTTGTAACTGATGCTTCAGTATTTACTAACGATGGTGTTGAGCAGGTTTCATCTATTGAAGAGCTTTACTCTCGTGCTAACTTCCTATCACTACATATCCCAGCTACAGTTCAGACTAAGGGTTCTATCGGATATGATCTTTTGACATCTATGCCTAAGGGAGCTTGTTTGGTAAATACAGCTCGTAAGGAGGTTATCGACGAGGCTGGTATCATCAAGGCTATGGAGGAGCGTACGGATCTTAAGTATATCTCTGATATCGCACCATCTACAGATGCTGAAATGGCTGAGAAGTTTGGCAAGCGTTACTTTGCAACATCAAAGAAGATGGGAGCAGAGACTGCAGAGGCTAACATCAACGCAGGTTTGGCTGCAGCGACTCAGATCGTTGGATTCTTGAAGGATGGAATCACGAAGTATCAAGTGAATAAGTAGTATTAAATATTAGAATAGAGGGTGTCTGGCGTGGAAAAGTTAGATACCCTTTTTTCGTTTAAAAGCATTAGGTAATGGTAAAGGTAAAACCATTTTGTGGTATTCGTCCACCAAAGCAATACGCTGCTGAGGTAGCGTCACGTCCATATGACGTATTGAACTCAAAGGAGGCAAAGGCTGAGGCTACAGAGCGCTCTTTGCTCCACATTATCAAACCTGAGATCGATTTTGATCCAATCGCTGACGAGCACTCAGACGAGGTTTACCAGAAGGCGGTCGAGAACTTTATGAAGTGGCGAAAAGAGGGTTGGTTGGAGCAGGACTCTGAGGAGTATTACTACGTGTATGCTCAGACGATGAATGGTCGCACTCAATATGGAATGGCTATGTGCTGTCACTATGAGGATTATTTGTCGGGAGCAATCAAAAAGCATGAGTTGACCCGCCCAGATAAAGAGGAGGATCGTATGATTCATGTGCGCAACCAAAAGGCGAATATTGAGCCTGTATTCTTCGCATATCCCGACAATGCAGAGATCGATGCAATTGTTGCAAAGGTTGTTGCAGAGAATGCGGCTGACTATGATTTCGTGGCAGAGGATGGTTTTGGACACCACTTTTGGATTATTCGCGATGCATCGGTGAATAAGAAGATCACGGAGATCTTTGCTGAAGTACCAGCGTTATATGTAGCTGATGGTCACCACCGTACAGCTGCTGCTGCACGAGTTGGTCAGGAGTGTCAAGCTAACAACCCATCGCACACTGGCGAGGAGGAGTATTGTTACTTCTTAGCTGTATCGTTCCCTGCATCGCAGCTTCGCATTATCGATTATAACCGTGTGGTGAAGGATCTTAATGGCTTGTCAGCTGAGCAGTTTGTCGAGGCGTTGAAGGAGAGTTTCGAGGTTGAGAAAGTTGGAGTTGAGATATATACTCCTTCGTCACTTCACAACTTTGCGATGTACGTTGCTGGCGAGTGGTATAGTTTGACAGCAAAGGAGGGAACGTATGATGACTCAGATCCTATTGGGGTTTTGGATGTGACGGTTCTCTCTAATCTGATATTGGATAAGCATCTTAATATCGGAGATCTTCGCACATCAAAACGAATTGATTTCGTAGGTGGTATTCGTGGCCTAGGGGAGCTTCAATCGCGTGTAGATAGCGGTGATATGGCAGCTGCCTTCGCTCTATATCCAGTCTCTATGGAGCAGTTGATCAATATTGCTGATTCTGGAAATATCATGCCTCCAAAGACTACATGGTTCGAGCCAAAGCTTCGTTCGGGTATTGTGATTCACTCATTCGAGTAGAGGAGAATATATAACAATAAATAAGCGGCTGTCCTTAAAACAGCCGCTTATTTATTTGGGTTGATCTTGCGTATTAGTTTGCTGAACGATTGTTCAGTTTACCATTCATATTCTCTTCGTGTGCCTTTACCATCTCATGTTGTAGAGCAACCATCTTGATAACTGTTGCTGCTGCTTCATCACCTTTATTTCCGTGAATTCCACCACAACGATCGAGTGCTTGCTGCATATCATTTACAGTAAGTACGCCGAATCCAATAGGAATGTTGAAATTTAGAGATGCAGCAGTAACACCTCGGGTCACGCCATCACATACATAGTCAAAGTGTTTCGTGTCACCTTGTATTACACATCCTAAAACAACCACTGCATCAACATCTGTATATTCAGCAAAGAATTGTGCTCCCAATGGGAGTTCGAAAGTTCCCGGAACATACTTTATTGTAATATTCTCCTCTGGACATCCAGCAGCTTTGAAGGTGTTAACAGCACCTTCGGCCATAGCTCCGGTGATATCAGGATTCCACTCTGCAACCACGATGCCGAAATGCATCTGGGCTGCTGAAGGAAGTGGAGAGTCTATTTGAGATAGATTGTGATTCTTAGTAGCCATATATTTACTCGATCGATCCTAGGTATTTTGCCGCGCTATCAGACTCTACAGAGGTTGGGTATTGTATTACCACCTTCTCGAATATAGCTTTTGCCTTTGTTGTATCACCAGCAGCTAGTGCAGCTACACCAGCTTTACGTAGGAAAAGAGGTGTTGTAAGTGAATTTGTTGAAACCGCTGCCGCCTTCTCAAATAGAGCAACAGCTCCTGTGTAATCCTGTGCATCTACTGCGATATCTCCCTGTAATGCTAGATTCTGCGCATTGATGATTTGTGCAGGAACACCATCTTGAGCCTTGTACTGCTTTAGATACTTAAGGGCGTTGTTGCTGTCACCTAACTTTAGGTAACAGATACCTGCGTAGTGGTTTGCGATGTTACCAGCCTTTGTAGAACCGTAGTTCTCGATAACATCCAAGAAACCATCTGTTGCTGCATCGCCATCCAATGCTAGCTGATAGTCTGGGGTTGCACCCTCAATACGAGCTTGAGCAGTGTACATTGCATCAAATGCATTTGACTCTGCTGGATCCATGACTAATGATTTGTAACCAAAGATAAGAGCTGCAACGATGAATAGTGCAAATATTGCAATTGTAATCTTTTTACCATTCTCCTCGAAGAACGTCTCAGTCTTTGTCATTGCTACTGTTCCCAAATCCTCGATTTGAGATGTTTCAACATTTTGATGTGCCATTGTTGTTTTTTTATTATTATTTGTTTTTATTCTTTTTCTTAGTGGTGAACTATCGGGATACAAAAGTAGCATTTTTTTGCTAATATTCGTTAATCTATAGGTAAAAAACTAACCAAAATTTAAAAATAGGGAGCTTGTTGTTGGTTTATCGTTCATTTTGTGTATCTTTATCCACTCAAAACAGATATGTCACTATGTTTCTGGAACACCTGTCACTACTAAATTTTAAAAATATAGAGCAGTCTCAACTTGACTTTGCTTGTGGTATCAACGGCCTTGTTGGGGATAATGGCGCTGGTAAGAGTAATGTGCTCGATGCCATCTACTATCTATCGATGAGTAAGTCGATGCTGCCGCTCACCGATGGGCAGAGCGTACGTCACGGTTGCGATTTCTTCGTTGTTGATGGTCGTTACTCAACATCTACCCAACGTCACGAGACAATTAGTTGCAGCTACTCGACTCAACGCTCGGGGGGGAAGGTGCTCAAAAGAAATGGTAAGGAGTATGAGAAGATGTCGGATCATGTGGGGTTGATCCCTGTAGTTGTGGTCTCGCCATATGATACGGCCTTAATAAGTGATTCGGCTGAGGAGCGTCGACGCTTTCTAAATCAGCTTATTTCTCAATTTGATGCTACATATTTAAGTTCATTGATTAGGTATAACGCATTGATCGTGCAGAGAAATCGGGTCTTGAAGAGTGGGGGTGATGAAACAATGCTCCAAATTTATGATCAACAGATCGAGCCTCACTCTCAAGTGATTGAGCAGACTCGACGTGAGACAATTGAAAGTATGATACCTCTCGTGTGTAATTATTACCAACTTTTGAGCGGTGGTAGGGAGGAGGTCTCTATGGAGTATCGTTCTCAACTCATAGATGGAGATCTTTTGACGTTGATGCAGGCGGCTCGTCAGCGTGATATTATTAATGGATATACAACAGTTGGTGTTCATCGTGATGATGTTGTCTTCAAAATAGGAGGATTCCCACTACGTAAATTCGGCTCTCAAGGGCAACAAAAGTCATTTCTTGTAGCACTCAAACTAGCTCAGTATCAACTCGTGCGTGAAAAGAAAGGAGAGTATCCAATCTTGTTGCTTGATGATCTCTTTGATAAGTTGGATCGAGGACGTGTGGAGCAACTCATCAACTTGGTTGCCGGAGATGCTTTTGGGCAGATATTTATCTCTGATTGCAATCAAGAGCGACTTCGCACAACACTCGACAAGGGGAGTGTTGAGTATGCCCTTTTTGATGTTGAAGGTGGTGTGATAAGTAAGATATGATTGCGCTATGAGACGAACTAAAACAATGTTAGTGGGAGAAGTGCTGCAGGAGTTTTTCGATAGGCCTTACGTTGCAGCACGTATCGCTGAGGGAAAATTGCCAGATACGTGGCGCGAAATAGTTGGGGAGCATATCGCAAATATGACATCTGAATTACGTTTGGATAACCATATTTTATATGTAAAGATCGAGTCTAGCCTAATTCGCCAAGAGCTATTTTACCAGCGTGAAGCCTTGAAAAATGAGATAAATCAACGCTCGAAGTCGAGAATTGTAAATGCGGTGATAATCAAGTGATTGCAATGCTACTTGATCATTCCTCGAAGTCTATATTCGCCGGGTGTGCAATTAGTGAGTCTCTTGAATTGCACATTGAAATTAGGGAGATTGTTGAATCCTGACTCCAGTGCAATTTCTGATATCGGAAGGTGTGTCGAACAAAGCTGTTGTCGAGCATAGTTAATGCGAAACTCTAGAAGGAAATCAAATATAGATCGATTAGCTCGATTTCGGAAATGTCGACAAAGTGCCGTGCGATTCATTCCGGCATGATCCGCTAACTCATCAAGAGTAATCGTTCTGTGAAAGTTGTGAGTTATATACTCCAGTACCTTTTTATATGCACTATCTGTACTATGCTTTGTTTGCGCTGTGTACAGAGAGGCGATCGTTGAGCTTTTATCGATATTTTGCCCAAGTTTGTCCAGAACATCGAATAGTTGTATGAGACGTTCAAACCCATGCATTACCTCCATATTCTCAATTTGAGTTATTGTGGATGTGTCGATATCTTTAAAGCTCCATTTTAAACCCTGTTCAGCTTTGATAATTAGCCTCGATATGTTATTACATCCGGGCATAGAACGATAATCAGCAGGCAGAACACCCTCTTTGAATTGAAGGTATGTCGATCCGCATTTCAGTGGGTAGTTCGGGGCATAGAATTGTGGCGCGCTACGAAAATAGTGTGAAATATTGGAGCTGAAGAAGAATAGTTCGCCCGGTTTAAATTGGGTAATACCATCCCCGGCGAAGCATAAACCTTCACCTTTACTTATATAGACAAGTTCCATCTCGGGGTGAAAATGGAGGCGCTTAGGGAAGTATCTGCACTCCATCATTCCGTAACGGAATCCATTGTCGCTATTGTTGTCTATTCTCTCTAATTCTATGCTTTTTGCCATAAATTTGCTATGTTTGGCCTTTATGTGCAAATATAACAAATAAATATGCAACAATCAATAAAACAGATGTGATTTTTTTTCACTACCTTTGTGATATAAAAATAATTAACCACTTAACCTAATTAAATCTAAATTGAATATGGCAGAGTACACACTAGACCGAGCAATCGTAACAGGAAAATTGGACGAGGCAATCGCACAGACAAACCAAGCGCTAGCTGATGGCGTAACACCTCAAGAGCTTATTGATGGCTACATGATCAAGGGAATGGAGGAGATCGGTGAGGCTTTCCAGCAGGGTAAGGCTTTCGTCCCACACTTGTTGATGGCAGCACGCGCAATGAAGGGTGCGCTAGATATTTTGAAGCCACTTTTGAAGAGCACTGGTGGAGAGGCAGTTGGTGTAGTTGCCATAGGTACGGTTAAGGGTGATCTTCACGACATCGGTAAAAACCTTGTTGCCTCTATGTTGGAGGGTTGCGGTTTTGAGGTTGTCAATCTAGGTGTTGATGTTACAGCTGAGAAATTCGTAGCTTCAGTTAAGGAGAGTGGTGCAAATATTATCTGTATGTCTGCTCTTTTGACAACAACAATGACATATATGGGCGAGGTAATCGCAGCATTGGATAGTGAGGGTATTCGCTCTCAGGTGAAAGTTATGGTTGGTGGAGCGCCTATCACACAGGAGTTTGCTGATAAGATCGGAGCTGATGGCTATAGCAGCAATGCGAATGCAGCTGTTGCTGTTGCTCGCGAGTTGATGAGCGCATAATAATAATCGACAAATTTAAGGTCGTGATAAATAGTGAAACTATATATGTCTCGACGTCAGATCTTGAGTTCCCAGAGGGCGAGCTCTGGCGTGCTATGGGGTATGGTGATGTAATTCCCGATGATGGAATCTGCGCCTTAGCCTTGGGTCTACTCAGTGAAGCGCTTGCTGTTGCAAAGCCTTCGTATTACTACAAAATATATGATGATATAGAGATAGATGGCGAACGGTTGCGTATCGAGGAGAGTGAATTTGTCTCTGGCAAGACAATTAATGGTCTATTGAGACGCTCATCTAGTGTGGTGATGTTTGTAGCTACTGCGGGAGATGATTTTCAGAAGTGGATGGATGATCGTGCAGCACAAGGCGAGATCCTAAATACGTTTATAATAGATGCCATTGGAACTCTGATTGTGGAGTGTACGGGCGATTATATAGAACGTATGATAGAGGCGGAGATAGCTTCAGGGGCAGAGTCGATGAAGCATACTAATCGCTTTAGTCCGGGCTATTGTGGCTGGAGGATTGAGGAGCAGCACAAGTTTTTCGCAATGTTACCAAAGGGAATTTGCGGAATTGATCTGAGTGATAGTTCACTTATGCACCCCATAAAATCAATTAGTGGTGTAGTTGGCATCGGTAAAGACGTTATAGTGAAAAAATATGGATGTGCAATCTGCAAGCGCACGGATTGCTATATGAGAAGATAAACCTAAATAATAAACCAAAATATGAGAGGAAAAGAGTTAGTAATGAAAGCCTTCGCGTGTGAGGCTGTGGAGCGTGCTCCATGGGTGCCATTTGTTGGTGTGCATGCAGGTCAGTTGGTAGGAGCAGATGCTGAGACCTATCTAAAGTCAGAGGATTTGATGTTTGAGGGTCTCACGAAGGCTATTGAGCTTTATAACCCTGATGGTATCCCCGTATCGTTTGACCTTCAGATGGAGGCAGAGATATTTGGATGTGGAATTGTTTGGAGTAAGGATAATCCACCATCAGTATCGACTCACCCGATGGGAGAGGGCGGAACAAAGACGTTGGCAGACTTCTCAATTCCAAAGGTAGATGAGGGACGTATTCCAATCACTATGAATGTTGCAAAGAGACTTCGTGCTGCAAATCCTGATTTAGCTCTTTATGGCCTTATTACAGGACCATTTACATTGGCGTTGCACCTATGTGGAACAGATATTTTCATGATGATGTTTACGGATGAGGATCAAGTTCGTAAGGTGATGAAGTTCTGTACGGAGGTTTGCCAAGCTATGAGCGGATACTATATCGATGCAGGTTGTGACATCGTCGCGGTTGTTGATCCTATGTGTAGCCAAATTGGCCCAGATCAGTTTGAACAGTTTATTCTAGAGCCTTGTAAGGAGGTATTTGCTCATATAAAGTCGTTGGGTGCTAAGTCATCATTCTTTGTATGTGGCCATGCTCAGCACAATATTGATGTTATGTGTCGTTGTAATCCTGATAATATCTCTATTGATGAGAATATTCCATTAGATTTCGTGCGTGATATCTGCTTGAAGTATAATATCTGCTATGGAGGTAATTTGAAGCTAACTTTAGCACTTTTGATGGGTGATGAGGATGATGCACGCCGTGATACAGTTGAGTGTTTGGATATTGCAGGAGAGGGTTCTCGAGGTTTTATTTTGGCTCCGGGATGTGACTTGGCTTATGCAACACCGCCTGCTAACTTGAAGGCTTGTGTCGATATCTTGCATGATCCATATCAGCAGGATGTTGTAAGAGCGCTAGGACCAAAGGTTATGAATGTCACACCGCTTGATTTGGCAACATATGTTGAAAAGGATGTTGTTAAGGTTGATGTTGTAACACTTGACTCTACGGGTTGTGCAGCGTGTCAATATATGTGGGAGGCTGCCATTCGTGGTGTTGAGTCGTTTGGTGATAAGGTAATTATCAAGGAGCACTCTGTTAAGTTGCCAGAGGGTGTGGAGTTTATGGTTGCTTCGGGAACGAAGAATATACCAACTATCTTGATAGATGGAGAGATTACATTTATCTCAAACATTCCACCTGTAGAGCAGATTACGGCAGCTGTACAAGCGGCGTTCGATAAGAAATAGATGAAAAAAAGTGCAATAGTTCTTGTCACAGGTTTTTTGGGCTGTGGCAAGACTACGCTTATTCGAGAATTGTTATTAAATGTTTCCGGTAATAAGCGTATTGCGGTAATTCAAAATGAGTTTTCGCAAACGAGTATCGATGGTGATATTTTGCGAGATGTAGGTCGAGATTTCTCGATGAAGGAGCTCAACACTGGTTCGATCTTCTGTGTATGTCTCTTTGCTAAGTTTAAAGAGGCAGTAGTCGAGATGGTGGAGAGATACACACCAGATATTATCATTGTTGAGGCCTCGGGAATTGCAGATCCTATAGCAGTCGCAGAGTTGGTGGAGGATAAAAAGGTCGCGGGTGTTGCTTATTTATCGCGGATATTGACAGTCGTTGATGCGCCGAGGTTCGAAGTTGCCTTATCGAAGATAGTAGGGGTTCGTCATCAAGTGCAAGTTGCTGATGCTGTGTTGGTCAATAAGTGTGATTTGGTAGGTGAGGAGCAGTTGGATAGGGTATCAAAAATGATTGCAGATATCAATCCATTGGCATGTGAGAAACGAGGTGTGTTTGGTAAATATGAAATTGGAGAGTTGTTGAGTGATGTACCTAGCGATGTTGTGAGGTTAGGCGAGTTAACTCGCTGTGGAGATGGTGATTATATTTCGAAAAGTTTCAGGTCGGCTCAGATGGTTGAGCGTGATAAATTGGATGCTTTTCTTGAGACATTGACTGACGACACACTTCGACTCAAGGGTTATGTAACCACAACAGATGGAGAGAGTCTAATGATTCATTATGTGCCGGGTCAATGCGTTGTAACACGATGCGAGGGACGTATGGCAGGGCGATGCGAATTGATATCAATAGGGTATGTTGTACCACTATTCAATATGTTAAAATAAACAAAAATATACAATTATGACAAAGAGAGAGATTGTTAAATTGGTGCTAGATGGCGGACAGCCACCATATGTGCCTTGGTCTTACAAATTTACAAAGGAGCCTAAGGAGATGCTTCAGGAGTACTACGGAGTTGAGGATTTGGATCCTGTTCTGGGGAATCATATTCTACAGTTGGGTAGTGATATTGGGTTCTTCACTCATGTTGGCGGTGATGACTACCAAGATGTATTTAAGGTTGTATGGGATAGAAGTATCGACAAGGATATTGGTGATGTTAGAAGTGTACTATTGACTGAGCCAACATTGGAGGGATATGAATTCCCGAATCCGCTTGACCCTCGTTTCTTTGCTAATATTGAGCCTGAGATCGCAGCGAAGCCAGATATGTTCCGTGTTTTCCAGATTGGTTTTTCGCTTTATGAGCGTGCATGGTCAATGCGTGGAATTGAGAATTTGTTGATGGATTTCTATCTAAATCCCGATTTTGTTCACGAGTTGTTGGATAAGATTTGCGACTATAATATTGCACAGATCAATGAAGCGGTGAAGTATGACATCGATGCTATCTATTTTGGCGATGATTGGGGTCAGCAGATCGGTTTGATCATGGGATACGATATCTGGAAGGAGTTCTTGTATCCACGTATCCAGCGTATGTATGGCGCTGCTCATGCTGCTGGAAAATATGTGATGATTCACAGTTGTGGCGATGTTGACGAGTTGTTCCCAGATTTGATTGAGGCTGGTTTGAATTGCTTCAATCCATTCCAACCCGAGGTTATGGATGTTGAGGAGATTCATGGTATGTACCTAGGTAAGTTGGCATTTCATGGAGGACTCTCAATGCAAAAAACTCTTCCATTCGGAACACCTGAGGAGGTTATTGAGGAGTCTAAGAGATTGATCGAGATGGGTCGTAAGGGAGGATATATCTTCTCGCCATCGCACTCAGTTGAGAGCGATACAACTCTAGAGAATATATTGGCATTTGTTGAGGTAGCTAAGAGTCAGCAGATGGAATAATAATCTGAGTTGATTTGCATTTTCGAGTTAAAATGTTTAAATTTGTAAGTGGCTAATAGAGAGTGGTAAAACTCTTTATTAGCCACTTATACAATAACAACCTAACAACCAAAAACAATGAAAACTCATCTATTTTTATCGCTTCCATTGGCACTCTCCATTGTGCCGATGCAAGCTAAAGAGCAACCAAACATCTTGTGGATCATAACCGATGACCATAGAGCTGACGCTTTGGGGTGTTGGAATATGGCAGTTCGAGGAACAACGGAAAGCGAACTGGGCTATGTCTCATCTCCGAATATCGATAAGTTAGCTTCGGAGGGTGTTTTGTTTACAAATTCATATTGCAATTGCTCTGCAAGTGCACCGTCGCGTGCATCTATGCATACGGGGCGTTATGCTCACCACAATGGACTTCCCGATTTTAGATTGGCCCATACGGAGAATGATTTTTGTGAGAAGACGCTTCCTGAAGTTATGCGAGAGGCGGGATACAACGCAACATTGTATGGTAAATTAGGTGTACGTATCTTTGATTATACAGAGCCGTTGACATTTGGTAAATCTCCTTTCTATAATGAGATTGTTTCGATGGAGGGAGATATTGATAAGAGCGGAGTAACTGATTGGAGTCGATATGTGCAAACTATTGGTGATCAAACAGATATGTATGAGAAGTGGTTCTATCCAGATGGAAGTACTGTAGGGTATTTCTTGGCTTCTGGAAATAAGGGAATTACGCCTAAAGATGTCGAGACGATGAGGCAATTTGATGAGAAACACCATATAATTCGTGAGCCATACGGCTTCCCATCAATCATCGGTGGTGAGAGTCCCATGCCAACTCATAAAACTATGGATGGGCGTATTGCTGAGGAGTTTAAGAATTATCTAAACAATGAGAATAGAGACTATAATGCCCTTAATGGTCGCCCGCTAAAGGGGCCAAATACCAATCAGCCTCAATTTATCAACCTTGGATTCCATTTCCCACACACTGCGGTTATGCCGTCGAAGGAGTATAGAGATAAGTATTTAGATCGCGACTATAAGATACCAGAGTTTACGCAAGAGGAGTATGATAAGATGCCGGCACAGGTAAAGGGATGGCAAAATGGATCTTCGATCACCTCGTTTACAGATGAGCAAAAGGTACAATTTATTAGAGATTACTATGCATTCAGCGAGATGGGTGATCAACTGTTGGGGGAGGCAGTTGATGAGTTTAAGTCCTATTGTGCGAGAAATGACCAAGAGTATATCATCGTCTTTTTGTGTGGTGATCATGGTTGGCACTTAGGAGAGCAGGGTACTTGTTGCAAATCTTCGGCTTACCTTAAATCAAACCAAACGGCAGTTATTGCGGTTTCATCAGATAAATCGCTCTTCCCAGCTGGTAAGGTAGTGCGTGATTTTGTTGAGTATGTTGATATATTCCCTACGTTTGCATCGGCAGCAGGTTTCGATGTTACGGATGAGCGCTTTGACTATCTCGATGGAAGATCACTCAGTGATACGGCCGATGGACGAGTAAAACCACGTGAGTACGTAATAGGTGAAATTGGTACACGATCTTATATTAGATGTGAGGATTTTGTCTACTCTATGAAGCTCCGCAAAAATGGTCCTCCATCAGAGACGGTTAGACCAAATGAGGATATCATGTGGGCTCTAGAAGCATCTCGTGAGGAGGTCGATATGGCGCTCTTTGATCTACGTAAGGACCCGAATGAGGTTGACAACATAGCTTATACCGAAGAGTATCGTGAGCTGGCGGATTGGTTTAGGACGAAATTGGGAAATATCGCTTTGGGTGATAATCGTATTGAGTGCTACTGGCCGGTTAAGAATGACTATAATGTTAGTTCGTTTGCTGTTGGTAGCGATGACAAGAAGTTGGATATACCTAGAAGAATCATTCCTAAGTTGTAATATACAAAAGCAAGTGGCTAACAAGGCGATTTTCGGCACTTCTCTTGACTCTCAAATCCTCACGTACCTCAGTACGCTGCGGTTTGAGAACCTTCACGAAGCCCCAAAACTCATCCTTGTTAGCCACTCTCTGTGTTAAGGGGACTTGTTAACCATCCTCTCGTTTCTACGCCACACGAAGTTTTATGCCGCGATTGTTGCGAATACGCTCAATTATAACTTTTTGACCGATTCTCAACTCTTCGTTTATAATAAGGTCTGATATAGGCTCTTCCACCATCTTTACCAAAGTTTTTCGCAGAGCTCTCGCACCATATTTTGACTCGTAGCCTAGCGTTGCTAGCTCATTGCGTGCTGCATCAGTTATGTGAATTGAGTAGCCAAGTCTACGAGTTCGATCAAATATACGCTCTAGTTCGAGCGTTACGATATTTTTAATATCATCCTCTTCTAACCCTCTGAAGATCAATATATCATCGATTCGGTTCAAAAACTCCGGAGCAAATTGTTGCTCTAGTGCCGTTTGGTAGCTCCTTTGAGGTTGCAACTTCACCGATTCTAGTTTTGATGTTGTTGCATATCCCATCTGTTTTGGGCGTTCAACCACACTGCGCGAACCCACGTTAGAGGTCATAATGATGATAGTATTCTTAAAATCGATCTTACGCCCCGAACCATCTGTGAGATGCCCCTCATCAAATATCTGTAACATCACATTGAAGATATCAGGGTGAGCCTTTTCGATCTCATCGAGTAGTATTACGGAGTATGGGTTACGCCGTACAGCCTCAGAAAGTTCACCACTCTCTCCATAGCCCACATATCCGGGAGGTGATCCAAAGAGTCGAGAAGATGTGTGACTTTGACCATATTCGCTCATGTCGAGCCGAATGAGTGATCGATTGTGTCCAAACATCCATTGAGACAACTCCTTAGCCAGTAGAGTCTTTCCAACTCCGGTCGGGCCGACGAACATAAACACACCTATCGGACGAGATGCATCAGATATCCCTGCCCGAGAGCGTATAATAGTTCGTGACAACCTATCAACAGCCTCGTTTTGCCCTATCACGCGATTTTTTAGATGGCTTTCCAGATTGCGAAGTCTGCGTAATTCGTCGCCTACAACTCTCTCAACAGGTATCCCCGTAGTCGATGTGATTATCTGCTCAATATCGGTTTGTGTGATTTGAACAACATCATTTTGAGACATAATTGCAGCCTTTGCGCCAGCTTCATCAAGTAGATCAATCGCCTTGTCTGGCAGATGTCGATCTGTGATATACCGGTCTGAAAGTGATACACAAGCCTCTATCGCCTCATCGCTATACTTCACTCGATGGTGTTCCTCGTAACTAGGTGCAATTCGCTTAAGTATCTCGATGCTCTGCTCCACTGACGTTGGTTCAACAACAATCCTTTGGAATCTTCTATCCAACGCTGAGTCACTCTCAATATTTTTTCGGTACTCATCAATAGTTGTTGCACCTATAGTTTGGATCTCGCCACGTGCTAATGCTGGTTTCAAGATATTTGCTGTATCAAGACTTCCTTGAGTTGATCCTGCTCCCACAATCGTATGGATCTCGTCAATAAAGACAATCGCATCTTGTGATTTACGTAGGGCTGTCAGTAGTTGCTGCATACGCTCTTCGAATTCACCACGAAACTTTGTGCCAGCTACAAGAGCTGATATATCAATAGAGAAGAGTCGTTTGTTGAGGATCGTATGAGGAACATCTCCCTCAGCCATCCGAATAGCGAGACCTTCGATAATTGCACTCTTTCCTACACCAGCTTCACCAACCAAAATCGGGTTGTTTTTCTTGCGTCTAGATAAAATCTCAACAACTCTCTGAGTCTCCTTGTCGCGCCCAATGACTGAGTCTATCTCACCACGCAGTGCCATTGCCGTCAGCTCCACACCAAACTTGGATAGAGGGTGTGGTGGTCCTTCACTATGAGGTGTCACCTTGGCTTGCTGAATCTGTGGTTGAGTCTCTATGCCCAAAACCGGAATCAATGCGTTGTGTGAACTATACTCCGCAATGTATTTATTTAGGTTATCGAGTGTCAAACCGAACATCGCGAGTATTCGTGATGCAGCAGTCTTTGTGTCGCTTATGATAAAATGTAGAGCATGAATTGTCGATATGCGACGAGCCTCGGGGTAACTCACAGCCATCGCATTCAACATATCACGATAGAATATCTCTGGTGTTACCCCCGAAAGAGATAGTTCACTTGGTGTATGTGCCGCAAAGGTAATACGACCTATCTGGGTCGCAATATGTTGTATCTGCTCAGTCTCTAGCTTGCTTCTAAGAAGCTGATAGCTGAGTGAATCGGATTGCGTGATAAGTTCCAAAAATAGAATGTCCTCGAAAGAGTGTGTCGCACCACTCTTCACGGCAGCAAATGTCGCAGTTGCTATAACAGAGTCTAAACTCTTAGATATCTGAATGTTTTGCATAGTTAATCAAGTTTTGACGATATAACGGCACGTCTCTCTGGGATATTATGCTAAGTGAAATAATCTCAAAATGCACAATAAAAGCGTGTGTAAAACCATTATATATAATAATAAATACTATCTTTGTAGTACACTAAACTTTGCAGTAAATGGTCAAAATATTATGGGTCGACGATGAGATCGATCTACTTAAACCCCATATCCTTTTCCTCAATAAGAGAGGTTATCAAGTTGAGACGTGTAATAATGGTTATGATGCTATTGACATGGTTTCGGAAGGTGTGTTTGATCTCGTGATCCTAGATGAGATGATGCCCGGAATGACAGGCTTAGAGACTTTGCCTCGTATCAAAGAGCTTCGCCCCGACACACCGGTGATAATGGTCACCAAGAGTGAGGAGGAGAATATAATGGATAAGGCAATCGGATCTAAGATTGCTGATTATATCATAAAGCCCGTAAATCCTAATCAGGTGCTCCTCTCAATTAAAAAGTTTGTCCACTCTCAGGAGTTGGTTACTGAGCAGTCAACAGCAGATTATCGTTCGGAATTTGGGCGACTCAGTTCGTCGCTACAGATGGCATCGACCTTTGCGGATTGGTGTAACCTCTACCGTCGACTTTCGGCATGGGAGATTGAGCTATCTGGATCGAGCGACGAGAGTATTCGAGAGGTGCTGACTTATCAGAGGGTGGAGGCTCGTCAGGAGTTCTCAAAATTTGTCTGTCGCAACTATGAAACATGGATCAATCATCGCGATGCTGATAGCCCCGTTATGTCGCATATGTTGATGCGAGACAAAATATTCCCATTGGTCGACAAGGGGGAGAAGACTACGCTTCTTCTGATTGATAATTTCAGATATGATCAATGGCGTACTATCGGAGCTCAACTGCGTGGCTATTTCGATATTATGACCGATGATTTTTATTGTGCAATTCTGCCAACTGCGACTCAATATGCTCGTAATGCAATCTTTGCAGGACTTATGCCGCTCTCGATTGCCAAGGTTATGCCAGATAAGTGGGTGCATGACCATGAGGATGGAGCAAAGAATCAGTATGAGGAGGAGTTCCTCAAGCGCTTGATTCAGACGTGTGGTAAAAATTATAAGATGACATTTGACAAATTGATTCGCCCGGAACATGGTCGTAAGTTGTTGGATAATATGCAGCATATATATGATGCAGATCTATCGGTAATCGTCTATAACTTTCTTGATATCTTGTCGCACGCCCGAACTGAGACAGATATCATTAGAGAGCTTACGGAGGACGAAGCATCATTTAGGTCGCTTACTCGTTCGTGGTTCGAACATTCGGAGTTATATACTATTTTGAAGTTGTTATCAGAGCGTGGTCACAATGTGATAATAACTTCAGATCATGGAACAGTGCGTGTTGATAGAGCGGTGAAGGTAACGGGAGATAAGCAGACATCTGCAAATTTGAGATATAAGACTGGTAGAAACCTTGCGTATAACTCACGTGATATATTTGAGGTGACACACCCGGAGAGGATACAGCTTCCTTCGAGCAATTTAACATCGAGCTTTATCTTTGCATATGACACAGATTTCTTGGTCTATAACAATGATGCAAATCGATATATCAGATATTATAAAGATACATTCCAACACGGCGGTATCTCAATGGAGGAGATGATAGTTCCATACATTGAGCTAAAACCCAAAGGGTAGATCTTATTTTAGATAATTATTCGAGGATATAGGTAGTATTTATAATCAAAAAACACTATTTTTGTCCTCGAATTTTAATTTTACAACATGAAGGATATCACAATACACTCTATTGAGGATCTACGCGGAGTAGCTGAGGCTATTTTGAACTCTTTGGATGGCCGCACAGTTGTATTATTGCATGGCCCAATGGGGGCTGGTAAGACGACATTGGTGCGTGAGATTGCAGCAGTTATGGGTTCCGAAGATAGTGTCTCAAGTCCGACCTTTGCAATTGTAAATGAGTATGTTACCTCTGATGATGACTCCATTTTTCATTTTGATATGTATCGTATTGAGCGCATCGAAGAGGCGATTGATCTTGGATTTGAGGAGTATATTACATCGGGTAATTTGTGTCTCATTGAGTGGGCAGAGAGGGTTGAAGAGTTACTCCCTGAAGATGCTATGCTTGTGCGAATTGAAGCATTGAGTGAGAATGAAAGACGATTTATAATAGAGTAATAGAGAAAAATGAAACAATACGAATCAAAACAACATCAAATACTACTCCCTGCGGAGCAGATCTTCACACTAATAAGTAATTTTCAGAACCTCACGCCGGTAGTAGCTGACAAGGTTGAAAATTGGGAGGCAACCGAGGATCGTTGCTCTTTTAAAGCAAAAGGATTTACAGTCAACTTGTTGATGGCGGAGAAGACCACTCCTAAACATGTTAAAATTGTCCCAGACGGAGATGGTGTCCCGATGGATTTTGCATTTTGGATTCAGCTGCATAGCGTAGCTCCATATGACACACGCTTCCGTTTGGTCTTGCAAGCAGAGTTAAATATGATGATGAAGATGATGATTGGAAATAAGATTCAAGGAGCTTTGGATCAAGTTGCAGAGCAGGTCTCCAAGGCATTTTCGCAAGCACAAGCAGGTTACAGACCACAATAAACAACATTATGGTTAGTTCTGCTGTTATCAAAGAACTCGCCATTAAGGCGGGCTTTGATCTTTGTGGTGTGACTCGCGCTGAGTACCTGCCCGATGCAGCTGATCGTTTTTCAAAATGGTTGTTTCGTGGTTATGGTGATGGCTTAGATTATCTACATCGCAATCAAGATCTTCGTTACGATGCCTCCAAATTGATGGATGGAGCAAAGACGGTGGTTGTGTGCGGCATCAATTATAAAAATGATTTATCGCTTACTCAAGATTTAACAAGTGGGGTAGGAGTTGCCTCTTATGCACTCATGCGAGACTATCACAAGACGATAAAGAGGCGATTAAAACATATCCTTAAAGATCTTCAGCTAATTTATCCAGAATTGAATGGCCGTGTCTTTACAGATTCGGCACCGTTGTTGGAAAAGCATTTGGCGGTCAATGCTGGGTTAGGTTGGATCGGCCGTCAATCACTGCTGATAACGCCCCAATATGGCTCTTTTGTTTTGTTAGGTGAGCTCTTGTTGGATCAAGGTGTCGATATCTATGATGCTGTTTATCTGGATGATAGGTGTGGCGAGTGTCGTAAGTGCGTTGCGTCGTGTCCGGCATCTGCGATTAATGATAACAGGACTATTGACACAAGAAAGTGTATCGCATGTCGCACAATCGAGCGGGATGATTCTGGTGATGAGCCTCTTGCTGGTTGGATATTTGGCTGTGATGTATGCCAGCGAAGTTGCCCTCATAATCAACTAACTCCGCTAGCTTCTGCCGCTGATATGCAACGTATCATCACACCACTAACTCGTGAAGAGTGGTTAGCAATGGATGATAAAGATTTTGAGAATTTCACCCAAGGAACTCCAATTAGGCGCTCTTCACTACAACGTATTTTGCGTTATATCAAGTAAATAGGCTTATATCTGTTTACGTAATCTAGCAACAGGAATATTTAGCATCTCACGATATTTTGCAACTGTACGGCGAGCAATATGATACCCTTTAGCGTTCAAAATATCCATTAAAGTCTCATCTGTTAGCGGACGACGTTTATTCTCATCATCTATACATTGTTGCAAAATGTTTTTTATCTCATAGCTAGAGACTTCATTTCCGGAATCCGTCTGCATAGCCTCAGAAAAGAGAGACTTTAGCAATATCATACCAAAATGAGTTTGAACATATTTGCTATTAACAACTCGCGATATTGTCGAAACATCAAGATGGGTTCGCTCTGCGATATCTTTAAGTATCATAGGGCGTAGCATCGAAGGGTCACCATCTTTGAAGTACTCTTGTTGGAACGCAAGAATCTCCTCCATTGTGCGTGCAAGGGTGTCATGACGCTGCTTAATAGCTGATATAAACCATTTCGCAGAGTCTATTTTACTCTTTACAAACTGCATAGCATCGCGATCCTTCTCCTTCACATGACCCGAAGAGTCAACCATAGATCGGATCATATCCATATACCGATTGCTGATCTTCACCTCTGGTAATGTGTTTGAGTTAAGCGAGAGCTCAAATCGATCATCTTGATATGTAAGGATAAAATCTGGTATGATATATGGCGTTGTATCCATCCCTCCCTCGGAGTAAAGATTACTCGGTTTAGGGCTTAATCGTCTTATCTCGGTAATTGCATTTCTAAACTCATCTTCATCAATCTGCAATCGTGATATCAGCTTTTCATAATGCCTCTTTGCAAACTCATCAAAGTGCTGTTCAAGTATCTTTTTAGCAAGTCGTTGCGATCTATTGAGATGTGACACCTGCTCCATTTGAAGAAGTAGGCACTCTCTTAAATCTCTTGCCCCTATCCCTGCAGGCTCCAATTGATGGATTATTCGTAGGCTCTTTTCAAGCTCATCAACACTCACTTCAAGATTCATCAAAAATGCTAAATCATCACATATAGACTCTAGATCACGACGCAGATAGCCATCTTCGTCAAAGCAGCCAATAAGGAAGTTCGCCAGTTGCTCCTCTCTCTCCGTAAGGTTTTTATAACCAAGCTGTTCTCTTAAATACTCTTGAAGTGACCGACCGCCAGAGAGGAATAGTGGACGCTCTTTATCATCCTTCGAGAAGTTATTTATACGACTTTTATACGATGGAGTGTCATCCTCCTTGAGATACTCTTCCATCGAGAGCTGTTGAGGTTCATCCTCGTTTTGCGTAGGTTGCTCTTCGAGGACGACATTCTCTTCGATCTCTTGTTTGATGCGTTGTTCGAGTTGTATTGTCGGCAACTCAAGCAACTTTATCATCTGTATCTGTTGTGGTGAGAGCTTTTGTTGGAGGCTCATCACCTGTCTTTGATTTAACGCCATTAAAAAAAGAAATTGGGTTCACACTTTGATATAGCTATAAGTGCGAACCCAATATTATGTAATAAAGTTCGTACTTGTCTAGAATTCAGCGTTGTTTGGTGTGCGTGGGAAAGGTATCACATCACGAATATTCGCCATACCTGTCACAAACAACAATAGACGCTCAAATCCAAGACCAAATCCTGAGTGAGGAGCTGATCCCCAACGACGAGTGTCAAGATACCACCATACATCCTCCTCAGTCATATCAAGCTCCTTTACCCTTGCAGAAAGCTTGCCAAAGTCTGCTTCACGCTCCGAGCCTCCGATAATTTCTCCAATCTTTGGGAACAATACATCCATCGCACGTACAGTCTTGCCATCCTCGTTCTGCTTCATATAGAACGATTTAATCTCTTTCGGATAGTTGATCAAGATAACTGGCTTTTTGAAGTGTTCCTCCACCAAATATCTCTCGTGCTCCGACTGTAAATCACATCCCCAATCAACTGGGAACTCAAATTTGCGGCCGCAAGCCTTCAATATCTCGACTCCTTCAGTATAATCAAGACGAATAAAATCGTTATCTACAACGAAGTTCAAGCGCTCCAAAAGCTCCTTGTCCCACATCTTATTCATGAACTCAAGATCCTCTGTACAGTTGGTCAAAGCATATTTAATAAGGTACTTCAAGAAGTCCTCTGCCAAATCCATATTATCCTCCAACTCGTAGAACGCCATCTCCGGCTCGATCATCCAGAACTCCGCCAAGTGACGTGGAGTGTTTGAATTCTCAGCACGGAATGTTGGGCCAAAGGTATATATCTGTCCAAGAGACATAGCGCCAAGCTCACCTTCCAGCTGTCCCGAAACAGTCAAGTTACAAGGCTTCCCGAAGAAATCTTGTGTGTAATCTATAGCTCCCTCCTCAGTACGAGGTGGATTGTCCATGCTTAGTGTAGATACATTGAACATCTGGCCAGCTCCCTCACAATCCGAACCTGTGATGATAGGCGTGTGGAGGTAGAAGAACTTACGCTCGTTGAAATATTGGTGGATAGCAAACGCCATTGCATGGCGAATACGCAACACTGCACCAAATGTATTTGTTCGTGGTCGAAGGTGTGCGATATCGCGCAGGAACTCCAAAGAGTGACCCTTCTTCTGAAGTGGATATGTCTCAGGGTCAGCAGCTCCGTACAACTCAATTGTCTCGGCCAACACCTCGACACCTTGGCCTGCACCTTGTGATGCAACCAGCTTTCCATCAACGCGAACGCAAGCTCCTGTAGTAACAGATTTCAAGATCTCCTCGTTGGAGAATGTTGCGAGGTCAACTACAATTTGAATATTTGCGGCACAAGAACCGTCATTAAGTGCGATAAACGCTACATTTTTATTACCACGTTTGGTTCGCACCCATCCTTTTACGGTGATGCTCTGCTCTTTAGCCTCTAGGCGTAAGATCTCTGCTATTCTTGGAGTCATCTTAAAATATTGCTTATTTTGTATTATTATTTTCTATTAGGTGCAAATGTAATAAATTTTAACAATTATCTCTACCTTTACGCCATTATTTATATCAAAAAGGTTACTCTAGCCCCTCAATCCACTCTGTAAATGTTGCATCGCTAGGCATTCGCCAATCACCTCTCGGGGAGAGTGACACGCTTCCAACCTTCGGGCCATCTGGCATTGCTGAACGTTTGAATTGTTGAGTGAAGAATCTACGTAGGAATATTCGCAACCACTTAATGATTGTCTCACGATCATACTCGCCCGCAAAAGCTATACACGCTTGATCAGCAATCTTTTGTGGCTTAAAACCATTTCGTACAAAATTGTATAGATAAAAATCGTGTAGTACATATGGCCCAACCAAATCTTCGGTCTTTTGAGCGATATTCCCCTCTTCATCCGCAGGCAATAGCTCCGGACTTACAGGAGTCTCTATAACATCGAGCAAAGTTGTTCGAACTCTATAGTTATCCTCTTGATCTGCTACCCAGCCAACAAGGTATCGAACTAATGTCTTTGGAACAGAGGCGTTTACACCATACATTGACATTTGATCTCCGTTATATGTTGCCCAACCCAAAGCCAACTCACTCAAATCACCCGTTCCTATGACCATTCCGCCCTCCATGTTTGCTATGTCCATAAGTATCTGTGTACGCTCGCGAGCTTGAGAGTTCTCATATGATACCGATCTGTCATCTAGCGATAGCCCAATATCGCTAAAGTGTTGGTTACAAGCAGCTTTTATTGATATCTCGCGGAGTGTCACACCTAGCTCTTGGATCATTGTAACAGCATTGTTATAGGTTCGTCCGGTTGTTCCAAATCCCGGCATTGTTACTCCAATAATTCCTCTTCGATCCAACCCCAAACGATCAAATGCTCGAACAGTAACCAACAATGCAAGCGTTGAATCCAAACCTCCAGAGATTCCTATAACTGCACATTTGCAACCTGTATGGGCTAGCCTCTGAATTAACCCTCCGCTCTGTATCTCGAATATCTCCTCACAACGTACATTTCGCTTTAGAGGGTCCGATGGAACGAATGGTGATGGATCTATGTGTCGCTCCAAACTCTTAGTGTCTAACGCATTAACTGTACTATTGCTGTAGTTATAATGACACGTTGTCGTTCCACTTCTACCAAATGTAGTTGTTCTCACTCTATAATTTTCGAGCAATTCAATATCGATATCAGCTACAGTAATCTGCTCTTCTAATGAGAATCGATTGCTCTTTTCGATGATACGTCCATTCTCGGCGATTATTCCATTACCTCCAAAGAGAAGGTCAGTTGATGACTCTCCATATCCAGCTGAACAGTAGACATATCCTGCCACACAACGTGCTGATTGCTGCTCTATGAGTGATATCAAATAATCATGTTTGCCAACCACCTCAGGGGATGCCGAAAGGTTGAAGAATACGTGTGCATAATCGGCCATTTTGGATGATGGTGGGGTAGCGACCCACATATCCTCACACAATTCAATGCCACACCTAACATTATTAACCTCAAAAATAGAGTTGCTTGAGATAGGGTAGTTTCGCCCTAATATCTCAATAGTTGCCGTTGGGTCAATATCCTCCCCAGAGGCGAACCAACGACTCTCATAAAATTCAGAGTAGTTAGGTATATGTAGTTTTGGAACTATGCTCAATACTTCACCTTTGGAGAATGCTACGGCACAATTATAAAGCACGCTTCTATGTTTAATAGGGACTCCAACAATAGCAACTATCTCATCATACTTTAAAGTCTCAATTAGCCACTCTAGTGCCTCTATAGCACTATTTTGGAGATGAGACTGCAAAAAAAGATCACCACAAGTATAACCCGTAATTGATAACTCCGGTGTTACAACAACCTCAGCGCCGCGATTTGCAGCACCTATAACAAGGTCGGCAATTCGTTCGGCATTATATCTACACGCTCCTATTTTAACATTGGGAATAGCTGTTGCCACCCTAAAATATCCACCTCTCTGTACCATATTATATTTTTATTTAGCCCAAAGCTCCATTAGTTTCACAACTACATCAACCGCACGCTCCATAGTAGTTAGTGAGCAATACTCATGACGACTATGAAAGTTACCACCTCCCGTAAATAAATTCGGACATGGCAGCCCCATAAATGAGAGCCTAGCACCATCTGTGCCGCCTCGGATAGGGCATTTGATAGGATCAACACCAACTTCATGCATCGCTTGTTCGGCAAACGTAATTAATTCTGGGTGTGGCTCGACCATCCTTCGCATATTGAAATATTGATCTTTCAAAGTGAGTTTTAGTGCACTCTCCCCATATCTCTTTTGAAGAAAATCGACAATACTCCACATTGCAACTTTTCGTTCCTCGAATTTTTCTAGTGAATGGTCGCGTATGATATACTCCATCACAGCGCTTTCTACCGATCCCGAGAGTGACGTAAGGTGGAAAAATCCCTCATAACCCTCAGTATATTGAGGTTTCTCAGCAAATGGTAACATTGATTGTAATTCATATGCAATATCAAGTGCATTTTTCATCCTCCCCTTTGCTGCTCCCGGATGGTGATTATGCCCCGTGATTTCGATCTTCGCACCTGCCGCATTGAAGTTTTCAAATTCAATCTCTCCCTCAGCTCCTCCATCTAGAGTATAGGCAAAGTCAGCTCCAAAGGCGCGCACATCAAAAAAGTCAACACCTCGTCCAACCTCTTCATCAGGTGTGAAGCAGATGCGTATCTTTCCATGCTTAATCTGAGGATTAGATCTCAATATTGCAGCAACACTCATTATTACTGCAATACCAGCTTTGTCATCAGCCCCCAAGAGTGTAGAGCCATCTGTTGTGATGATCTCATGTCCAACCAACCTCTTTAGCTCAGGATAGTCACTAACTTTGATTGTCTCGCAAAAGCCTAATTTAATATCTTCGCCATCATATTCTGAAATAAATTGAGGTTTGATATCCGCTCCACTAACCTCCGGTGATGTGTCAACATGGGCTAACAATCCTATGACGGGGCGCAATTCACACCCTTCGCTAGCTGGAATAGTAGCCATGACATAGCCAAACTTATCCTGAACAATATTCTCTAATCCGAGTCTGTTCATCTCCTCTTTTAGGTAGCTAAGAAGTTCTAGTTGCTTAGCTGTAGATGGGAAACTCTCACTCTTATCATCTGATTGTGTGTCAAAAGAGACATACTTCAAAAATCGCTCTTTTAACTCTGGATATTTACCCATAACTCTTTGACTATATTAATTTTAGAATCTCTCTTGGTGAGTCCACAATGTGGTCAGCACCACTCTCTACAAGCTCCTCACGTGAGCGGAATCCCCATGTTACCCCCACCGATTCGACACCTGCCGCTTTTGCAGTCTCCATATCTATACCAGAATCTCCAACATATAAGATCTTATCTGGCGAATATGAGGTGATTTGGATAATGTCGCGAACAATTTGTGGATTTGGCTTTAGGGGCACATTAGGACGTTGACCTAATACAACTTCAAAATGGATTTTAGGGAAGAATCTAGCGACCAATTTGCGAACGCCATCTTGAAACTTATTCGATGCAACTGCAACTGCAATATCACGCTTCTTAAGCTCCTCAAGCAACCACATGATTTGGGGATAAATCGCAGTGTGTGTATCTATATTTTCATAGTAGTATGCTACAAACTCCTTGCGTAGTTCCGCTATGAACTCCTCGTTACGCAATTCATCCGGGATAGCGCGCTCAACAAGACGAACTATACCATTACCCACAAAGTGTCTATACTCATCTAAACTATATGTGGTCATATTGTGGCGACGAAGCACCTCGTCACATGAAGCTGCTAAATCTCCAATCGTATCGAGCAATGTACCATCAAGGTCGAAAATTACCAGTGTTTTCATTTTATATGATTTTTTTCGTGGTTTTAACTATCTTATATCCTAAAGCAGCAATTGTATAAGATACAATAGGGCTCAATAAATTAAAGAAACAATAAGGGAAATAGACCCATGTCGAGACGCCCAGTACGCTAGCTTGTGCCATTCCGCACGATGTCCAGGGTATAAGCACCGATGTTACTGATGCCGAATCCTCAATAGTACGACTAAGCAATCTAGGCTCTAATCCTCGTTCGTCATATAGTTTATTAAATAGACGGCCAGATAGGATAATAGATATAAATTGATCTGCAGTACACATATTAAAGAAGATTCCGCCAACAAGTGTCGATGCAACAACTGAGCTCGTTCTCTTGACTCGACTATGTAGAAGTGAGGTGATACGTTGCAACATTCCACTTCCAGTCATCACTCCACCAAAACACATAGCGCAAAGAATAAGCCATATTGTAACCAACATACCCTCCATGCCTCGTGTTGATATCAGTGCATTCACCGCCTCAGACTCGGTTGTTATGGATGTTGGTCCATAGCAGCTCATCATCGCCGCACGTGTCATCTCCCAGCCATTAAGATCACTCAAAGAGACCTCTGCTACCTCTGCTGTTATCTGAGGTTGTGCCAAAAGCATTGCAACGATAGCAATTACCGACGATAGAGTCAAAGTAATCATTGCCGGCATTCGTTTAACGATCATATACATTGTGATTGCCGGAACCAAAAGTAGCCAGGGGGAGATATTAAACTTATTACTCAAAATTGTTGAGTAGGTATCTGCCGATATTGTTGAGTCTACATCCACTGTGAACCCCGCGATAATGAAAATAATAAGAGCGAGGGTAAATGTTGGAATTGTAGTTATGAGCATATATCGAATATGGTCGAATATCTTCACACCAATGGTTGATGATGCCATAATTGTTGTGTCGGATAAGACCGAGAGTTTATCGCCGAAATATGCACCAGAGATAATCGCTCCAGCTGTCCAACCGGCAGAGAACCCCTGTGCCGTGCCTATTCCCATTAGCGCCACTCCAATTGTTGCTATTGTTGTCCAAGAGCTACCTGTCATCACCGAGACCACCGCGCATATAACACTTGCAGAGGCTAGGAAAACTTTGGGGTTTAAGATCTCTAGTCCGTATAAGATCATTGTCGGAACGACACCGCTCACCATCCACGTTCCCGATAGCATACCTATCAATAGAAGAATAATGATTGCGGTAGCAGATGCAGTGATATTTTCTACTATGGCACTCTCTATCTTGCTCCAATTACCATTGTAAAAGATCAATGATATGAGTACCGCCACCGCTGCGGCTAAAATAAGTGCAATTTGGCTCGCTCCCGCAATAGAGTGAGTACCAAAGAGAGTTATCGATACGTATAACAGCCCTACTAACACTATAATCGGCACTATAGAGGCAATTACTGTGGGCTCTTGTCTGTTGTTTTTTGCCATATTATTTACTTGTTATAATGCACAAAGATAGTGATTTTCGGGAGAATATAAGCAACAACGGTGACTCTTTTTCAAGAATCACCGTTGCTAAGATGTTTAAACTGTCAGAATTATGCCTTTCGACGAACGATACGAACAGTTTTGCTATTTGTTTGACGTACAACAACATTTTCGCCAAATGCGTAACGTTGCATCAACTCCTCGTTGTAACAACGAACTGTAAGAAGCTCCATATCGCTCTCTGAGCTAGCCTCAAATCCTTCAGACTCCAAAGCCTTCTTGATTTCGTCAATATGCCATGAGTTGTCGACACACAAAATCAAACGGATAGCTGAGTTGTGGATCAAGTTAGCCTTGATGCGGTAACGCTCCATTAGTGAGAAGATAGTCGCGAAACGCTCCTCCAATACGAATGAGTAATCCTTAGATTGGATCGTTAGCATCACCTGATCCTTCTTTAAAATCAAGATTGGAATATCTACAAGTGGTGCCTCTCCGTTGATAACTGTTCCCGGCTTTGTCTTGTCGCCAAATGGGCGTACGTACAATGGGATATTCTTATTCTGAAGTGGCTTGATAGTCTTAGGGTGGATGATCTGCGCACCGCTATAAGCCAACTCAATTGTATCTAGGTAGTTCAACTGCTCAATCTTTGTAGCATCTGGGAATGTCTTAGGATCAGCATTCAAGATGCCATCAACATCCTTCCATACAGCCATACACTCAGCGTTCAAGATGTTAGCAACAACAGCAGCCGAGTAGTCCGAACCCTCGCGACCTAGAGTTGTTGTCGTGCCATCTGGAGCTGATCCGATGAATCCTTGTCCTACGAATACACCCTCAGTAGTACCATTCATCAAAGCCAACAAGCGCATTGTTGACCCCTCCAAATTAACAGATGCATCCTTATGTCGTTGCTCAGTTAGGAATCCCTTACGCATATCGATCCAACGGTTTGTCATTCCGACTGAGTTAAGGTAGTCAGAGATGATTGTTGTAGACAAAAGCTCACCATACGCCACAATTGTGTCATACCAAAGCTCTGCATCCTGTGTGCGATATACAGTCTCCTCGACGATCTTCTCCAACGCTGCGAAGTGCTCCTCAACGAGCGCAACAGTTGTAGGTTTGCCATACAAATCGTTAATTATCTCAGCATGGTAGGTTCGAAGAGCCGTGATGTGCTCCATTGAGAGCTGTTTATCTCCCTTTTGAACACCCTCAAAAACTACCTCTAGTGAGTTAGTTGTCTTTCCCATTGCCGACACGATGATGAATAGATTCTGCTCATCGCTGATAATCTTGTGGAGATTGCGTACGCCATCTGCGTTACGAACCGATGCTCCACCAAACTTGTAAACCCTCATTAAAATCGTTATTTAAATTTAGTGTAAAAAATTACGTGGGCAAAGATATTAAAAAGTTGTCAGAAAATAGCTAAATAATAGATATTTTTGATAACTTTGCATCAAAATTAATTAGAATATCATATGTATAACGATTTGAAGAATATCATTGAGCAGGCGTGGGAGAACCGCGAAATGCTATCAGATGAGGCGGTTAAGAAGGCTATCCGCGATGTTGTAGAGCTAGTTGACAAGGGTGCGTTGCGTACTGCAGAGCCAATTGATTTGGAGAATAGCAAATGGCAGGTTAATGAGTGGGTAAAGAAGGCGATCCTTATGTATTTCCCAATCCAGACCATGCGCACGATGAATGCTGGTTGTTTGGAGTTCTATGATAAGATGGATCTAAAGTCAGATTACGAGAAGTTGGGTGTACGTGTAGTGCCTCAGGCTGTGGCTCGTTATGGTGCATACATCGCATCGGGAGCTATCCTTATGCCTTCATATGTAAATATAGGTGCATATGTCGATGCTGGTACTATGGTTGACACATGGGCAACTGTTGGATCATGTGCTCAGATTGGCAAGAATGTTCACTTGAGTGGTGGAGTAGGAATTGGTGGTGTGTTGGAGCCAGTTCAGGCATCTCCAGTTATCATCGAGGATAACTGTTTTATCGGTTCTCGCGCTATCGTTGTTGAGGGTGCTCAGATCTGTCGTGAGTCGGTGCTTGGATCTAACACCGTGATCACTGGTTCAACACATATTATAGATGTTACGGGTGATGAACCTGTAGAGTATAAGGGATATGTACCACCTCGTTCAGTTGTTATCCCGGGAACTTATCCACGTAAATTTGCCGCTGGTGAGTATGGTGTACCATGTGCTTTGATCATTGGTCGTCGTAAGGAGTCAACAGATAAAAAGACTTCGTTGAACGACACATTGCGTGATTTCAATATTAGCTAGTGAAACTCTATATATACGAAGAGACTACATCTACCAATAATCTTGGGCGAGAGTCCGTATTTCACCATTTGGATGTAATATGGGCCTACTCACAAAGTGCTGGACGTGGTCAAAGAGGAAATAAATGGATTGGCGGAGAGGGTGATAATATCACCTTCTCTGTTGTTCTAGAGCCTACATTCTTGAAGCCTAGTGAGCAGTTTAGAATATCGCAGATCACAGCCTTGGCACTATGTGACGCTATGAGCCAATATGGTATAGAGTCGCGTATAAAGTGGACTAATGATATCTACGTTGCGGATAAGAAGATGGCAGGAATACTTATAGAGAACTCTATCAATGCTGAGAGTGTAACGCGCTCTGTTATAGGTATTGGCCTTAACATAAATCAAGTTGAGTTCGATCCGTCTCTCCCAAATCCGACCTCTATGCGTAATGTCTCTAATAGACGATTCCCGAGAGAAGAGGTGTTAAGAACTGTTCACGCAGCATTGATTTCATGGTGCGAAGCTCTCGAACGAGGTGAAATAGAGTTGATCAACACAAAATATCATGAGTTATTGTATCGTTTAGGTGAACGACACACCTATCGTTTGGCGAATGGTGAAATATTCGGCGCGACAATTGATAGGGTAGATGAGCATGGTGAATTGATGTTGCGTCGTGACAATGGCGAGACGCATGGATATCTATTTCGTGAGGTTGAGTTTATTATTGAGGGGCGTGATAGGTAATTATTTATCTGTTTTTGAAAAAAACCTTACAAAAGATATGGCTGTTATGAAAATAACACTTATCTTTGCAAGTGCATAACAAAATAGAAATTATCATTTAAAACTAAATAAAATTATGTCTAAAGTTACAGTTGTAGGTGCAGGAGCAGTAGGTGCTACATGCGCAAACGTTATGGCAGCACGTGAGGTTGCGAACGAGGTTGTTTTGATCGATATCAAAGAGGGCCTTTCTGAGGGTAAGATGCTTGATATGATGCAGATGTCAGCTACTATGGGATTCAACACTAAGATGATCGGAGCGACAAACGACTACGCAAAGACAGCAAACTCTGATGTTGTTGTTATCACTTCTGGTATCCCACGTAAACCAGGTATGACTCGTGAGGAGTTGATCGGAACTAACGCAAACATCGTTAAGTCGGTTATCGCAAACGTTGTTAAGTACTCTCCAGAGGCTATCATCGTAGTTGTTTCTAACCCAATGGATACTTTGACTTACCTTGCATTGAAGTCTACAGATATCCCTAAGAACCGTATCATCGGTATGGGTGGTGCTTTGGATTCTTCACGTTTCCGCACTTACTTGTCACTTGCTTCAGGTGCTCCTATCTCAGATATCGAGGGTATGGTAATCGGTGGTCACGGTGATACAACGATGATCCCATTGACTGCTAAGGCTTCTATCAAGGGTGTTCCAGCATCTCAGTTCTTGTCTGAGGAGCAGCTTGCAAAGGTATCTGCTGACACTATGATTGGTGGTGCTACTTTGACAGGTCTTTTGGGAACTTCTGCATGGTATGCTCCGGGTGCATCTGCATCTTCAGTTGTTGAGGCTATCATCAAGGATCAGAACCGCATGATCCCATGTTCTTGCTACCTTGAGGGTGAGTATGGTCAGTCAGATATCTGCATCGGAGTTCCAGCTATCATTGGACGTAACGGAATCGAGAAGATCGTTGAGATCGAGTTGAACGCTGATGAGAAGGCTGCATTCGAGGCTTCAGCTGCAGCAGTTCGCAAGACTAACGAGGTACTTAGCGAGATTGGTCTTTTGTAGTTCAACTTACATATACAAAAGAGAGGCATCCATTCTTTGGGTGCCTCTCTTTTCGTATATATTAAGTAGAGCAATTACTCTATTAATGTGAATGTCTCACATAGAGGAAGATTGTTTGATGCTCCTCCAACAAAGAGCTTGAACCCGCCAGCCTCTGGTGCAAAAGTTTTATCAAGACGATAGAATGCTAAATCATCTGGTGTGATAGTGAAGTTTACCTTTGCGCTTTCACCACTCTTGATGAATACCTTTTCGAAACCTTTCAGCTCAATCAATGGTCGTGATACCCCTTTTGCCACCATATCACGAATGTAAAGTTGAACAACCTCTGCACCATCGTAGTTGCCGCTGTTTTTTACTGTGACTGTAATCGATAACTCGCCATCCATTGATAACTCAGAACTATTTAGTTCCACACTCTCATAATCGAAAGTAGTATAGCTTAGCCCATGTCCAAAAGCGAATAGTGGAGCATTAGGTACATCGCGATACTTTGTGCTGAATGTAAGAGGGTTACTATCATATGGACGACCTGAATTCATCTCACTATAATAAATTGGCACTTGCCCCAAGTGGTATGGGAATGTAGCAGGTAGCTTACCCGATGGGTTATAATCACCAAACAAGACATCTGCAATTGCGTTTCCAGACTCAGAACCTAGCAACCAACAGTTAAGGATAGCATCTGTATTTCCAACATCATTTGTCAAGACCAATGGGCGACCTGTAAAGAGTGTCAATACAACTGGCTTGCCAACTTTGTAGATCTCAGCTAACAGCTCACTTTGAACTCCTTTGAGTGAGATATCAGCATAGCTACGGCACTCACCAGACATATAAGCAACCTCTCCCAAAGCCATTACAACAACATCAGCAGAACGAGCCGCCTCGATAGCCTCGGCAAATCCCGAACGATCACTCTCTTCGACATCCAGCTGCACAAAGAAATCAACACTCTCGTTGTTTGTCAAGCGACAACCCTCTGCATATATAACCTCGCAATCGCTACCTACTGCAGCCTTGATACCATCAAGAAGTGTTACTGCGCTATTAGAATCTGCTTGAGCTCGCCAGTTACCTAGTGGCGCATCGCTATCATTGGCTAGAGGTCCTATCACCGCGATCTTCTTAGTCTCTTTCGAGAGAGGAAGTAGCTGATCTTCGTTCTTCATAAGTACGATCGAGCGTTTTGCAACTTCGCGTGATGCCTCGAGATTCTCTGCAGAGTATGTATATTTATCCTCGCGTGATTTATCACTATATTTGTATGGATCATCAAATAGACCTAGCTCAAATTTCACCTTCAAGATACGACGTACCATTTGGTCAATCTGCTCGATAGAGATACGTCCACTCTTCAATAATTCGGCAGTATGATTAGTATATAGGTAGCCACACATATCCATGTCGATACCAGCATTCAACCCTTGATATGCAGCGTCGAGTGTATCTTCGGAGCTTCCATGATAGATTGTCTCGGCGATAGATGCCCAATCAGAGACTACAAATCCATCGTATTTCCAATCATCACGAAGAATATCGCTCATCAGCCACTTACTACCTGATGCTGGCTCACCATTCACAGTGTTGAATGACGACATGAAGCTCGCTACACCAGCCTCAGCAGCAGCCTTGAATGGTGGGAAATATACCTCCTCCAACATTCTGCGAGATACGTCAAGTGAACTGTAGTCACGACCTGCGATCGCTCCACCATAACCTACGAAGTGTTTTGCACAGGCAGCCATCGTAGCGACATCGCTCATCGAGCTACCTTGAATACCCTTTACACGTGCTACTGATGCTTCAGAGGTTAGATAGACATCCTCGCCTGCACCCTCCATTATACGACCCCAACGCGGATCGCGTGAGATATCTACCATCGGAGCATATGTCCAGTTTACACCATTTGCTGCTGCCTCTATTGTCATATATTTGGCGCTCATCTCAATAGCCTCACGGTCGAAACTAGCTGCGTCAGCAAGTGGAATAGGAAACATTGTTTTATATCCATGTATCACATCATATCCGAATAGAAGCGGAATTCCTAATCGAGACTCCTCAGTAGCAATCTTTTGAAGTCGATATGTCTCCTCAGCACCTAATACATTAAGGAAACTACCTACCTGACCGCTGCGGATCGATTCATCAATATTTTCATTGTGTCCATCAGTAGATGCAGCACCAGCACCAGTTGATATGTATGGATTCGAGATAAGGTTTAACTGTCCTATCTTCTCCTCCAAACTCATCCCCTCCATCAGTTTCTCGATTCGAGCATCGTAGTTATTTGCTACTGCTAATTGAGACACGGATGCAGATATGAGCATCATTGTCATAAACCTCTTAATCATAATCTTTTTAAGTATAATTTTTTAGTAATAGTTTTAAAATAAAAAAGAGTCACTTTAAGGGTAAAACCTAACAAACCAATCTAAACCTTAATGAACAAAACACCCATTAAAGTGACTCTTTTATAAGTGATTACTCCGGACGGAAAGCCCAGATCCATCCAGTGCCATATACATCAACATATGACGAGAATAGTATCAAACTATCTTCCGTAAGCTCGATGATCTCATAAGTCGTAGATCCACCATTTGAGCCCAATATATCATTGCCGCCGCCAAATGTAAGTGTTGTAAATGTACCATTAAACGCAAATGTTCCGCGTACAGCATCAGCATCAGCCGAAGAGTAGTAGTCATAGTTTGCTCCTCCTGCAACATTGAAATACATCTTTCCATCAATGTCAGCAGGTAAAACATCTCCATTTCCTGCAGCGTTCCACAACATCTCAGCATAGTTGCTACTATTAACCATAGCCCACCATGTGCCACCATCTCCTGAAACACCATCGAATACCCATGCCTTACCCCCTAGATCACTACCAACTAGGTTATAAAATGCATTATCGAGTGCAACATCAAGTTGTGTTACATCAACCTCGATAGATTCACTTACATACTCGAGATCTGATAGATCACCGTTATTAATGTATGGAGTAGTTACATGATATGTAAATGTATGTGTTCCAGTGTATGGGAATACAACAGTTACTTCATCTGTGTATTTTGTGTCGATGATATAATCCCAATATCCAGTGATACCAGTTGACTCCAATTTAAGTGTTATCTCATTGCTACCGGGAGTAGCTTGATAGGCCGATAGTTGAATATTGTCTTTGTCAAATGAGTTAGATAACTCCTCATCTGAGACTATAGGGCTACACGAAACGGCGAATAGAGCCGCAATCGCTATATATAGTTTTGATCTCATTTCTTCTTAATTTTTAAAGTTATTTACTCTTCTACCATCCCGGATTTTGCTCATAAACTCCGTTCGAAAGACGAATCTCGCTCTGTGGAATTTGATTAAGCGCCTTTGTCTCGGTACGATATGATATACTGTATGTTGCCTCAACACCTGCATTGTTCACAGTGATAGGTGTCGAATAGTAGTTTGCACTTCCCTCAACATCGCCCCAACGAACTAGGTCAAACCAACGAATACCCTCAAATGCAAACTCATACATACGCTCACTCTTTATAGCATCGAGTGAGTAGCTTACTGCATCAAGACCAGCACGAGCACGAACCTTGTTAAGACCATCCGCTGTCTCTGTTAGCTCCGAGTGCATAAGTAGAACATCTGAGAAACGCATATAGTAGAAGTCTTGTGCTGCCCACAACTGCATTGGATCAGCGTTGTTCATATTATAAAGATAGTAGAACATACCCTGCAAGCCATCATCTCCATAGTGTTTCAACGTGATATACTTCTTATTTATAAGCGTTGTCTCCTGATTGCTCAATCCAGCCACCCAGCTACCAGTTCCTTGAGCATCATCACCAAGAGTCAAGACTGAGCCTGCCTTACGTGGATCTGAGTCACTCCAACCATTGTAGAATGTAGGGTGTACCGAACACCATCCCCAACCTTGTCCGAATGGATAGATGCTACCATGATCACGAATACCCATGTATAGACACATACGGTTGCTATACTTCTGACCAGTACCACTATCATAATCCCAGTTACCAAGTCCAAATCGTAGTGCAAAGAGAACCTCACTATTTCCTGTTCCTAGTGTCGATTTAGGGCCATCCTGACCAGCCCATGCAAGATTATTCTCAGCTGCCCAAGGAAGGATGATATCTCCATCAACATAGTCGGGATTGTAGATCGAGTTGCTCTCATTGACATAAGAATATGGCCATAGGTTACGGAAATCAGAGACCAATGCGTGGCCGCTATTGTTAATCACATCCTCCAAGTGTCCAACAACATCGCTCTTTGTGATAGCGCCATCCTCGTAAGGTAGCTCTGTTGTTGCCTCCTTCTCAATGTTTGTCATATAGCCAGTATAGAACATATAGATACGAGCCAAGAAGCTCTTTGCAACCCATATGTTTGCATGACCATAATCACTTAGAGACATACTATTTACATTCTCCTCTGGCATATACTCGATCGCCTTCAAAAGATCTGTAGCGATAAAACTATAGGTCTCAGGGATAGTAGCACGTGGAACTTCACGATCTGAATCTGTCGTTGGGATGAGTGGCATACCTCCGAAGATCTTTGCTGCACGGAACATAAAGAATGCGCGCATGAAATATGCCTCTCCCAATGATGCATTCATATAATCTTCAATCTCATCTTGTGAGGTGAAATCTGCTGTGAAATCTGCATTTGGAATCGCTTCGATTACAGCATTTGCACGATATACACCCGCGTAAGTCTCAGTCCATAAAGAGACATAGATATCCTCTGTTGTTGCAGTGAATGCATCGATATTTTGACTACCCGTATCATCCGATCCTCCTCCTGCTAACAGTAGATCTGACAGCAGGCTAGCAATTAGATGCTCCTCACTTAAAACCTCATCGACAAAGAGAGAGTTATAGACTCCACTCAATGCTAGATCAATCTCGCTCTTGTTACTATAGTAGCTCTCAAGATTAGCCTCATATAGATTTGTTGTATCGAGTAGGTCTGAACAGCCCACCGAAGCAAGCGACCCTACAATGGCAAACGTGCCAATTATTATATTTTTCATTCGTTTCATCGTATGCAAGTTTTAGAAAGTTAAGTTAGCACCAATAATCACTGTACGTGGTAGAGAGTATAGACCCAAATCGATTCCCGATGCCCATGAGTCGCCTCCGCCATATCCGACCTCAGGGTCCATTCCGTCATATCCTGTGATTGTGCAAAGGTTGCTTACCGAAATATAAACTGATGCACGTTTGATAGCATCAAAGTTCTTCAATAGGTCATCGAAATTATAACCAAATGTTAGGTTGCTAAGGCGTACATAATCTGCATTTTGAACATATATGTCAGATACAAGATTAGTGTTAGCATTACCCGTATAGCTCAATCGTGGCCATGAATTTGATGTTCCCTCACCATGCCATCTATCGAAAATGTCTGTCGTGTAGTTTTCGGTCAACATATCTGTAAACGATCTGTATGATTGTATAACTTGTTGTCCAAATTTACCCGTAAATGTTGCATTAGCGTAGAATCCTTTGTAGGTAACGTTGAGTTGAAGTCCAGCCTCAAAATCTGCGTTAGGATCTCCGATCATCGTCTTATCATCATCATTGATAACGCCATCTCCATTCTGATCCACGAAGATTACATCACCCGGTTGACGCTCAATACCCTCCTCTGTGATCACTTGGATTTGCGATCCATTCGAAGCTAGATATGCATCACACTCAGCTTGATTTTGGAAGATTCCTGCAGTCTCATAACCATAGAAGAATCCAATAGGTTTACCCACCTCAACACGAGATACATATGATGTATTTTGAGCAATCACACTCGATGATCCTGTGATAATACCCTCGGCATTTGCAATTCTAGTTACCTCATTCTTGTTGTGTGCTCCTGTGAATGTGACGCCATAAGAGAAGTCATTTCCCACGCGGTCATTCCAACTAATTGCCAACTCATATCCTCTATTTCTCACATCACCACCATTGATATATGGAGCGCTAGCACCATATGTACCCAAGATCGGAGCCTCAACCAACCAATCTTTTGTCATCTTGTTGTACCAATCAAATGTCACGCCCATTCTAGATTTCAAAAGGCGTAAATCGACTCCAAAGTTCAACTGCTCAGAGACCTCCCATGTTACATCCGAATTTGGAACATTAGATGGAATTGCTCCAACACTTGGAACTTCTTTGTCATCTCCGAAGAAGTATCCTTGATCTAGGTACTCAACATTTGATGTATATACGAAATTGTTAATATCCTGATTACCATTTTGTCCCCAACTAGCTCTCAACTTACCCATTGTGATAAAGTCATAATCGATCATGAAATCCTCTTGTGAGAAGTTCCAACCTGCGGAGAACGATGGGAAGAATCCCCAACGGTTGCCCTCAGCGAAGTTTGAAGAGCCATCGGCACGAAGTGTAGCATCTGCCATATACTTACCTTTGTAGTTATATGACATACGAGACATATATGACATTATACCGCCACCACCTGCTGCGTAGTCTGCTCCCCACGCTGTGACATCACCAAATGTAGATGATGTAGTGTTATTGATATATGCACTTTCGAAATCTCCGAAGATCGTATTCTGGGCTGTTGCACCTACCTCATAGTTGAAGTAATTTTTCAACATCTCAGTTCCTATCAAGAATGAGAACTCGTGATCTGTATTGATCTTGAAATCATAGGTCGCTGTATTTGTCCATGTAATATCGCTACCCATATAAGAGCTCTGTGTCGCCGCATCAGTGTTGTTATTCAATAAAGTACCCATACTATATACAGGTGAGTATGAACGACCGTAGCCATACCACGCATTTACACCAAATGATGAACGAATCTTAAGTCCTTTGATAGGCTCCAACACAGCATATACATTTCCGATAATACTGTTTGATTTTCCAGTATTGAAGTTACGATAGTAGTACATCTCTGCAAGCGGATTCAACTGATTTGTATTGATACCATCAAGATTCGGAGCAAATCCATTTGTGTATGCTGAGATACTTTCGTTATCCCAATATGCTGGCATAAGTGGGGTAGTGACAATTGCATTGTGGAGGTCATTGTAATAGATTCCCTCGCTCGCTACTGCCTTGTTCGCCGTATTTGTATAGGTCATATTCTCACCAAATGTAAGAATGTTACGATCACTATTTTTAAACACAACAAGTTCCGTGTTGAGACGAGCTGTGATACGTTGATAACCTGCATCAATTATATCGCCTCCAATGATACCCTCTTGATCGTAGTATGATACTCCTGCTGCATATGTAAAATCCTCGTTGCTACCCATAATATTTACAGCGTGGCTCTGGATTATAGCGTCATCCTTCGACATCTCGTCAATCCAGTCTGTTCCTTCCCAGCCATTCTCGAGCAGATCCCACACATAGTTACCATAAGCATCCGCGATATCACTTCCAAATGTAGAACTTAGATATGAGTTGTTTTTAACCATAGATTCCCAATCAAACGCCTCTAGACCGTCGTTTGAACGAGCCTCATCTATGATATACATATACTCTTGTGCATTGAGTGTCTCTAGCTCCTTGTAGCTATTCTGAATACCGACATATCCATCATATGTGATTGTAGATGAGCTCTTTCCGTCTTTTGATGATACACCTTTCTTTGTTGTTACCAATACTACTCCATTCGCCGCACGTGATCCATAGATTGCAGCCGATGCAGCGTCCTTCAAAACGTCGATCGCCTCGATATCTGACGGGTTTAGGTAGTCGATATTGCTAACTGCAACCCCATCCACAATATATAATGGATCACTATTTCCAATTGTTCCCATACCACGTATTGTAACAGATGTTCCTGCTCCGGGAGCTCCACTATTACGTGTGATACTCAACCCCGGTACAGTTCCTTGAAGTGCCTCCATTACAGTAGTTGGATTTAACTCACTGATCTTGTCTCCTTTGATGTTGGCATTAGCACCAGTTACTAAGGCCTTCTTTTGTGTACCGTAACCTACAACCACAACCTCCTCTAGGTCTAGTAGGCTGGGGAATAGTGTAACATTTAAGATTGTTTGCGACCCCGCTACAATCTCTTTTGAATCATATCCTAGGTAGCTGAATACAAGGACATCGGTGTTTTTTACATTCTGCAACTCAAAGGTTCCATCATACTGAGTTGCGGTTCCATTTGTTGGTGAATCTTGAACGATAACAGTCACTCCGATGAGTGGGTTTGAATCGTTGTCAGTCACCACTCCCTTCACTTTTTGTGCTGCAGCTATGGAACTCCACATAACAAAAAGCATTAATAGTAGGTGCTTCTTCATAGTTTAATAAATTTAGATTAATATTAAAGGTTCGTTATTTAATAAATAATTAGTAATAGAACTTTCAGTTTTTTGTCTTTCGTTAACACAAAGATAGTATAATTATATGCTATTGAGGCCTTTTATCACCATACACAATTACGACAATAGTAAAATCGTATTACGACAACATCTCACATAATCATAATTAACTTATTTAAAATCAATGTAATAACGTTTTTTTGAATTTTTATATCGATTACATTTTTTTATATCGAAAACATTTTATACATTGCGAAATATAAAATTTAATATTATTATGAATAAGATAGTCATATCTATATTTTTTTCTTTTATGATTGCCTCCGTTCATGCTTCGTGGTCTCCCCCGGTGCATAATTACACTGCGCGAAATAGTAATGCAGGTCGGCAAAATTGGTCTATCGAGCAGGGGCAAAATGGCTGGGTATATTTTGCCAATAACGAGGGGCTGGTAGAGTTTAATGGAATAGGGTGGAGTACTTATAGGATGGATAATAATTCAGTTGTAAGAGCTGTTACTTCGTCTGATGATGGAACATTGTATATTGGTGGACAGGGTGAGTTTGGCTCTTTCTCGCCGGATGAATATGGTAGATTAAGATATACGAACCTTATGCTCAACTTACCTGAAAGTGTTGAAGGTGACTTGAAGGAGGTTTGGGATATACATTCAATTAAGGATCGTATATATTTTAGGTTTCGACGTAATATCGTTCTTCTTGATGAATATAATCATTATACATCAATAGCTACTGATGGAATATCACAATCTAGTTGTGTAATGAATAATAATGTATATTTTGTCACAACAAACGGGCTGTATGCAATAGGTGACGGTGCTCCAATATCGGTTGGTGGAGGAGATTCTACGATTCCATATGATCAGGTTAGTGCTATGACCGCATATGGTGACAGTATCATAATCGCGACTAATTTTGATGGTTTATTTATTTACAACAATGGTAGATGCGAACCGTTTGTAACCTCTTGTGATCAACTCTTAAAAAGTAATCAGCTCTTTTCACTTGCTGTGAATGGTAGTAAGCTCGCTTGTGGAACAGTAAGTGGAGGAGTTGTAATTATAGACCTTGATAGTGGACAATCTGAGTCTGTAAATATCAATCGAGGATTGGGGAATAATACTATATTGAGTATTATGTTTGATCTGGATGGAAATCTTTGGTGTGGGCTAGATAATGGAATCGATATGATTGAGTTGACATCTCCATTAAAGCAGTTAGTAGCAAACCAAAGGTATCGTTTTTCTGGTTATTGTTCCTTGATAGTTGGCGATTATATCTATTTGGGTACAAATCAAGGCCTTTTGAGGATAAACAACAATGATGTGGCTGATGAACCCATTATGATTAAAAATAGTGAGGGTCAGGTATGGAATATCCAGATGATTGAGGGTAGGGTATATTGTAGTCATAATCGAGGTTTGTTTCTGTTGGAGGGTAGTGATAGTAATTCTCATCTTGTTAGTATTTATAGTAGTGATGGCGTTTGGGGAGCAACGAAAATTGGTGCAGGTAAATATGCTGTTGGTACATATGATGGTATTGAGCTAATGAGCATTGATAAGAGTGGTACTCCTTATTTTAAGAAGTTAGACAACTATGAGGGGTCTGTTCGTGAGGGTTATTATCATGAAGTGTCGCGTAGTCTTTATTTTATAACTGGAGATGGTTTAGAGCGAGTAGTATTCGATGTGGAGCTCAATATCGTATCAAGTGAACTTTTATACCCCAGTACAGTATATGATGCTAAACTCCAATGCATTGATGGTGACGTTGTTATATATACGCCACATGAGATATACTTAGTAGGTGATGATGGAGCGTTGGTTGTGAGTGATAAGTACGATATGATATTTGAGAAAGGTTTGGTATATACAATGATTGAGCAAGATCATAATCGTGGATTGTGGACAATAGATAATGATAGGCTTCTGTATAGAAGTTATAACGAAGACAAGGGTGCGTATGATGATCATGCTCAACTAATCTATAATAGTAGTCACTTTTTCATTAATGGTTTTACACATATTAAGCCCCTTGATGATAACCGTTATATTATAAATAATATATTTGGCTATTCACTTGTGGATATCGCCCGTGATAACCAGCGTAGAACTACATTAAATCCAAAAATTATAGGTATATATGATACTAATTTGCGAGACTCTCTACTTTTGAGTAGTGCATATGGTGTTGAACCTAAGCGTATCACTCTTCCATATTCTCAGAATTCGCTTCGTATCATATTTGGTGATGATACGATAAATAGTGGGTCTGTTGAGTTCTCGTATCGACTTCATGGCAGCGATGCTGATTGGAGCGATTGGAGTAGAATTAGCATAAACGAAGTAGCTGGTGCTATCAACCAAAAGGAGTATACCAATCTATTTGAAGGGCTCTATCGCTTTGACCTTCGTACACGTAATAGTAGTGGCGAGATTGAAATCACAACTGTTGAGATAAAGATTTTGCCACCTTGGCAGCGGTCGTATGGTATGTATATGCTTTATATTGTCCTGTTCTGTTTAGGGACATTGTTGTCTCGTCAGAGGATCAGTCGGTACTATGCAGATCGCCGCAGATTACTTGAGCTTCAGAAAGAGCGTAAGATCGAGAATCAAAAGCGATTGTTTCAAGCGAAATCTATGGAGCAGGAGAACAATATTATTAAACTTAAAAATGAAAAGCTAGAGAGTGATATAATGGCGAAAAGTGCTGAACTTAGTAACTTGATGCTTAATAAATTAGAGAAAAATGACATAATAACAAGTGTGCAATCTGACCTAGATAAAATTCGCATTGAGGCTCTTAACGAACGACATGATAACGTAATACGACGTGTTAAAACACTCAATCGTCGCTTGGATGATAAATTGATCGATAATGTAGATTGGAGTATATTCGAGGATAATTTCAACTTGATAAATAACAATTTTGTGCAAAAGATTACCGAGCGATTTAACTGGATGAGTATCAACGAGCGTAAGCTATGTGTATATATTAAGATGGGGCTTCAGAACAAGGAGATTGCACCACTTTTAAATCTATCTGTTCGAGGTGTAGAGATGCTTCGATATCGTATAAGAAAAAAGATGCAATTGGAGCGAAGTGATAGCCTATACGAATACTTCCAAAAGTTGTAATATCGTGTGTGGTTAGCTGTGTGGCGTATATTTAATAAAATAAATCGACTTCATAATTTGTATTTGTTCAATTTATTTTATAACTTGCGTAACCACTAATTTAAAACTAACCACAAAACTTCATGAAAAAATCAATCATCCCTTTTAGGTATGTCTTGGTTGTTTTTACATTCTCTATGTCTATACTAATGTATATTGATAGGGCGTGTATTAGTACAGCAAAGGATGATATCTGCACACAATTTAACTTAGATTACATCCAATGGGCGTGGATCATGGCAGCCTTTACTTTAGGTTACGCTTTGTTTCAATCACCGGCTGGAAAATTGGCTGATACAAAAGGCCCGAGAGTTGTCCTTAGTAGTATAATAACGATATGGTCAATTTTCACAGCACTTACTAGCTTCGCATGGAACTTCGCTTCGATGGCTGTTATCCGTTTTTTGTTTGGTGGAGGTGAGGCTGGCGCTTTCCCGACCCTATCCAAAGTCGTTTATAAGTGGTTTCCGGTAAGTGAGAGAGGAACTATTCAAGGTATCAATTTTTCAGGCTCTCGTATCGGTGGAGCAGTTGCATATCCAATCGTTGCATCGCTTATTGCGTGGATAGGTTGGCACTATAGCTTTATTGTATTTGGAATTGTTGGAGTGCTCTTTGCGCTTGTTTGTTGGTTCTTATTCAGAGATTCTCCTGAGGAGTCGAGCTTTGTAAGTGAGGAGGAGAAGGCGTATATTATTGCTAATCGACAACAAGATAGTGATGTAAAGGAGACTGCGGTAAAACTCTCTTTCTGGGAGCTATTCCGCAATAAAAATATGTTACTCGCTATGTTCCAATATATAGGTAGTAACTTTACATTCTATTTTACCCTCACATGGATGTTCCCTTACCTCAAAGAGTCTTTGAGTGGAACGGGAACTGCAGCTAGTTTTTGGGCGATGGCTCCGCTTTTGGGAGGCGCTTTGGGGAACTGGTTGTCAGGAGTTTGGGTTGATAGGCTCTATGCAACAAGTGGGAACTTGAAACTTTCACGTCGATTGCCAGCTATCGTTGGTTTTGTCCTTGCAGCTGCAGGTATGATTCTTATGACTATGGTAGAGTCAGATCTAAGTAAGGTTGTATATCTTACCATTGCAATATTTGGAGCTGATATGACACTTAGTCCATCGTGGGCTCTATGTATAGACATTAGGTAAGGAGAATGCCGGCTCTGTATCGGGCACAATGAATATGGCGGGTAACTTAGGTGCTTTTGCCTCAATCTTAGCATTTGGTTATATGACCGAGGCGCTGATTAATTCGGGTGTCAATCCTACTTCTGCATTATCTGAAAACAATCTATATTTTTATGTTTGTGCCGCGTTGAGTGCCTTGTCGGTCGTTGCGTGGTTATTTATGAATCCAAATAAACCAATAAAATAAAATTACACAGCTTATGAAATTAGCACTTAACACACTCGTGTATGAGGTGGGAAATAGAGGGCCAGAGGAGTCTCTCCGCTCTGCTATAAAGTATGGTTTTCGCTACATTGAGTATGCCGGAATACGTAAGGGTAACCCCCAAACAATGACTGCTGAGCAGCAGAGAGAGGTGATAAAAATAGTGAAGGATAACGATCTACACTCGACACAGATGTTGTTGGTTGCGACTCGTGATACTGCTAATCCTGACAAGAAAAAACGTGATGCGGTATTTGAGTATATGAAGCGTTGTGCAGAGTTTCAGATGGAGCTAGGTGGTCGACAGTTGTTGGTATGCTGGGGCGGTGGATTGTATGAGTTGGGCACTTCGCCTGAGCAATCGTGGCTCTATATGTTAGAGAATGTAGGCCGTTTTGCTGAGTGGTGCAAGGAGCGCGATTTGTTGGTTGGTATTGAGCTTGATCCTCATGTCTATTTCATTTGCAATAATACATATAAATTGGCTAAAGCGGTGGAGGATTTAGGGATGGATAATATCTACCCAAATATCGATGTGGGACATTTGGTGATCACACGCGAAGAGCCTGAGCAGTTGGAGAAGTTAAAGAGTAGAATGTTACACGTGCACTTAAGCGAGACAGAGAGCTTTGCTCACACTAATAGTATTTTGGGAACGGGAGCTGTGCCATTCAGAAAGTATGTTGAGAAGTGCTGGGAGTTGGGCATTGAAGAGAATTGCTTGAAGTATGGTGAGCCATGTGTAGCTGGAATTGAGATGGGTAGCGAAGCGAGTGGTGCGTTTGTTGAGAATCCGGATATGTGGGTCGAGGAGAGTTTGAAGTATTTGGCACGAGAGATACCTGAGTTAACACTTTAAAAATAGCTGAATTCAACCTGCAAATGCAACTGAATTCATAGTTGCTGAATTCAACCTGCAAATGCAACTGAATTCATAGTTAATATTTGTTTGAATTTTTCATTTGGCGTGAGGTATCCGAGCCTTTTACGAGGTCGATTATTTAGCTTGTTTTCAATCC
>JBCQTX010000040.1:0-17591 GCA_047174605.1 Rikenellaceae bacterium | reverse complement strand
CGAGACGTGATGAGATCAAGACCGTGCTCACCGATCACCTCGCAACACGCACCACTCGCGAGTGGCTCGACAAGCTGGAACCGGCCGATTATTGGGCGGCAAAGGTCAACACAATTGCCGACGTGGTGAACGATCCCGAGATGAACCATTGCGATATGTTCCAAGAGGTTGTGCGCAAAAATGGGGTGACGCTCAAGACCACACGCTGCCCACTTCGCATCGATGGCGAGAAGCTATTTGCACAGCGCGGAGCACCCGTTTTGGGCGAGGATACGGAGTCGATAAATAAGGAATTTAACTTGTAATTTCATGGAGAAGATAACACTCAAAGGGATGACATGGGCACACGCAAGGGGGCTCAACCCACTTGTCGCAGCGTCGAAGATTTTCGCTGAAAAGAGCGGTATCGAGATCACATGGGTTGCAAGATCATTGAGCGATTTCGAGCTATTTCCGATGGATCAGTTGGCGGCGGAGTATGATATGATAATGATCGACCACCCCCACATCGGGGTGTCGCACGAGAAGAATTTGTTGCAGCCGTTGGATCAGCTCTTGCCCTCGGAACTACTTAAGGATCAAGAGGTTAATAGCGTTGGCCGGAGCTACGATAGCTACCATTGGCAGGGTCATCAATACGCATTGCCGTTGGATTCTGCAGCTCAGGTTGGGGCGTTTCGTAGGGATCTGCTATATAATATAGGTATCGAGACCCCAACCACATGGGCGGAGGTCTTTGCGTTGGCTCAGAGGTGTCCGGGTCAGGTGGCGATCCCGTTCGTGCCGGTTCACGCCTATTCGAGCTTCTTCACTTTGTGTTCACACTTGAATGATCGGAGGTTTTGGAGTGATGAAACTGATCTGGATGAGGAGGCCGGTGAGCAGTGTTTATCGCTGCTAATCAATCTATTACGCATGTCATACGCGTAGTCACGAGATATGGATCCGATCAATATGTTGGATAAGATGTCGACCTCGGATGAGATTTTGTACTCGCCTCTGGTCTACGGATATTCGAACTACGCGCAGTCGGGATATGCACCCCACGTTGTGGAGTTTTGTGATATGCCAATCTTCAAGGATGTCGGATCGAAGTTCAATCAATTGACACCAAACGGAAGTATGATCGGTGGGGTAGGGCTCTCGATGTCGACCCAATGCAAAAACCCCGAGGCGGCACTCGAATTCATGAAGTTCGTAGCTCCAGCCGATGCCCAACGCACTATGTTGTTCGACAACGGAGGGCAGCCCGGTCATCGCGTGGCATGGGAGGATGCACACGTAAATGAGCTCTCACACAACTTCTATAGTGCTACACTTCAGACACTTATGGAGGGTTCATTGCGCCCACGATTCAACGGCTATGTCGATTTCCAAGGCGATGCAGGAGCTCGTATCCGCGAATTTGTATTGGATGGCACGGGAGACAAAAAAGCATTTATCAAGGAGTTAAATAATCTAATTAAGGAGTACAGGAAATAAGATGGAAGAGGAGGGAATAATCTACAAAAAAGAGGGGCGAGTTGCGACAATTACTATCAACCGCCCACGCAAAATGAACTCGATAACGTGTCAGATGGGTATCGATCTCAACGCTATCGCAGCAGAGGTTAATGATGATGAAGAGGTCTCGGTTGTGGTGCTCACGGGGGTTGGCGAACGCGCCTTTTCTACGGGTAGCGACATCACTATGCTCGACCAATATGGCTCGCCATATCAGCTCCGTAACCGCCAAGATTATTGCGCAGCGATACGCAACATACGCAAACCGGTGATCGCTCTTATCAAGGGGTACGCTCTGGGAGGAGGTTTGGAGTTAGTGTTGGCTACAGATATCAGAATTGCCTCAGACACAGCGGTTTTCGCAGTCTCGGAGGTGGAGCACGGATGGACTTCGGGAAGTGGAGCTACGCAACTTTTGGCGCGTCAGATCGGCTATAATCGTGCTGCGGAGTTGGTGCTTACGGCTAAGAAGATCGATGCTCACGAGGCTTGTTGTTTGGGATTTGTGAACCAAGTTTTACCACTCGACGAGGTCGATAAATATGTGGTGGATATGGTCGCAAAGATGGTGGAGCAGTCACCCACCGCGATGCAACTCATCAAGCAAAACCTCCGCGCCTCGCAGAACATGGGGCAGGAGATGGGGCTGCAATACGAGAACGATTTGTTCGCATTTTCGTTCACCACAGAGGATGCTGCCGAGGGCAAACGCGCCTTTGCCGAGAAGCGTAAACCCAAGTTCTGATCTGGAATTTAGCGTACTGAGGGTGTGTTGAGCCGTATGTTGCTCCCTCACCAATCATTAATTATAGTAAGACGAGGTTATGCCGATCCACTCAATGTGGTTAGGTGTAGCCTCGCTTTGTTATCTATACCTATTTATATGTGACTCTTAATAGTTATTAAATCTGGTAATGTGCGAGCGGTTGTCGTGTGAAAATTCAAAAGTTACATTTAGGTGTGAGAGACTACAATTATGTATGATTTTAAATTATATTAATAACGATGCTAATCCGAGGGCTAAAACACCAATAAAAAAATCCACACTTGTAAGTCGCTGATAAACACCAATATATAACTTTCTTGTAATGTTTTCGCTATTCGAAATGACTTTTTGGCACACTAAATGCTGAGTTAGAGAGCATAAGCAAAGTAGCATTACAAATTTTTTTTACAAACAAACTCAAATAATTAAAGTTATGAGAAAGATTGCAATTTATGGAAAGGGTGGTATCGGTAAGAGCACCACAACACAGAACACAGTGGCTGGTTTGGCAGAGATGGGTAAGAAGGTGATGGTCGTGGGTTGCGATCCAAAGGCAGATTCAACACGTCTGTTGCTGCACGGTTTGGCTCAAAAGACAGTTCTAGATACTCTTCGCGACGAGGGTGAGGATATCGATCTAGATGATGTAATGAAGGAGGGATTCAAGAACACAAGTTGCGTGGAGTCAGGTGGTCCAGAGCCGGGAGTAGGTTGCGCAGGTCGTGGTATCATCACTTCGATCAACTTGTTGGAGCAGTTGGGAGCTTATGACGATGACAAACACCTCGACTACGTATTCTATGACGTACTTGGTGACGTGGTATGTGGAGGTTTCGCAATGCCAATCCGCGATGGTAAGGCGCAGGAGGTCTACATCGTATGTTCGGGTGAGATGATGGCTATGTATGCCGCAAATAACATCTGTAAGTCTATTTCGAAGTTCGGTAAGGTTGGAACAGTTCGTTTGGGAGGTCTTATCTGTAACTCTCGTAAGGTGGACAACGAGGCTAACATGATCGAGGAGTTCGCGAAGAAGTTGGGTACTCAGATGATCCACTTCGTGCCACGTGACAACATGGTTCAACACGCGGAGATCAACCGTATGACAGTTATCGACTACGCTCCAGAGCACGCTCAGGCTAATGAGTATCGTTCTCTTGCGTCAAAGATCAACGACAACAAAATGCACGTGATCCCTACGCCACTTGCGATGGAGGAGTTGGAGACATTGCTAGTATCATTCGGAATCATGAACTAACAAAAGTTGCAAGGCGGCGAAATTTCGTACATCCCAAGCTGTCGGCATCGGTCACGTACCTTGAGTACGCTCCCTCCTCCGTCAACTTGCGATGCACAAAATTTCATCCACCTATCAACTTTTGAGAACACAAAAAGAAACTAAAAAACAGACAACTATGTATTTGATAAGAGCAATAGTACGACCAGAGAAGTCGGCAGTAGTAATGAAGTCGTTGATGGATGCAGGTTTTCCAGCCGTGACTAAGATCGCAGTATATGGACGTGGTAAGCAGCGTGGTATCAAGGCGGGTAACGTCACTTATGATGAGCTCCCAAAGGAGATGTTGATGATCACTATCCCAGAGAAGGACAAAGATTTCGTGATCGAGACAATCATGAACTCAGCTCGCTCGAGCGCAACAGGTCAGTTCGGAGATGGTAAGATCTTCGTGACTCCCGTAGAGGAGACATACACAATCTCTTCTGGTTTCATGGAAAAATAAAGTTGCAAGGCGGCGTAATTTCGCACATCCCAAGCTGTCGGCATCGGTCACATACTTTTAGTATGCTCCCTCAACCGCCAACTTACGATGCACAAAATTTCATCCACCTATCAACTTTACCTAAAACATTACACGTAAAAACAAATTACTATGAAGTTAATAATGGCAATCATCCGTATCGCGAAGATGACCGAGACTAAGGAGGCGCTCTCTGCAGTCGATCTACCATCGTTCACAGCTCTTCCGGTTGTGGGACGTGGCAAGGGTCACGGTGATATGGAGAAGGCTGAGGGGATCGACCCTGAGCACCACGAGCATATTCAGCAGATGCCACGACTAAAATCAAAGCGTATGATTACACTCGTTGTAACTGACGACAAGAAAGATTTGGCTGTGGAGACAATTATTAAGGTAAACCAAACGGGCAAGAGTGGAGATGGTAAGATCTTCGTGGTCAACACATTCGAATCTGTCCGTGTCCGCACAGGTGAGACAGGTGATACTACACTCGATTAAATAAGATTCCTATGAAAGAAGATATAAAGACATTACCAGATTTTTCGGAGTTCGTCGAGGCGGTAGCTGAGAAGTACCCGAAGAAGGTATCGAAGAAGCGTTCAAAGGCGGTTGTTATCAATGACCCAGATCTGATCCCAAAGATCCAAGCCAATGTGCGTACTGTGCCGGGTATCATCACACAGCGTGGTTGTACCTATGCAGGTTGTAAGGGAGTGATCATGGGACCAACTCGTGACATCGTAAATATCACACACGGACCTATCGGTTGTGGATTCTACTCATGGCTTACACGTCGTAACCAGACTCGTCCGGAGTCAGAGACAGCGGAGAACTACATCCCATACTGTTTCTCGACAGATATGCAAGATTCAAACATCGTGTTTGGTGGTGAGGAGAAGCTAAAGCAGGCGATCCGTGAGGCGATGGAGCTATTCCACCCAAAGGCGATCGGAGTATTCTCAACTTGTCCGGTAGGTTTGATCGGTGATGATGTTCATCGTGTAGCGAGACAGATGGAGGAGGAGTTCCCGGGGGTTAACATCATCGGATTCTCGTGTGAGGGTTATCGTGGAGTATCGCAGTCAGCAGGTCACCATATCGCTAATAATCAGCTATATAAGAACTGTATCGGTAAGGATGACACTATCGAGGGTAAACACAAATATCGTGTGAACCTGCTTGGAGAGTACAACATCGGAGGAGATGCCTTCGTGATCGAGGATTTGATGGATCGTTGTGGAATCGAGCTAATCGCTACAATGTCGGGTAATGCTACAATGACTAAGTTCGAGCGAGCTCACACAGCAGATTTGAGTCTTGTAATGTGCCACCGTTCAATCAACTACGTGGCGGAGATGCTCAACACCTCATTCGGTATTCCATGGACTAAGTGTAACTTCATCGGTGCTGAGGCTACAGCCAAATCACTTCGCAAGATCGGAGAGTACTTCGAGGATCAGGAGCTAATCGACCAAATCGAGAAGGTGATCGCAGAGGAGATGATCCGTGTGGAGGCAGCAGCAGAGCAGGCTCGCAAAAAGACAGTTGGTAAGACAGCGATGTTGTTCGTCGGAGGATCTCGTGCTCACCACTATCAGGAGCTATTTGGCGAGTTGGGTATGACTACTCTAGCGGCAGGATATGAGTTTGGTCACCGTGATGATTATGAGGGTCGTCGTGTTATCCCAACCATTCAGGTCGATGCAGATAGCCGTAACATCGAGGAGATCACAGTCTACAAAGATGAGGAGCGTTACAACAAACGTAAGCCAGATGAGCACTTGACAAAGATCTCGAATGGTGGTGAGTTCAATGACTATGAGGGACTTATGGCAGATATGCAGAAGGGTACACTCGTAATCGATGATTTGAGCCACTATGAGATGGAGAAGCTCATCGAGCTATATCATCCAGATGTATTCTGTGCTGGTATCAAGGAGAAGTATGTTGCTCAGAAGATGGGTATTCCATTGAAGATGCTTCACAACTACGATTCAGGTGGTCCATACGCAGGATTTGCAGGTGCGATCAACTTCTACAAAGATATCGAGATGATCTCATGTGCTACACTTCACAAATATTTGAAGGCACCTTGGGAGCGTGAGGCATATGTTGAAGCATCATACGTAATAGGCTAAAAAGTTGCAAGGCGGCGAGATTTAGCACATCCCAAGCTGGCGGCATCGGTCACGTACTTTAGTACGCTCCCTCCTCCGCCAACTTGCGATGCACAAAATCTCATCCACCTATCAACTTTTTCGAAAAATTTAATTGAGAAAAAATTATGCTATTAAGACACACAACAGATAAGGAGATCGAAAGAAAAGCTCTGACGGTCAACCCAGCAAAGACTTGTCAGCCAGTTGGTGCGATGTATGCGGCACTCGGTATTCACGGGTGTTTGCCACACTCACACGGCTCACAAGGATGTTGCTCATACCACCGAAGTGCACTTACACGTCACTTCAAAGAGCCGATTATGGCAGCTACAAGTTCATTCTCTGAGGGTTCTTCAGTCTTTGGAGGTTCGGCTAACTTGGTTCAGGCGATCGATACAATCTTCACAACTTATGATCCGGAGGTTATCGCGATCCACACCACTTGTCTTTCGGAGACAATCGGAGATGATATGACCCAGATCGTATCAAAGGCTGATGAGGATGGGAAGATTCCAGCAGGCAAAGAGGTTATCTACTGTAACACACCAAGTTATGTAGGTACTCACGTTACGGGATACTCCAACATGGTCACTTCGATGGTCAAATCATTCGCTACTAAAACAGGCAAGATGCGCAACGTAATCAACCTAATCTCGGGTTGGATGGAGCCATCGGATCAGGCAGAGATCAAGCGCCTATGTAAGGTTATGGAGAGCCGTACATTCATGTTCCCAGATATGACGGGGGTGTTGGATGGCCCAATGACAGGAACCTACAAAATGTATCCAGATGGTGGTGCTAAGATTGCAGATATCCGCGCCACTGGTGATAGCAAGGTGTCGATCGGTTTGGGTTCATATACCACTACAGATGCTTGTATCAAGATGGAGAATCAGTGCAAGGTGCCATTCGAGGTGTTGGATATTCCAATCGGATTCTTGGCAACGGATCGTTTCTTGACCTCTATCAGCCGTCACGCAAATGTTCCGGTATCGGACCAGATGACATATGAGCGCGGTCAGTTGATCGATTTGATCTCGGATGCATCGGTTCACTTGTATGGCAAGCGTGTAGCGTTGTGGGGTGATCCAGATACACTTATCCCAATGGTGGAGTTCCTTGTATCGATGGATATGCGTCCGGTTTATATCGTGACTGGTACTCCGGGTAAGGAGTTCGACGAGCGTATGGCGGAGCTATTGAAGGATATCCCAGAGGCAAAATGGAAGAGCGGAGCTAATGCAGATATGTTCCAGCTTCACCAATGGATCAAGCAGGAGGGTGTAGATTTGTTGATCGGTAATACTTACGGTAAGTATATCGCTCGCGATGAGAACACACCATTCTATCGTATGGGATTCCCAATTGCTGACCGTGCGGGTCACAACTATTTCGCTAAGACTGGTTATAAGGGAGCTGCTAACATCGTAACGTCAATCATCCATGAGCTACTATCATACCGTGATAGAGAGTGTACGGAGGAGACTGTAGAGTTCCAAATGTAATAATTTTCAACTTGAAGATCTATCCATTAAGGATATGATCTTCAAGTTATTAAATCACCAATATTATGACTCACATATTAAAAGAGAGGGAGAGGCAGGTCTCGACAAGTGGCGCAGATGCACCAACTGTTCAGGCGGGCAAGGTGAGTCTTGCTGGAAGTATGAGCCAAAGGGCATGCGTATTTTGTGGATCGCGTGTTGTGCTCTATCCAATTGCTGATGCTTTGCACATTATCCACGGGCCGATAGGCTGTGCAGCATATACGTGGGATATTCGTGGTTCGTTGTCTTCGGGACCCGAGCTACACAGATCAAGTTTCTCGACAGATCTTGATGAGACAGATGTGATTTTTGGAGGAGAGAAGAAGCTCCACGCCTCGCTCATCGAACTGATCGAATTGCACAAACCAAAGGCAGCATTTGTCTACACGACCTGCATTGTGGGTGTGATTGGCGACGATGTCGAGAGGATCTGCAAAGAGGTGACAGCCGAGACGGGCGTCACAACAATACCCGTTCAAGCCCCGGGTTTTCAGGGCTCGAAAAAAGATGGCTATAAGGTTGCGTGCGAGGCACTCTTCCAATTAGTCGGAACACTTGATAGGCCAACTCCAAGTAAGAGTATCAACATCTTGGGAGATTTCAATATCGCAGGTGAGTTGTGGATCTTGATCGACTATTATAAGCGAATGGGAATCCACGTCAACGCAACTATCACGGGCGATGGTAGGGTAGATGACATCCGCAATGCCCACAACGCAGGACTCAATGTAGTGCAGTGTTCGGGAGCGATGATCAACCTTGCAAAGATGATGAAGGCGGAGTATGGCACACCATTTATGCACGTCTCTTACTTCGGAATTGAGGATATGAGCGAAGCGCTCTACGAGGTGGCTCGTTTCTTCAAGGATGATGAGATGATGGAGCGAGCTCGCGAGATTGTTCGCGAGGAGATGACTAGACTACTCCCAGCTCTCGAACCCTACAAAAAGGCGTTGGAGGGGAAGCGAGCAGCGATCTATGTCGGAGGTGCATTCAAGGCGATATCGCTCATCAAGGCGCTACGTCTGATTGGTGTAAAGAGTGTTATTGTGGGTTCACAAACAGGAACAACAGAGGATTATGAGGTAATCAAACAGCTCTGTGACGAGGGTACGGTTATCGTGGATGATTCAAATCCAATTGAGCTATCGCACTTCGTCAAGCAGCAGAGAGCTGATATATTCATCGGTGGAGTGAAGGAGCGACCTATTGCCTATAAGATTGGCTTAGGGTTTTGCGACCACAACCACGAACGCAAAGAGCCACTAGCGGGATACGAAGGGATGATGAACTTCGCCAAAGAGATCTACGCTACAGCTATGACCCCAGTTTGGAAATTCACACGTAAAAATGGAGGAGCGGAAGATGAAAATTGAGCCTAAAACATATGTATCATCACGCAATGCGTGCAAACTATGCGCACCACTCGGAGCATCGTTAGTATTCAAGGGGATCGAAGGGTGTGTGCCACTAATTCACGGTTCACAAGGGTGTGCAACATATATCCGCCGATATATGATTAGCCACTACAAAGAGCCGGTAGATATCGCATCGAGCAACTTCTCGGAGGAGGCTACAGTATATGGAGGAAGTCGTAACTTTATTATGGGAATCGACAATATCCGCCGTCAGTACCACCCAAAAGTTATCGGTATAGCATCGACCTGTTTGTCTGAGACCATTGGTGAGGATATCCCGGGTCACATCCGAAACTATAGCGAAGCAAAAAGTGGTGAGGAGCTACCGCACTTCATCCATAGCTCAACGCCAAGTTATTGTGGATCACACGCTGAGGGGTTTCACAACACGGTGCTCTCGGCTATCAGAACGCTCGCAAAACCCACCGCAAGAGGTGAACATTTGGTGGTTCTTCCGGGGATGGTTACACCGGCTGATATTCGCTACATACGCGAGATCGCGGAGGATTTTGAGGTTGAGACAACTCTTTTCCCGGACTACAGCGAATCGTTGGATAATGTCTACACAGCGGAGTATTCCCTGATCCCGAGTGGAGGAACACCCGTCGATAAGATCGTGGCAACGGCAGATGCAAAGGTGGTTGTGGAGTTCGGAGAGAGGTTCAACCAATTCTACAAACGGGTATCCGAGAAGAGTAGAATACCAACCGCTGGTGAGTGGTTAGAGTCGGAGTGTGGAGTAAAGAACATCCAGCTACCACTTCCCATCGGTATCGAGGCTTCGGATAGATTTATGCAGATCTTCGAGGCGGAGTATGGCAAGAAGATGCCCCACAAATATGAGATGGAGCGAGGTCGTTTGATCGATGCCTATGTCGATGCTCATAAATATGTCTTTGGCAAAAAGGTGGCGGTATATGGTGAGGCGGATTTGGTCTCGGCACTCGCAACATGGGGGCGTGAGATTGGTTTCGAGGTGTATGAATTTAGAGATACAGACTTCGAGCATATCCACTCCAAACTTGCGGAGTTGAAGCCCGACCTGATGATGGGAAGTAGCAAGGGGTACTACATAGCGCGTGAGTTCAATATTCCGCTAATTCGTGTAGGATTCCCGATCCATGACCGTTTCGGAGCGACACGCCAACAGAAGATCGGTTACAGAGGTACACAACAGTTGTTCGATCGTGTGGTAAATGCAATAATAGAGCACAAACAAGAGAATTCACCAATAGGTTACAAATACATTTAGATATTATGGAAGAGGCAAAACACCCATGTTTCGATGCAGAGGCAAAACACACCCATGCAAGAGTACACCTGCCTGTAGCACCAAAGTGCAATATACAGTGCAACTATTGCAATCGTAAGTATGATTGCGTAAGTGAGAGTCGTCCGGGAGTTACATCGACAATCCTCACCCCGAAGCAGTCGGTTGGCTATTTGGAGGAGTTGGATAAGAGAATCAAGAATCTATCGGTGATTGGAATTGCAGGTCCGGGAGACCCATTCGCAAATCCGGAGGAGACGTTGGAGACTATGCGTTTGGCGCACGAACGATTCCCAGATAAGATCTTCTGCCTCTCGACAAATGGCCTTGGATTAGAGCCATACATCGACCAGATCGCGGAGCTTAATGTGAGCCACGTCACCATCACAATAAACAGCATCGACACAAAGGTGTTGGCGAAGATATATAAATGGGTGCGCGATGGAAAGCATATCTACAGAGGTGAAGAGGGAGCTAAAAGGTTGCTCGACAAACAGTTGGCATGTATCCCAAAGCTAAAGGCTCATGGTATCACGGTCAAGATCAACTCCATTATCATCCCGGGAATCAACGAAGATGGTATAGCCGATGTCGCGAAGCATTGCGCATCATTGGGGGCTGACGTTATCAACTGTATTCCGCTAATCCCAACTGCTGATACTCCATTCGAGAATCTGGAACACCCCGATCCAAAGATGGTATTTAGAGTGCGTACACTAGCCTCGGATCACCTGAAGTTGATGAGCCACTGCGCACGTTGTCGTGCCGATGCAGCTGGTCTGTTGGGGCAAGATTTGAGCGATACACACGCCCTTATGAGCGAGTATGCAAATAGGGTAGATACCGACGAGGAGCGCAAATATGTGGCGGTAGCGACTAACGAAGGGTTGTTGGTGAATCTCCACTTAGGCGAGGCTGATAAATTGAGCATCTACAAACAGACCCCTAACGGATATAAGTGGATCGAGAGCCGCACTACACCTGATCGCGGATTGGGAGATCTACGTTGGTCGCAACTCGCTGAGCTGTTGTCGGATTGCCGTTCATTGCTTGTGAGTGGGGTAGGTGGCAAACCCTTGAAGTTCTTGCAATCTAGTGGAGTCAATGTTGTTGAGATGACGGGGCTCATAGATGAGGGGTTGGATGGAATCTACAACAATCGTGTGATTCGCTCCATTGCCAAGCGTGATGCCTTTAAGTGCGGATCAAACTGCAAGGGAAATGCGCAGGGTTGCGGTTGATTTAGCAATTGAATCATTAACAATTAATAATTAAAAATTATGAAGAAGCCAGAGTATCACATTTTATTATGTAACTCCTATCGAGTAGGAGGCGAAGCACAAGGTGTCTGCAATAAGAAGGGTGCAGCAAATCTATTACCATACATCATCGAGGAGGCATCGGACAGAGGGCTCGATGTCGTGGTGAGCACAACGGGTTGTCTCAATGTATGTTCACAAGGGCCAGCGATGGTGATCCAGCCAAACAACTTCTGGTATGGAGGTGTCGAGAGCGAAGATGCAATCGATGAGATCCTCGATGCATTGGAGGAGGGCGAAGCGTGCGAGAAGTATCTAATAAGTGACTAAATTATGAATAGAAAACCACTCATATTTGTCGATACCACACTGCGCGATGGCGAACAGGCCTCGGGCGTAGCATTTACACTTGACGAAAAGGTCGAGCTGGTAGATATGATGTCTCGTGCAGGTATTACAGAGTTTGAGGTAGGTACACCGGCGATGGGTCGCGATGCCATTCGTGAGATTCAAGCTATCACAGCAAGTGGCGTTCGAGGTCGTAAGATCGCATGGTGTAGAGCAAAAGAGGTGGATATTGTGCTTGCCCACGAGTGTAGAGTAGATGGTGTTCACCTCTCATTTCCCCTATCGGACAGACTCCTCGCGGCTATGGGCAAGGGTCGTGAGTGGGTCTTAGGAGAGATAGATAGAGTTGTTAGCCGAGCCTACGAAAGTTTCGATTTTGTGAGTGTCGGAGCGCAAGATGGATCACGTGCAGATCGTGAGTTTCTGCTCGAATTTGTCCGACGTGCGGATAGTAGTGGAGCGAAACGAATCTCGATTGCTGATACTGTGGGGCAGCTTAACCCCTTTTCTACTCAGGAGTTGATAGCATCGGTGAGAGCCGCAGCTCCCAATATGTCGATCGTTTTTCATGCCCATAATGATCTGGGGATGGCGTGTGCCAACACCTTCGCAGCATGGATGGCTGGAGCTGATTCGCTGAGCACAACAATCAATGGATTGGGCGAAAGGGCTGGTAATGCCCCATTTGAAGAGGTGGTGATGGCGATCGAGAAGAGTGCTGGAGTCACTCTAGATATCCAAAAGAGGATGTTGCCACAAATATGTAGTTACGTGGAGCAGATCTCCGGACGACAAAACAGCCCATCAAAACCCATTGTCGGTGAGCTTGCATTGACACACGAGAGCGGAATTCACACCAAGTACCTGAGACGCGATCGCTCAACATATCAACTCTTTGCAGCCAACGAATTGGGGTTGCAGGAGAAGAGTTTTAAAATAGGTAAACACACCTGTATGTCAACCCTGCGAGCAGCTCTCGAAGAGCTGGGGGTGGTATGCAAAGATGAGATATTGCCACGACTGCTCGATGAGGTACGTCGATGGAGTACGATACACAAACGAGATCTTCAACCTTCGGAGTTGATTATGATCTACAACACAATATAAGTGATGAAAGATTTACTTTTTGAGAGCTACGATTTTGGAACGAGCTACCTCAAGACAATCGTAAGAGTATTTGAGAGCGAGTCGAGACGTTTCGATAACGACCTGCTATACAATATGATAGCTATCAGCTTCGAGAAGTTGATGATTGGATGGTTGGCACACCACGATGTGATCGCAACGAGCCACCTGCCACTAATGCTATATCGTGAGCTTAAACCCCATGAATCGAACTTAAGTGATAGCATCAAAAAGACTGCTATCTTGATAGGCTCATTCGAAGGGATCTGCTCAATAGATGACTTTGGATATAAAACCCCCGATAACATTCAAACCGCACAGATGATTGAGGGGTTGCGAGAGGTTGAAGGCTATGTCTCTAAACTTGTTGAGGCGCAAAGAGGTTAAACCAACTCTGCAAATGGTAGACCTCAGTGGCCTGCGACTCCTCGCTGCATCTCAACAAGAGGTGATTTATAGCATTCTCAAACTCTTCCTCTGAGAAGCTGTAGCCCTCTTGTTGCAGATGTTTTAATAGCTCCTCTCGGGATCTATATTTGTAACACCCCTTTCTGAAATCATCGTCCCCTTGGACTCTCGCCAGAAAATCTATCGCTAATTGTATGCTCATCGTTTTATAGTTTTTTCTGCCAAAACAACATATTAGGCTGACACTCCGTGAATCCCTCGCTACGATACAACCTCTGCGCTACCGCGTTATCATCTCTTACCTCAAGGGTTACCTTGCAACACTTCCTCTCTTGCGCAACCTCGCTAACAAATTGCAACATTCCGCGTCCGATACCAAACCCTCGGTGTGAATCTTGAATGTAGACATCATGAATGTTGATAAATGGCTTCACCTCAAATGTCGAGAATAGCTCGAAGCAGGTCGCCATACCAATCGCCTCACCCTCGTCGCTCGCCAATATTACAAATGCTTTTGGGTGGGTTGCTAATCCATCGACCAACCTTAGTTGTTGCATCTTCGTGTGTGGTGCGTGTTCCCCCATCGGGTCGGCCATATACCCCTGCAATAGGTCAGCTACCGCCGTTAGGTGGGTTGGATTCTCAAAATCACATATCTCAAATGTTATCTCCATCTTCTACTCTTTTAGTGGTTTATATCTCTTGGGGTCTATCGAATACTTCGCAATTCTAAGCCCCATTATTCGTTCTGTGATCGATAGCGACGATGCCGCCTTCGCGATATTTCCTCGCGATGCAACAAGTGAATCGATTATAACTTGTTTCTCCAAATTCCCCATTATAACCTCCAAGCTACCCTTCGCCACAGTCTCCGAAGATGCCGCTGTCTGGAGCGTTGGGGGGAGGTTGTTGACTCTAATGACATTCTCTTGGCTCAAGATACAGGCGCGCTCAATGCAGTTCTCCAACTCTCGGATGTTGCCCGGCCAGCTATACATCATCAACGCCTCGATAGCCATCGATGTTATCCGCCTCACCCCTTTGTTATATTGTCTGTTGAACTTATCAATAAAGTGATCCACCAAGACAGGAATATCATTTATGCGCTCTTTGAGGGCTGGGATATAGATCGGAAAGACATTGATTCTATAATATAGATCCTCCCTGAATTCATCCTCAGTGATCATCTTCTCGAGGTTTCTGTTCGTTGCGCATAGGATTCTTACATCCACCTTTATCGTCTGAGTACCTCCCAACCGCTCAATCTCGCGCGATTGTAGCACCCTGAGCAGTTTGATCTGTGTCGAGTGGGGTATATCTCCCAACTCATCTAGGAATATCGTACCTCCGTTAGCCGCCTCGAAACGCCCCAAACGCCTCTGTGTAGCGCCCGTAAAAGCCCCTTTCTCGTGACCAAACAGCTCGCTCTCGATCAACGAGTCGGGTAGGGCAGCACAGTTAACCTTGATAAAGGGTTTGTCTTGGCGAGCACTAGCATTATGGATAGCATCGGCCACCAGCTCCTTACCAACACCGCTCTCACCACGTATGATAACAGTGGCATCGGTCGGCGCGACACTACTTATGAGCGAGAACACCTCCGACATCTTGCCCGATTTACCCTTTATGTTGTCGGGTTGAGTGGCGTAATTCATCAGATTTGTTCGTAGCCGGTTATTCTCCCGTTTAAGCATCTCCACCTCCTCCGCATACTCTTGCCTACGCCTGAGGGTCTGGCCTATCATCCCCGCGACAATTTTGAGCAATCTCACCTCCTCGTCGTAGATCTCATTCGCATTTATCACCACCTTGTGAAAACTGATCGTACCAACTACCTCACCTTTGTATTTGACTGGGATACAGATAAATGATGTGTGCCTTGTCGCGCTATTGACAAGCGAATTTGTCCGATTAAGGAACTCAGCAGATTTTGCAACATCTGGGATCGTAAAGACCTCGCCACTCTTGATTACTTGGCCGATGACACCCTCGCCAATTTTGTAGACACCGCTCTTTTTCTCATCATCCGACAACCCATACGCGTCGTTGATCGATATATCTTGACTCTCACGATTGAGCAGAGTCAGGTAGAGTCGATAGACATTAAGGTGGCCAGCCAACCGCTTGATCACCAAATTCAGATCAACATCTTTGCTACTTAGCATCGACGCTATCTCCAATAATATATCTAACTCATCACTCTTCACGCACTCTTGTGCGTCACATACTTTACACACTCTCTCCATCACTATCTCTATGTTTTGTTTGCACCCTCACACTAATGGTGTTGTTTAGACTCCTAAGAATCAGTAACTTACCATAAAGCAACACCTAAGTAGATGCTACAAAGGTATGAAAAACATATCGACAATACAAATTTTAATCCGTATTAAGGTGCAAAAGTGCTATTTTAAGTGATAGAACCCCCAACTATGTAAATAATAAAGAGGGAGCATTTAGCCCCCTCCTTACTTAAATCTATAATTTTGTCATACGTCTAGCCTTGTCGTTCTTCGACTTGCGTAGGCGGAAGTATAGGTATGATCCGTACACCAAGAATAGGGTAAAGATGTGAATCCAACTCTTTGTTGTGCGCGAAATAGTTATATCATCAACAAATGAGAAGCTCTTAGGACGTCCGTGACCATGACTCTGTTGAGCAGCCTGAGGAGCACCTCCCTGCTGTGGCCCTTGCTGCGCCTGAGGCCCGTGACCCTGACCCTGCTGCTGTGGCCCCTGCTGCGCCTGAGGTCCGTGACCCTGCTGAGGTCCGTGGCCCTCTGCAACCTGCTCCGTGCGTGGCTGCTGTGCCATCTGCTGCTCGCGAGCTGCTGAGCTAATCAAGCTACCTACCTGAAGGCCTAGAGCGTGGATGAACAACATTGCGTAGAGTCCATACGACCACTTCTGAACGCTCTTCCAACGCTTAGTACCCAACTTGCGGTGAACAGAGTCAAACGATGTGATCCACAATACAAGGAACAAGACAAACATAACGATTCCAAGGACAAAGACGAAACTTGTAATTCCAGATCCTAGGACACTCGAAACACGTGGGTTCTGCATATACTCCTCGTGGTTGAAGAAGAATGACCATCCCTCGACAAATGACCCGAAGATACGCTTCATGGCGTGTGCCAAGACTGGGAATCCAACGATGATTGAAAGTTCCTTACGAATCGACATCAAGCGACCAACATATTGATTCTTTGGACTAAATGCTCCCATATACATGATGATAACTAGTACTGGGTGGAGGAAGTTCGCACCGCTCGATAGCTCACTGATACATGGGCCCAAGAGTGGAATAGAGCCAAATGAGAATGGGAATGAAGCACCGCAAAGACGGAAAATTACAGGTATGATAAATGCGAATGATAGGAATCCGAAGATAGTGTAGTAGACTTTATAGTTCTTCTTAATCGACTTAGAAAGTACGATCGCAAGCACTGTGTATAATGCAAGCGAGAAGAGGAACGCAAAGTTGGAGTGTATGAACTCCAAAAAATCGAATGCTGCGTTGATCATATTTTTATCTTTATATTTGAGTTATTATTTTGAAAAGCAGAGAGGGGGTATGCTCCAATATCTGTCACTTGCCCCACTCTCTGAAAATATATTTTATCTAAGTCACCTAAAAATTACTGCGCAATCAACTTGCCGATGCAAAGAATACTTGAACACTGAACCTCAAGACCTTTTGTTGCTGACGCTGTCGATGAATCGATAATATAAATATGTGGGTAACTCTCTGTATTTGGAGCCATCGGGATATATGCCTTTCCATCCTCGATATATGGCTCACCGATAGCACGGCTACCCTGATCTACGAAGTCTGTCTCTGCGTTAGGAAGTCCTGTTACCTTTGTCGCACTCTTTGACGATGTGTCGAAGATGTAGAAGTCTGCGTCACCTACGTCAGTCTTGTGAGATGCGTTGTATAGGAACTGAGTGTGGATAACACGAAGAAGGAACTTAGATCCTGTGATGTGCCATACACGAGAGAATGTGTAGTTGTCCATCAAAGA
>JBCQTX010000094.1:0-3114 GCA_047174605.1 Rikenellaceae bacterium | reverse complement strand
TACGCTTCAATCAGTTATGAGTATCTCATTTATAGGCTTCTCGCTTGTGGCGAATAATCAGGTGTCATACCTCATAAATGCCGATCTTGGATTCAATAAAGATAATATAATCTCGATACAAAATACCTTTGATGGCAGCTCCAACCTCGTGAAATTGTGCGAAAGGTTGAAGCAATTACCATTTGTCGAGAGTGTGGGTTATACGCAGGGAACACCTGCAAATGGTGGAAATAACAGCACCACTCAAGTAGATGTCGATGGTGTGGAGACGACAATATCATTTCAAATGCTAGTGATGGATAGTGCCGCTATGAATATCTTTGGGATTGATATTCTGCGTGATAATGGAGGTCGTGCAGAAGATGTGTTTCTCAATGAGAGAGCATTGGAGATGATTGGTGCAGATATGGAGAGTCGAGAGTATAAGCTTACTGATCAGAAAAAGTCTACCCCTATTCGAGGCGTGGTACGTAACTTTATGATTCGAGATTTCCTTAGCTCCAATATTCCTCCTCTTAGATTTTTCCTCAATGAGGATATTGAATATCCGTGGCACGTAGTGGTGAAGATTAGCGATAGTGCAGATCGAGAGGAGAGTTTCAATCAGATTCAAGATCTATACAGCGATGTGATGGGCTACAAAAGCGATTTTGTAATTAGGTGGGTCGATGAAGATATTGCAAACGGTTATACCCCCTACAAAGCGACCTCCGACATAATGTTAATCGCAACTATTATAGCTATTCTGATCTCGTCAATGGGGCTCTTCGCCATCTCGACCTACTACATAGGGCAACGCTCCAAAGAGATAGCCCTGCGCAAGATCGTAGGAGCGAGTAACTCACAGATTATGTGGCGATTCATAATGCAGTTTATGAGGTTGGTCGCTGTGGCTGCCGTTATCTCCTGCCCGATAATATGGTACGCCTCATCGAGGTGGTTGGAGCAGTTTGTCAATCGCATAGAGCTTGCGTTGTGGCACTTCATCGCTGCGATTTCGATCATCGCTCTGGTATCGCTCTTGACGCTCTATTTCCAATGTCGAGCCGCTGCATCACGCAACCCTGTCGATGCTATCAAACGATAGAGGATAAAAGAGGTAGCAACTTCACTTCATAGGTGGATAGTTGCTACCTCTAATTATTTATATCCTCATTTTGCGCTGCTGGCGTGGCTCAGGCAGGTTGATTCCCATCGCCTTTAGCTCCTCGCGTTTCTTTTGGCGGAACCAATAGATGTGGTCTTGGTTGTCAATGTTGAGCGATGGGCGATTGTCGCAGGTTGGGTCGGATGCGATCTTGGCGGACGAGCCTTGGGTCTCAAATTTACGATTGTATTCGTGCGAGAAGATCGAGCCGTGAAATTGCACCTCCTCACGGTTGAAGAGTCTGCGGATCATCTCCGTTCCGAAGCCGACTTTGCGGATGAAATTTTCGAGATTTAGCAGCTCCTTGATGGTCGGGAATAGGTCGAAAATCTTTGAGATTTGATCTTTTAGGGTTTTGTTTTCTGATTACAGAAAACAGTAATAGATGTTTACTCGTATTTTACTATTTTACAATCTCTCCATTAATCAATATACGCCCCAAATGGAACTTCTGGTCTGTAAATTTTGGCGATTCCGCAACCATTGCTTTGTACTCCTCTTCCGTAACGGCTATGATCGAAGCCTTGTCTAATTTATTTGTATTAAATGAAATTGTAACCTTATGCTCCCGATACTCATTTAGTGGTATGGCAATCAGGCTCTTTTGGGTGAATGCCTCGTTTAAACATTTCGTGTTGAATCGTACCGATGATGGTGTTGGATCTGACACATCTACATATTTGTGTTTCATCACCTTATATCCTTGGTTATACTCCAATGCAACATATTTCTCACCATCAATAACGATATCTATCGCACCATTATCTTGCGATCCGACATCCATAATTCCCAACATATCACCCTCGAATTTAAACTCAATCGGCTCACTATTTTCGTCTGCTGTATATAGGTTATTATAGATCATGCGACACTCTTCATATCGCGGGTTACCCATCTTACATTCGCTCTTAACCCACCCCTTCGTTTCGAGATTAAACTCCGCGAGATCGAGCGATTGAGCTGCCGCCATATGTGTTGATGATAGAGGCTCAATAAGTTTCATATCTACCTCTGCTCTATTACCTTTCATCGCATTAAACGCCCTAGCAATAGCCGAGGCATATAGATTCCCTCCAGCCTCACATGGGTGAACACCATCGTTTGAAAATATGATTTCATCCCCATCATAATCTTCGTCGGCTGCCCAAATCAACTTGCCTTCGTGCTCCAGAATACCAGCCCAATACCCCATATGGATGCTTGGTAGGTTATAATGTTCTGCGATTCTATCTAGTTTAGCGATATTTGCTGGCATGCCGCCTTTAGCATACTCTTGACATTGATTGCGATACAATGTGTAGATCATACAGATATCTATCTCGGGATTGAACTCTATCAACTTTCTAATGATTCCCTCGATTCCATTTGCATTTGATCCATTTACAGCATACTCGATGAATACTAAATCTGGATTGAACGCTGTTACATACTCCTGAGTTAGACATGAGCCTACATCTGAACCTGTGCTGCCCCACGCAGCATTTATTCCTGCGACTTTGATGTCGGGGAACATCGAGGCTATGTAGTTGGCCGACTGCTTGCGATATTGGTTGTCGGCATTGGTGATACTTCCACCCATATAGGCAATCTTTACATCTTCGCCTGATGCACATCTCCTAAAGAAGTTTGGCAATCCTCGTCTTATGGTAAACTCATCGGGTGATGAGAATCCATCAATATCCAATTTATATGGACTGTTAGAGTTCGCCTCAAAAAATAGAGCTTTGGGATTTGACACTTCACTCTGTGCAATCAGTTGCGATGCTGAGATTGAATCTATATCTCTATTTGAAATACAGCCATTCAATATCAGTAATATTGTAATAAGTGTGATTAGTTTTTTCATGATTGATAAATATTGCTGGTGCGTTAACTTTTTCCGTCATCCTGAATCAAGTTCAGGATGACGGGTGTGGAGTATTTTGATTTTTAAATCGAAAAACAATTATTTAGTTGTATCTATCTGT
>JBCQTX010000008.1:0-58590 GCA_047174605.1 Rikenellaceae bacterium | reverse complement strand
AGACAATTAATCAACAGGTCATGCCCCTAAAAAAAAGGCATTTTTCGCACTTCCCTCGCGTCTGAAATGCTCACGTACTTCAAGTACGCTCCGCTTTCAGCCACTTCACGAAGCCCAAAAACTGCTCTTTTTATACAACTTCTTCAACAGAGGGGATGACTAATAAGTTCCCTCAACACAGAGAGTGGCTAACAAGGATGAGTTTTGGGGCTTCGTGAAGGCTCTCAAACCGCAGCGTACTTAGGTACGTGAGGATTTGAGAGTCGAGGGAAGTGCCGAAAATCGCCTTGTTAGTCACTCTCTAATAATTTTATACTTAAAACGTTCTTACTTAGACTGGATCGTGATTGTCGCAGTTGACAACCCCTTACTTGTAGCTGTAAGTGTGATCTCACCGCTATCACCACCCTTATTAGAGTTCAAGATAGCCATACATTTTCCGCTAAATGCCTTACGGTATGGAGCTTGGAACGACTCTTCAGTCGCAGCATTTCCATTACCAACAGCGAGCAACTTTCCTGCTCCCTCAACTGAGAAGTTAACCATATTGTCAGCCTCAGGGCATAGGTTACCATCCTTATCTACGATGCTTACAGTTACGTAGCTTAGATCCTTACCATCTGCAGTGATCACATCACGATCGGCACTCAAAACAATACCTGCTGGTTTGCCTGCTGTACGAATAGTCTCCTCAACGATCTTCTCGCCACCATTATATCCAACAACCTTCAACTCACCTGCCTTGTAAGGAACATCCCATGATAGACGATACTTAGACATGAATACTGTATCCTCGCAACGTATAAACTTAATCTGCACAGGAGTTAGATCCTTACCTTTTACACGCTTACCCAAAGACTCACCATTTAGGAATAGCTCAGCCTCCTCGCAATTAGTATAGGCGTAAACCGGGATGTTCTTGCCCTCCATTCCCTTCCAATTCCAATGTGGAAGTAGGTGGATCATTGGGTCACCATCAGCATCCCAATGGCTCTGGTATAGGTAGAAACGATCCTTAGGGATACCACACAAATCGACAGCTCCGAAGTATGCCGAACGTGATGGCCAGTGACCATTCCAATATCCATTAGTGAAGTTATCGCGACCTCCGTAAGGGGTAGGCTCACCTAGGTAGTCAAATCCAGTCCAGATAAACTCACCGATCATGAATGGGTACTTCTCCTGAGCATCAAACTCCACATCTGGTGGATATGCCCATGATGGCCCGATAAGGTCGTAGCTTGTAACTTGAAGCGACTCATGTGTCTGATACTTCTCGATTGGAAGATGATAGACGCCTCGGCTACTTGTACATGACGAAGTCTCAGATGCATAAAGGATCATTTGTGGATACTTCTCGCGGATCTCGCCATAACCAAGTGGCTTGTAGTTGATACCTACAACATCCAACTGCTGCGCCATATTCTGATCATATGGACCCGGATAGTTATTAAATCCGATAGTCGACGGACGAGTTGGGTCGATCTTGCGAACGATAGCTGCCAAACGCTTAGCATCTCTCCAGCCATCCTCTTTCTTCGACTGCTCCAAAATCTCGTTACCCACGCTCCACATCACTACTGATGGGTGGTTACGATCACGAAGCATGATATTTGTAACATCTGCCTCACTCCACTCATCGAAGAATAGACCATAATCATTCTCTGTCTTATTCATCTTCCAACCATCGAAGAACTCATCAAGAACCATAAGTCCCAACTTATCACATATTGATAGGAACTCTGGTGATGGTGGGTTATGAGAAGTACGGATTGCATTCACACCCATATCCTTCATGATCTGCAACTTACGCTCATCAGCGCGATCGTATTGTGCAGCTCCCAATGGACCATTATCGTGGTGTAGACAAACTCCATTCATACGAACTTGACGGCCATTGAGGAAGAATCCTTCGGTAGTGTAGAGGATAGAGCGGATACCAAATGACTGCTCATCAACATCTACTGTCTCACCTCCGATTGTAACCTCAGTCTTCATCGAGTACATATTCGGATCATCGATATCCCACTTTGCAGGATTCTCGACATTGATCCACGATGCAGCCGACCCCTTGCCCATTGCTGGGATAGATACTTTAGTTGTCTTTGAGGCAACCTCTTTTTTATCTGCATCAAGGATCGTATATTTCACATTAGCCAACGCCTCCGTAGCACCCTTGTTGACAACCTCAGTCTCAACATTTACCACCGCTAGCTTATCTGTTACGGTAGGCGTAGTAACATAGGTACCCCAAAGTGGAATGTGAACTGGCTCATTGACACTCATCCATACATTACGATATAGACCAGCACCCGGATACCAACGTGCCGAGAGATCCTTTGGATCTAACTTTACAGAGATTAGATTCTCCGATCCATCGAACTTAAGATATTTTGTGATATCAAATGTGAAACCTACATATCCATAAGGGCGACGACCAACATACTCGCCATTAACCCAGACACGAGAGTCGCTCATTGCACCATCAAAGACAATATTTACAACTTTGTTAGCATCCTCTGGCGACATTGTAAAAGTTTTACGATACCATGCAGTGCCGTGAAATGGAAGACCTCCATTACGAGCGTTATTCTTCACATCGAATGGCCCCTCGATAGCCCAATCATGAGGTAGATCTAGCTGACGCCAATTAGAATCATCTAGTTTGGTTGTTTCAGCCTCCAAAGCATTTCCGTTGAAGAAACGCCAATCCTCATTAAAGGAACTCATTGCACTACTGCCCGCCATCGTAGCCGAAAGCGTAGAGCAAAGGAGCAGAGACGAGAGAATTTTTTTGTAATTCATACCCATTTGTTTTAAGATTTGGTTAGTTATTTTTGTTAATATTGTTTCTATGGTACAAAGATAGTATTTTTTTGACAACATCCAAAGGTGGCGTTCACCTCATTTTATAGGGGGTAAAATATAGCTATATCGGCAAATTAATAATACCACCTTGTTTTTAGTCAATATACCCACGCTACACAAAACCCAGATGATATACATTTGCACCAACAACAAACCGACAATACAACCATACCAAATTTACACCAACCTACCTAAACAACAAGGTTACGTGACAACCGAGGCACACCTAAGCCTTGCCTTGGTTGTCATGATAGCTACCAACCAGCGTATGTAATGATAGACAAATATACCAAATTTGTTTTTTACTATTCAAAATTGGTTGGCTAAATTTCAAGAGAATTTAATGAGCTGGATTTTTTTCTAGCTCATTTTTTTATATCTTTGTAATACCGAACTAAAATTAAAACAAAACCTTAAATATTATGCAAACAAAACCACTAGCATCGACGCTAGGTCTACTCGCACTAGTAGCGCCTACAGCTCTACAAGCAGCACAAGAGAGCAAACCTCTTAACGTAATTTTGATCGTTACCGATGACCAAGGATATGCCGACGTAGGATATGTTGGAAATCCAAACATCATGACCCCAGAGTTGGATCAACTCTCAACCCAAAGTACTATCTTCGACAACTTCCATACGGGAACAACCTCTGCTCCGACTCGTTCGGGCCTTATGACGGGTCGATATGGAAATGCAACGGGTGTATGGCACACAATCGGAGGTCGCTCGCTGCTCGATTTGGAGGAGTACACTATGGCTGAAGCATTTGAAGATAGCGGATATGCAACGGCACACTTCGGAAAGTGGCACTTGGGTGACAACTACCCATATCGCCCGATGGATCGCGGATTCCAAGATGGATTGTGGCACAAAGGTGGTGGAGTTGGCCAAACCCCAGATTACTATAATAATACATACTTCGAAGATACCTACTATCGTGGCGACACACCAGAAAAGCAGACGGGATATTGCACAGATGTCTTCTTCGGTGCAGCAGAGGAGTTTATCGAGAAGAGTGCGGCCGAGGATAAGCCATTCTTCGTCTATCTCGCTCCAAATGCCCCTCACGGCCCATATCATGTGGATGAGAGGTATGTAACTCCATATCGCAATAACCCAGAGATCTTGAGCCCAGAGTTCTACGGTATGATCTCAAATCTTGATTACAATGTAGGTAAACTCCGTTCGTTCCTTACACGCATGGAGGTGGATGAGAATACGATCATTATCTTCTTCGGAGACAATGGTTCAACAGGAAGTGCAAGGCTCGATAAAGCTGGTTATCCAATCGAGGGAACTGGCTTCGCAGCAGGGTTTCGCGGAAAGAAAGGGCAGGTCTATGAGGGTGGTCACCGCCAAGCGATGTTGATGCATATCCCGGGTCAAGCCCCAACTAAGACAGAGCAACTTACAGCTTATATCGATATCATGCCAACTTTGATCGATGTATGTGAACTCACTCCATCCCAAGAGGTTGATTACGATGGAGTTAACATCGTCGATAACTACAATGCCAAGGGACGTGTTTTTGTCAATGACACGCAGCGCAATGAGCAAATGGAAGAGGATAAGACATATTGTGTAGCGCGCGATGAGTGGCGTCTGATCAATGGAAAAAACCTCTATGATATGTCAACCGATCGTGGACAGCGCAATGATGTTGCAGCTCAATATCCCGAGATTGTAAAGGAGCTTACAGCTGAGTATAAAGATTGGTGGGCAAAGACTAGCGTTCGCGCAGATCAGGTGCAATATATTCCACTTGTCAACCCTAACTACCCGATCGTGAAGCTAACGTGTCACGATTTGCATGATGAGCTAAATCGCCCTAATGTTTGGAACTACAACTTCTTACACTCTGATATGAAGCCAGCACCGGGTTGGTGGGCAATATCGCTTGACAAGGCGACTAAGTTCACATTCGATGCATTCCGTTGGAGTCCTGAGGCGAACCTTCCACTTGGTGGAGAGGCTCCAGAGGGTCGCTATGTACCAAATGGAGAGAAATACCCTGCTGGTTTTGCTATTGATGATATGGTGAGTGTAAAGGTTATGCTCGATGGTAAAGAGATCGCTAAATCTACCAATATCGACCTTACAAAACCATCTGCTACAATCCCATCTGTGAAGATTCCAGCAGGAAAGCACAACCTACAAGTTCTCTTTTCTGACAAAGATGGTGGGGAGTATTCAGCATGGTACGTAACAGTTCAAGAGTAAACTAACCCAAAACCAAATAAAATGATACATATCAATAAAGCGCTATTAGTCGCTACTGCAGGAGCTGTGGTAGCCCCAGCTATGGGCGTAGCAGCTGATAATTGCCAGACAAAAAAACGTCCGAACATTATATATATAATGTCGGATGACCACACATCACAGGCGATCGGAGCCTATAACAGCCGTCTCGCGCCATTGAATCCAACCCCAACCATCGATGCACTAGCACAAGAGGGTATTGTTTTTGATAATGTATTCTGCAACAACTCGATCTCGACACCTAGCCGTGCATCGATCATGACGGGACAATACTCACATATCAACCGCATCTTGACACTTGACGAGAAGATGCTCCCATCGGAGCAATATCTTGCGATGGAGATGAAGGATTTGGGCTACCAGACAGCTATGGTTGGTAAGTGGCACTTGGGTTGCGAGCCCTCATCGTTTGACTACTATAGTGTCTTTACGCAGATGGGAGAGCAGGGAAAATATTTCGATCCAGAGCTTGCATCGAGTGACGATAAGTCGAAGCCATTCCCTCTAAATGTTAAACAGCACATGGGGTACTGCTCTGATATCGTGACAGATATCACCCTCAAATGGTTCAAAGAGAAGCGTGATCCAAACAAACCATTCTTCGTGATGCACCACTTCAAAGCGCCACACGATGACTTTGAATTTGCACCTCGCTACGCTGATTTCTTGGCAGATGTAGATATTCCACTTCCAGAGACAATGCTCGACCGCGAGGGATTTGGTTCTGAGGGTACACGCGGAAAGAATAATTCACTCGATTACTTCATGGCAACCTCAATCTCGAGCCGTAATACATATCGCAACTATGTCGAGATGTATAACATCGACGAGGGTGATGATGAGAAGAATACGATTGCCGCTTATAACGAATACTTGAAGCGCTATCTGCGTTGTGTAAAGGGAGTTGATGATAACTTAGCTCGCCTATTCCAATACCTCAAAGATGAGGGGTTGTGGGATAATACAGTGATCATCTACACCGGAGATCAGGGTATGATGCTTGGAGAGCATGACCTTCAGGACAAGCGTTGGATGTATGAGGAGTCTCTTCGTATGCCATACATTATGCGTATCCCGGGGGCTACTATTAGCGATGGTTCTCACAACGATCTGCTGATCCAGAATGTCGATTTCGCACCAACAATCCTCGCTCTTGCAGGGGCTGAGCAGACTCCAGAGTATATGCAGGGTCGCGATTTCAGCCCGGTATTCGAGGGCGAAGAGCCAGCAGATTGGCGTGATGCTATCTACTATCGCTACTGGATGCACCTTATCCACCACAATGTGCCAGCTCACTTTGGTATTCGTACAGATGACTATAAGTTGATCTTCTTCTATGGCCGTCACTACGATCCATCGCGTTATGGTCAATCATCAATGTGGTGGCTTACTACGGGAGATCTACCGATTATCGAACCTACTCCAGTATCATTTGAGTTGTACGACATGAAGAATGATCCATTGGAGACAACAAACCTTGCGGAGGATTCAGCATATGCCGATGTTCTAAAGATGATGAAGGCTAAACTTCTTGAGGTGAAGGCTGAGGTCGGAGATACTGATGAAGCTAACCCAGATATCTTGGAGCTTATCAAGGCTAACTTTTAATAAATAGCCCGATGATTATCAATAATAAATTGATCTTTGCAACTGCACTCACTAGCTCATTAGCTGGTGGAGTGCAGTTTGCATTTTGCAAGAGCGAGTCGCCAAATATCATAGTCATCGTCGCTGACGATATGGGCTATGGTGCATTGGGGGCTTACGGAGGGAAAGAGCCACTGTCGCGTACACCAAACCTTGATCAATTCGCCGAGGAGGGGATACGCTTCACAGATGGTTATGTTTCGGCCTCGACGAGTGGCCCATCACGTGCTGGAATATTGACGGGAAGATACCAACAAAGATTTGGAATATATGCCAACTGCGATCTGCAAAACCCCGGCACGGGAGTCCCAGAGGAGGTGGTGATGATGCCGCAACTGCTCAAAGAGACGGGGTATAACACAGCAGCAATTGGCAAATGGCACTCGGGGCATGAACCCGGGATGATACCGCTCAATAAGGGGTTTGATGAATTCTTTGGCTTCTATGGTGCTCAATCCAACTTCTTTGATGATGAGGATATTAAGGAGTTAGGAATTAAGATTCCACGACCATCCAAAGAGATATATGATGGTTTAGAGGTGGTGAACGACTACGACTACCTAACGTATGAATTTACAGATCGCGCTGTAGATTTCATCGAACGGAATAGAGATGAGAAGTTCATGCTCTATCTCGCCTATAACGCAGTCCACGATCCGGTTCAAGTTCCGGAGGAGGAGGCTGCGAAGTTCTCGAATGTGGAGAATATCGGCTTTCGGAATCGTGCAGCGATGCTACACACCCTCGATGCTGGTATTGGGCGCGTGATCTCTAGCCTAAAGGAGCACGATATTGATGACAACACCCTCATCATCTTCCTTTCAGATAATGGCGGGCTACCCAATTGGTGGGAGGGGAATAATGGTGTGCTCAGAGGAAATAAGCGCCAACGTTGGGAGGGCGGTATTCGCGTAGCATATATGATGCGCTACCCCAACGGAATTGATAAAGGGCAGGTTAGAGGTGAGATGGTCTCGGCAATCGATATACTCCCAACGGCATTGGATGTCGCAAATATCGACCCGACTGAGTACGAGCTAGATGGAGTGAGCATGACCCCACTATTCAAAAAGAGGCATAAAGAGGAGATCCACGACTACCTATTCTGGGCCGGCGGAAATAACTACAACTTGGAGAACGGCAAACTCCTCCCGATCCCTAGCCCCGGAAGTGCAGACAATCCTCCTGCAGCATGGGCTGTGCGTTCTCACCAATGGAAGTTAGTTCATTTCAACCAAACTGATCGCACATATCTCTTCGACATGAGCCGTAGCGCCGAGGAGAGTGATCAGATGGATCTATATGATCAACATCCGGAGGTTGTTGCAGATCTCACTTCGAGATTTAAGAGTTGGTTTAACGATGTCCACCAAACACCATTGAGCTGGCACACAGGATTTTACAACGAACTTGTAGAGTTTACAAAAGAATAACTTTTAGCATACATAACACCTAAAAAGAGGCGTATGAGGAACAATCCCCATACGCCTCTTTTTAGATCAAATAAAAATCTCTTACCTTATTGAGTTCATGCGAACACTCGCTTTGATAAGCGCCAACGCACGTATTCTGCTAACCTCAATCTCCTTATCCGCATGGTGCTGATTCTGGCTCACCAAACGTACACAATCTGAATTCTCACTCTTCTGTATATACTTCACAGTCACATACTCCTCGCCATCCAAATCGATAGATAGAAGGTACATATCTCCCCAGAAGATATTTGTGATATCTGAAATCTGCTTGTACAGAACAATATCACCACTCTTAAGAAGTGGGTACATAGAGTCACCTACTATATATATAGCACCATCGCACTTTGGCAAATTTGGGATATGAATAAAGTTCACTGGCTTCGACCCCTCTGGATTTGTGAATAATGGCACCAACCCTGCAGTTCCCTCAATCGAATACAATGGAACACTTTGCAAAGGCACTGACGAGTCAGAACGAAGCAAAAATTTCTTGAGATCTGGCTCAGCACTAAACATATTACCCTTACCAGTCTCAACCCATTCCGCATTAACATTAAATTCCTGAACCATAATATTTAAGTTGCGAGAGGAGAGCCCCGCCTTGCCCGTCTCGATCATCGATAGGGCAGCTTTTCCAACCCCTAATCGCTGTGCAAGCTGCTCTTGAGTCATCTCAAGTTTCTTGCGAATTTGTCTAAATCTTTCGTTTACCATCGTCTTACTTACTAAAATGTTTATTTAAATATTTTGATTCCACTGTTGTTTTGTTAAATATTTGAAAGTATATTTGTAGCTGCAAAGTTAACACTTTTGCGCGACAATACAATAAAAAACATGTTAAAATAACAAATTATGTTCCAAATTACATCAAATTCTTACAATCGCATAGCTTCTGAGCTACGGGATGCCATATCCCCTACAACTATTTTCTCCGGATCTATAGAGTTCGAGATCGACGAAGTTCAATATAAATTCGTTGCCACAATAATACCATACTACCATCAAGAGCGCTTTCCAGAGGGGGCAGTGAAGGTATTATACGACATCGTTCCTGTATGGTGGGAGCTACGTACCACAACAACAAACGGCGAAGTAATAAACGACTTCGATTTTGAAACCCTTAAATTCTTAATATGCCAACAATAAACAAACTAACAGATGCCATAATGACCAATAATGGCGAGAATATCCTCACACCTGAGAGTTCAAATTTGTTAAATGCAATAAAGAAGCCAAAAGTAGAAAAAAAATCATCTAAGGCTAAATCGACTACAAAAAGGAGTAATTTAACAAAACCAACAACCCCTATAACGGATAATGATAAAGCATTATTGCGCAATAAGATAAAATTATCAAAAAAATCAGAAAATTTCGATGAAGAGTCAACAATTGCATCAAATCAGAAAACAATCAATGGCCAAACTCCATTGTTCACCGAGTTCACGAAGATAGTCTCGCCATCGATCGAATTCGAAGAGTTTCACACCATATATTACCAACTATTAGAGGCTTTTGCGAAGGGACGCGTAAAAAAACTTATAGTCACCATGCCACCACAACATGGAAAAAGTTTGGGTGCGACAACACTACTACCGGCCTATATGTTGGGACTCAACCCCGACCTAAGGATAGCGATCGCCTCATACTCAGCATCTTTAGCATCAAAGTTCAACCGTAGAATTCAGCGAATATTGGAGTCAAAGGAGTACAACGAGATATTCCCCGGGACGACGATCAAGATTGGAGCGAAGCCGCCGAACTACATCAGAACTAGCGAGGAGGTGGAGATCGTAAATCATCAGGGGTCACTCCTATCGGTTGGTCGCGAGGGTGCTCTCACCGGAAATAGGGTCGATTGCTTCATCCTCGATGATCTCTACAAAGATGCAATGGAGGCAAACTCACCCCTCGTGCGCGAAAATTGTCTGGAGTGGTACACCTCCGTTGTCAAGACCAGAATGCACAATAGCTCAAGCGAGCTCATCGTATTCACCCGTTGGCACGAGGAGGATCTGATCGGCACACTTACTCAACGCGAGCCATTCGTAACATTTACATCGTTCGACCAGATAGATCAGATCACTGATAAGCAGTGGTTATACCTAAACTTCGAGGCGATCAAAACAACCCCTCCCTCTTTCATCGACAGGCGAGAGATCGGAGAGGCATTATGGCCATCGCAGCAGAGCTTGGAGCTATTGAATCAGAAACGATCGCTCGACACACTACGATTTGAGTGTATGTATCAAGGAAACCCTTCAACCAAAGAGGGGTTACTTTATGGGGATAACTTCGAGGAGTACGAAAAGCTCCCCGAGGTAATCATTCGACGAGAGAACTACACCGACACTGCCGATATGGGCGATGACTACCTATGTTCCATCTGTTATGTTATGGGGCGCGACTCACTTATATATATAACTGATGTGGCCTACACTCGTGAGCCAATGGAGGTCAGCGAACCTCTAGTAGCGAAGATGTTGATTCAAGAGGGGACATCGCGAGCAATTATCGAGAGTAATAATGGAGGTCGTGGATTTGCCCGTGCCGTACAACAGCTAGCCCCCGAGGTGAAGGTGGAGTGGTTTCACCAAAATGCTAACAAGCAGGCGCGAATACTCTCCAACTCCGCCACTGTGCTCCATCGACTTCGCTGGCCGCAGATGTGGCAACAGCGCTGGCCAGAGCTGGCAGCACACCTCACGACATATCGCAGGAACTATCGTGCCAACAGGTGGCATGATGCAGCGGATGTTATTACGGGTGTTGTGGAGCGAAATACATCGAGTGGTAACTCTCGCACCATCACTAAATTTTTATAAAAGGGACTGATCCAGCAGCTCTAGGTAGCGGTTCTCCTTGCGGCGCATCTCGACTGCCGCTGCTGGCTCTTTATCCGCCTGACCACATAGGTGCAAAACACCATGAACCAATATACGGTGCATCTCCCTCAACGTGGTTGCATCGTATAGTCGGGCATTATCCGCAACTGTCTCTACATCGATATACAGCTCACCTGCGATGGTTTTCGTCACCTCCAAATCACTATCATCAAAGGTGATGATATCAGTGTAGTAGTCATGTTGCAGGAACTCCTTATTCATCTCCAATAATCGCTCTGCCGAACAGAATATCACCCCCAAATCAGTGAGTCTATACCCTTCAGCTGCCGCAACTTCACGAAGCCATCTATTGATTATACGACGCTGTGTGAAGCGATAATTGCACCCATCATGAAAATAACTAATTGCCATACCCCACTATTTTTTAAAACAACTTGCTGCACTAACCTTCTCCGTAGTTGATGGCGGATAGATTCCAAATACGATCTTATACTCACTCTGCATCGTGATAATATCGACCGCCTCACCAATTACCCCGATTTGTGCACCTTTCGCAACCGTTTGATCCTTCGCTACCGAGACTGAATATAGCCCGGCATAGGAGGTAATATACTCACCATGAGCTATATAGACATCATATTTACCCGTGATTCTGTTAGGTCTAATATCAACCACCTTACCCTCATATATCGAGATTATGCGCGCATCCTTTGGACCCAAAATCTCCGCCATATTATCTTTGTATTGCTTAACCCGACCTCCCACAACTGGTAAATTAAGGTTGGACGTTGAGGCTGTGAAAGATGCTCCCGCTTTATTTCCTTTGACTAATTTCTGAAGTTCGGCCACCGCTGCATCCAACTTGCGTTGCTGCAACTCTTTCTCCTGCAATGCCTTACGCTCTTTAGCACTCATCGTCTTGACATTTGCTCGCGCACTGTTCACATCACTTTGTAGTCGATTTTTTTGTACCGTCAGATCGCTAATAACCTTATCATGCTCCAACTTACGATCAACCAATATTTGGCGTTGATTCTCCAACTCCGTTGAGAGGGAATCGATCAACTCAATACGCTGCTCACGAAGCTGCGCAACAGCCCTCATATTTGCAACCCTACGCGCCACATCCTGAAAATCTTTAGCCGCAAAGAGGTATGTCAACATATTATGGTTGTTGTAGTTACGATACGCCTCACGCACCATCTGCGCATAGTGCGAACGCTCCACCTCAACCCTCTCCGAGAGCGATGTAGCTTGAAGATCTGCCTCTGCAATCTCATTGCGCAACGCCACCTCTTCGGAGCGTTGTGCCGAAAGAAGTCTATTTCGCGCCTCAACCTGACGTGCCAAGCTAGTCGCTTTTTGTTCGTTAGCAGCACGGCTTTTGCGCAACGACTCAATCTCCTTCTCGCCATCAGCAACCTGTCGCTCCAATGTTGCGATCAAACTCTTCTGCTTTGCAACCTGATCATTGGCTCGCGTAACACCTTGAGTCATAACAAGTAACAACAGCACTATGATTATATTATGCACTCTCATCACTCAGCCTTTTCTTCTTTTACTGGTTTTATGGTTATCGCCGCTGCCTCTTGACGGCTGGCCTCAACCTGCTCCTCCGACATACCCCACTCTTTGGCCTTATCCCAATAGTAGTTCGCCATAGTCATCTCGCCTAGTGCTGCCAAAATCGCTCCGTAGTGTAGCGCTATCTCGCCATTTTGAGTTGAATCGAAGGAGATCGCTCGACGCATATTTACCCTCGCATCCTCATATCGTCCCAAACGATAGAGAATCCACGCATATGTATCGATAAATGTTGAGTTACCCTCTAGTAGTTGTGTTGCGCGCTCCGCCATTGTTAGAGCTTTATTCAGATCGCCACCATATTCGCACAGAAAATAGGCGTAGTTATTGAGCACCATAGCGTTATCAGGCGAATAGCTCAGCGACTTATCATACGCTTTATAGCTCTGCTTCAACAGCTTTTTGAAGCTCTTCTTATCCCCCGGATTCACAATTGCTGCTTGGTGATAGATATCCCCTATCGCCCCCCATATAAAGCCACTTATCGAGTCATTTGCCCCCTCTAAATGTGTTGTATATTGCTCTATAGCTTCGTCATAACGCCCCTGCGATGTCAGTGTAAATGCCCATTCGAATTGCAGATCCTCCTGCTCGGGGAATCGCTCCATTGCCCTACTGAGATAGAGCTCCACAGAGTCAATGCGGCCTTTATACCTCTCGATATCAATTACCGTACGATAAATCTTAAGGCTTGGCGGCTCGATATCCAGATGAGCCTTCATCATGAGGAGTGCGTCATCCAACATATCCATCGCTATGAGATGTTTGGCCTGCATCTCGATAATTGTCTCATTATTAGGATACTCCACAATCAATGTTGTGATCAATCCGCCTATTCCCAGATACTCACGTCGATATAACTCACGGTTATCAATGAGCTCCTGAACAAGTGATATTTTATCCTTTTCACCAATCTGATCACTCTTCAAAACACCCCTTAGCAACATTATATAACCTGTATTATCTCCTCTCGACCTCAAAAAATCGCTCATAGATAATAGTGTTTCGAACCTCATAGTATCCAAAGCAAGAGTCGCCTCATACTCAACAAGCGCCATTGAATCACGTTTCAGATCGCGATACAATTCAGCTAATTCCAATCGATTCTCAACAACATACGGCTCTTCATCAACATCTCTCTGCGCATCATCAATAACCCTTTGCACCTGATTGTTAGAGAGTAAAATCTGACGTTTTAGATTGACCAAATATGGATTTCTTCCAACCTTTACCTCTGCTGTGTCCAACAACCTGACAGCCTCCATAGGTCGTTTTTGTTGGTTGTGAAGAATCGCTAGAACTCGATATGCGTTGATATTGCGCGGCTGCATCTCCAATAGCTTTTCGTAGAGCTGCTGTGACTCCTCATAGCGTTCTACCATCGCTGCACCCTGCGCATAAGAGGTTAGATACCACGCATTTGTCGTATCTAACAGATAGGCTTTTCGGGCATATTGATAGGCCGAGTCAGCCGATCTATACATCAACATCTCGGCCAAAGAGTAGTGTGCCGGAGCGTAAGTCGTGTCGCTCTCGATAGCTCTGATAAGGAGTTCTCGCGCACCCTTCTCGTCGTTGAATAGCTTAAGCCTCTTGACTCCATCGGTAGTATATGTAATCGCATCGGAGAGAGCCAAGCTATCCCCCGATTCACTAACTTCATCGACCCTCTGCTGCGCAACGACAAACGAAGAGCAGAGAGCCAATAAAACTACTATGGTGAGCCAATTTCGCATTATAATGCCTTGTCAAATTGATTTAAGAAACGTACATCATTCTCGAAGTAGAGACGAAGATCCTTCACCCCATACATCAACATAGCCATACGCTCAACTCCCATACCAAACGCGAAACCGCTATACTTCGTAGAGTCGATTCCATTGGCCTCCAACACATTCGGGTCAACCATTCCGCAACCCATAATCTCCAACCAACCAGTGCCTTTACATACGTTACAACCCTTTCCACCACACAAATTACAAGAGACATCAACCTCTGCCGATGGCTCAGTAAATGGGAAGTATGATGGTCGCATACGGATAGTAGCACTCTCTCCAAATAGCTCCTTTGCGAAGTACAAAATCGACTGCTTCATATCAGCAAACGAGACTCCCTCATCGATATAGAGACCCTCAATCTGGTGGAAGATACAGTGTGCACGATACGAAATCGCCTCATTACGGAACACTCGACCCGGACAGATAACACGAATTGGTGGCTTCTCGCGCTCCATCGTGCGCACCTGAATCGATGATGTGTGGGTACGAAGCAAGATCTCTGGCGAACTATTAATAAAGAATGTATCCTGCATATCACGCGCTGGATGCTCCGGTGGGAAGTTCAGAGCCGAGAAAACGTGCCAATCATCCTCTATCTCAGGACCATCAGCTACAGTATATCCCAACCTTGCAAAGATCTCGACAACGCGATTTTTAACGATTGAGATCGGGTGGCGAGAGCCTATCGGAAGCTCAGACGATGGACGTGACATATCATCTATTGAGCCCGATTGTGAGTTATCTCCACCCTCTGCCATCTGCTCTTTGAGTTGGTTAATTCGCTCTAATGCACGGGTTTTGAGTGCGTTGAGTTGTTGTCCTAATTCGCGTTTCATCTCTGGTGCTACGCTCTTGAACTCCTCCATTAGGGCATTCAACTCACCCTTTTTACCCAACATATTTATACGCATCTGCTCTACCTCAGCTGCAACCTTTGGCTCAAACCCTTCGATCTGGCGCAAAAGATCATCTATTTTGTTCTTCATTTTATTAGTGAAAAAAGATAAATTACATTATATTTGTGCAAAGTTATAAAAATTTGTCAAATGATAAGACGTTTACTCGCATTTATTCTCACACTAACCCTAACAATCAACCTATCCGAGGCAAAAAACATCGGTATAGTGATGAGCGGAGGAGGTGCTAAAGGGCTCTATCACATTGGTGTGCTTCAAGCTCTCGAAGAGAGTGGTGTGCCCATAGATTATGTGGCTGGCACCTCGATGGGTGCTATCACAGCTGGGCTCTATGCTGCAGGATACTCACCCGAAGATATGCGCGATATCGCCCTTTCGGGGGAGCTTGAGAAGTGGGTTAGCGGCAAGATTGACAACAACTATGGTTACTTCTTTAGACAAGGTAGCACACTTCGCTCCGATGCTCAAACTCTTTCATTTAGAATCAACCCCTCGAAGAGCACGATCGATTCGGAGGAGAAATACAACAGCACAACAAGGATGCCCAAGAGTTTGATCTCTACAACACAGATCGATATGGCACTCTGCAACATATTCACCCCGGCATCTACCGCCGCGAGCAACGACTTCTCAAATCTGATGGTTCCATTCTTGTGTGTCGCAAGTGACATCACCGACAATACGAAGTATATCATCACCGAAGGAGATCTAGGAGAGGCGATACGTGCATCAATGGCGATCCCACTGGCATTCAAGCCAATTATCCGTGAGGATGGACACATACTATACGATGGCGGAATCCAAGATAACTTCCCTTGGCAACCAATGCAAGAGATCTTTGCCCCCGATGTAATTATTGGATCGGTGTGCGGAAGCGATGATTGGGCGAACTCTAGCGACCTATCGCTGATGGATCAAGCCTTTTTGCTCTCGATGAACAAGACGAATTATGATCTACCGGAAAATGGGGTGATGGTTCGGCGGAATGTCCCAGTCGGGATGCTCGATTTTAGCAACTCGGAGGCTGTTATACAGATGGGATATGACGACACGATGGGCAAGATCGACTCGATAATCATGCAGGTGGGGGCAGAAAATCTGCTACCAGAGAGTTATTACTCCGATCGAAGAGAGTCATTCAGCAATCGAAAGCCGAAGATGTTATTTAGCTCATACGACATCACAGGTTTGTCACCTCAAAAGAGGGAGTACGCTCGCTCGTATATGGCAAAGCCAAAGAGCCGCAAAGATCAAGATGGGGAGGATGAGCAGCGAAAGATGAATTTCGAGGAGCTTAAGAGCTCCTTGTATTCGATCCTCGCCTCAGGAGATTTCACGACCGACTATCCAAAGACTAAATATGATCCGCTCTCGGCAAGTTATAGTTTCAAGGTGGGGATGGAGCATAAGCCATCGCTCAAACTCTCGTTGGGAGGAAACCTATCGTCGACACCATTCAACCAGATCTATATTGGATTGAACTATACCGACATAGCCAATAGCGCCAAATCTATCTTTACGGAGCTCTATTTAGGTCCGGTCTACACAACGGGTCGCGTGGGATATAGAAGGGATTTTTACCATAAAACACCAATGTTTATCGATGCGTATTACAACTTCTCGGTGATTAATTTGGGTCATGGGGACTTTGGATTCCTCACGCCAATCAACAATACGATGGAGATGATTAGAGCCGACCAATTCTTCTCGGTTGGTATTGGCTCACCGCTCAAACAGCGTTCGCAGATACAATTTCGTGCAAACGTCGGATCAGAGAGGTTGAAGTATCTGGATGGAGTGCCTACGTTGGCAGAGGTGGCTGATTATGGATGGTTATTCAACATGACACGTTTGAACTATATGGCGGCACAGCTAGAGGTCAAACGCAGCACAGTGGATAATGCGAATTTCCCAACCTCAGGCTCTTTGTTCACAGCCTCGGCAATCGGTGTGTATGGCTATGAGAAGAGTTATGCAAAACAGACGTCAAGCTATGTTACATATCAGCAAATATTCACTACATCACGACCTTGGATTGGGGCAAAGGTGAGCTACCAAAATTATATCAACCGTTTCAAAAAGAGCACCATAACATTGGGAGTCAATGCCGAGGGAGTCTACACCACCATCCCGGAGATTCATAGCGCATATGGGCGACAACTCATCATGCCGCGATACACCCCAACTATGCACTCAAACATGGTATATATGCCAGAATACTCCGCAACGAGATATCTCGCGGCTGGATTGATGCCCAAAGTTAATGTTTGGCGAGAGTTATCGCTACGTGCCGGATTCTTCGCCATGATGCGCGACAAGTTCGACACTACGACATTCGCACCTATTAAAGGTGGCGTGTGTATGCACTATATCTCGGAGTTAGGATTTGCTTACAACACCACGATTGGCCCCGTGAGCCTTATGCTATCCAAATATAATATAATGAATAGAGATAACCTCTATCTTACATTCAACTTCGGATATCCGATATTCTCCCCTCGCGGAACATTCTACTAGAACTAATAATAAAACCTAATTTAATAATGATGAAAAAGATCCAAATTGCAATGCTCGGCATCGCGACACTAGCAACTTCGCTTACGATGGCTGCTACAAAAACTTTTGAGTATCAGGGCAACCCTCTTGTGCGACATATCTACACGGCCGACCCTACGGCCAAAGTCTTTGATGATAAGCTATATGTCTACACATCACACGATTGTGAGGATGCCGACTACTTCTACATGATCGATTGGCACGTCTTTTCGACTGAGGATATGAAGAGTTGGACAGATCATGGTGCATTCTTCTCATTGGAGGATATTCCTTGGGCTAAGGATATGGCGTGGGCTCCGGATTGTATCGAGCGCGATGGCAAATACTACTTCTACTACCCTGTAGAGCGCTCTAAGATCGGTGTGGCTGTGTCGGACAACCCAATAAATGGCTTCAAAGATAGTGGCAAACCACTCATTGACAACACCGGACAGGTGGAGTTGATCGGGCCTGAGCCAATCGACCCTACGACAATTATTCATAAGGGGCAGGCGTATATTTACTTCGGATGTCGCGAGTTCCGTTGGGCTAAGCTCAAAGACAATATGGTGGAGTTAGATGGCCCAATTCAAGAGATGCAGATAATCGGCAACGAGGGTGATGAACAGAACTATGGCGGATTTTATGGTGAAGGACCATTTATCTTCAAGCGCAAGAATCTATTCTATATGGTCTATGCAAATGGTTGGGGACCTACAAGCACATTGGTCTATGCAACTTCAAAAGATCCAGAGGGACCATTTACATTTCGTGGCCCATTTATGCCGCCGGTAAGCTCGGGCACATCACACGGATCGGTTGTGGAGTACAAAGGTGAGTGGTATGTATTCTACCACAACATGGATCTATCGGGCAAGAACCACCGTCGTTCGATCGCCTTCGACAAGCTATACTTCGAGAAGGATGGCTCGATCAAGATGGTGGAGGCTACATTTGACGTTCCTCAGTGGAAACCACAAAAATAGAGATTATGAAGAGCGTTAAATATCTATTTGCTGCGCTACTGCTTTGTTGCATATCGTGCAGTACTACCCCATCAACGATTGATGTTTTGATCTTGACTGGCCACACAAACAAACCCCACAACTGCGAGGTGATGGTTGACACACTAACCAAAGTGCTCGCTGAGTATGAGATGTTCCAAAGCTCGATCGTCACTATTGATGCCGACAAACCATTCTCATTCGATTTCATCCAAAGAGATGCAGATGTCGTGGTTCTCAACTTCAATGAGGTGGAGTGGGACGAGACAACAAAGCGCAGCTTCGAGGAGTATGTCTATGGTGGCGGAGGTGTTATGGTGATGCATGAGGCGGACAACGCATTCCCTGATTGGGAGGGGTATAATAGAATCATCGGCTTAGGTGGATGGTATGGTCGCGATGTTAATAGTGGCCCATACCTATATTATAAAGATGGCGAGCAGGTTCGCGACCCTCAATCCGGCATCTGCGGAAGTCATGGCCCAACAGCACCATTTGAGATCGAGGTTCGAAACTCAGAGCACCCAATCATGAAGGGGTTGCCTGCGAAGTGGATGCACTATGGTGATCAGCTAACATCGAACCTACGTGGCCCAGCGGAGCAGGTCGAGATACTTGCTACGGCATACTCCGACCCTGCAAATCGCGGTAGTGGCAAGGATGAGCCGATGATCTTCACGATTGGTTACGGAGAGGGACGTATTGTCCAGACTGTGTTAGGTCACACCCAAGCGGGAAATGGCGAGGCTGTAGGGAATAGAGGATTTCAGGTGACATTCCTTCGTAGCGTGGAGTGGGTTGCTACGGGAGAGGTCAAAGAGTTAAAAGATCTTATATTTTAAAAGATGAAACCAACGATCGGAGTGACCCCATTGTGGGATGATGAGAAGAGTAGCGTGTGGATGCTTCCGGGCTATTTGGATGCTATTAGGGAGAGTGGAGGGGTTCCGATAATCCTACCTTTGAGGGGTAGTGACGAGGATTTTATTCAGATCTGCGAGATGTGTAACGGATTTCTGTTGAGCGGAGGTCACGACATTGACCCTGCCCTATATCAGCAAGAGGCTAGTGAAAAGTGCGGTGTAGCGAACCATAATCGCGATCATCTGGAGAGGATAGTATTTGATTTTGCAGTTTCAAACGACCGCCCTCTACTTGGCATTTGCAGAGGTATACAGATTATAAACGCCTTTTGTGGTGGCACATTATACCAAGATCTACCGACACAATATAACAAAGACACGAACCATCAAATGAGACCGCCATATGACAGGCCGGCTCATAAGGTGCGGATAATAGATGATACGCCACTATCTAAGCTGCTAGCCGCGAAAGAGTTGGAGGTCAATAGCTATCACCACCAAGCGATCGAGACACTAGCTGCGAATCTCGAGGCGATGGCGATCTCGGAGGATGGATTGACAGAGGCTATCCATATACCAACGAATCGTTTCATCTGGGCTTTACAGTGGCATCCCGAGTTTAATTTCCACTGTGATAAGAGTTCTCGCAAGATTTTAAAATCGTTTATTAATCACTGTGCTATTTGCGAACGACATATCTAAAAAGATGAAACTTCAAAGATAACCATAAGGCTCTTTGAAGTTTCATTTTTTTTATGGAATAGCTCTTTTAGAAACTAAATTGTCCCATCACACTCACACGGTTAGCATGATTATCCCATGAATTCATATTCTCGCGAGATCCATATAGATACTCACCTGCAATCTTGAATCGTGGAGTTACGTCATAGAACAAATTTCCGAAGATATATTGACCCTCCTTATACTCATCAGCCGCATAGTAGCCATTCTTCTTCTCAACTTGAACTGTCGAGTAGCCACCAGTCATCGAGAGACGCTTCGTGAAGTTGATACAAGCGGCAGCCTGCCATGCGTACATTGGCATTGTCTGGAGCGATGTTGTATTCTCAGGGTTTGGTGTGAAGTCGAGCCCCGAGCCGATCAGATCTTGGATATATGGGGTGATACCCTCGCCATATGTTCCACTGAACATGATGTCTAACCATCTGCAAGGCATTATATTACCACTTAATTGCGCCCCCCAACCCACAAGCGATGTGTTGTTTCCTGTTGTCGCATTATAGCTATACATATCGCGAATAACTCCGGTGGCGCGGATATGGTGCTGACGATTCTCACCCATCTTATACTCCAAGAATGCCACTCCATCTGGCACTCGTTGTGGGATCGCCTCGAACTCACCCGATGTTCCATAGCTTGCTGAGACATTGGGCTGCTCCAAAGCTACTGCCATACCAAATCGGTCGTTGCAACCTGAGTAGCTATATCTGAGGAGTGTAGCGTAGTTGAAGCCTACGGCATTCGGCCCTTGAAAATCGATTGTTGTTGGGATAGATGCCACATCGGTAAATGTTGTAAAATCACGTCCCAAAGTGAACCCGAGCAACGAGACATATGCGCGACGCAGGCGAGGAGTATATGAGTTGGTAATGCCACTATCGTTATACCCTGTATTACCCCTAAAATCCATATCAACATAGACATCGATTGGCCCTACAGCGCGGCTATTTGCAACACCATGAAAATATAGGCGCGAGGTTGAGGCATCCATCATGAGCTGCTGACGATTGTCATAGCTACGAGAAATCGGGATATCTGCCGTTACGAAATCGATATTATCTACCGTTCCATCGAAGTCATAGCTCGTGCGAAGATTGATGAATCCACCCATCGAGAATGCAAACTTATTATCCTTTTGCGAGATGATCAATAGCGGAGCCTCCGTACCCTGATATTCACCCACATGGTCGTTTGCACATAGCTGCTCTGTAGCGGTTATCTTCATTCGCCTATCGCCCTTTCTCTTTGCTCGAATATGCGCCTTGACCTCCTCTGGAGTGCTATATTCATAGACATCTAGCTCTGAGGATGCATCGGAGCCGACAACTAATACATTCGGAGCATCGCTTGTCATTACATAAGTTTGAGCCGATGCAGCTGTTGAGAATAGCATTGCGGCCATTAATAATCTAATTGTTTTCATTGTAATTTGAATTGGTTTATATTATTTGTTATTTTATCTCTCGCGATTACTTAAGACGATCATGGGCAAATAGTGTGCCAATGATATAGTTGTTGCTTTAGGAAATTATCACTACCTTTGTTGTTACACACTATTAAAATTAACGTGAGTTCGATAATTATCGAACTCTTCCGCTGAGGAGCGTTAGCGACCAAGTCCCCGCCCAGAGGGAGGGGATTTAGGGGTGGGATAAGATATTAATGTGAGCTTAAAAAGCTCTTAATGTGAGTTTGATAATAGAAAAAACTCACAAAAATTGAGATAAGAAATAAATTAAAAATGAGTTTTTTCTATTATCGAACTCACGTTAAAATTATGGAATCATGAAGATCACACTCTCAGTAGCCACATCGGCCGACCACTATATTGACGATATGACCACCCAACGCCTACGCCTCTCAACGCCGAGTGATTGGGCGGAGGTCTACTCTCTACGTGCTGAGTGCGACGCGATTCTTATTGGAGGTGAGACACTTCGTCGCGATGATCCTACCTTAGGGCTCAAATCGGAGGAGTTGGTCGCAAATCGGATAGCGTCGGGTCGCACACCAGAGCCCACAAGAGTCATTGTGAGTGGGCGTGGTGCAATATCTTCTGAGCAAAAAATATTCCAGCGTGGAGAGGGAAGAATCATTATTTTCTCAAATATTGAGCGAACAGAATTAGATGGATTAGCAGAGGTGATTGTAGCGGATAATATCGACCCTGCGTTTATTGTTACAGAGCTTGAAAAGAGAGCTATCCACTCGCTTTTTGTGGAGGGTGGCGCAAAGATTCTCGATATGTTTTTGGCATCTTCGATGGTTGATGTGTTGCGTGTTGCGGTGAATCCAGCCATTATTGTTGCAGATGAATCGGCACCTAGATTCTTGACCCCAAAGTGGGTCGAGGAGCGTGATGCTACTAGATATGATCTCGATGGGATGTTAATCGCAAACTATCAACTTAGATCGAGCGATGAGAGCTCTCACCACCTGAATATGGAGCGTGTGATTGAGGTGAGCAGATTATCTCCCCCTCGCCAGAGTTGCTATAGAGTAGGTGCGTTAGTTATCACCACCAAAGGGGAGAGATTCGAGGGTTACACACTCGAAACAGCCCCGACACACCACGCCGAACAGGCGGCAATGCACAAGGCTATTTTGGCAGGGGCTGACCTCACGGGGGCTACGATATACGCCTCGATGGAGCCATGCTCTAGCCGCAGCAGCGAGCCTAAGAGTTGTTCGGAGTTGATCCTATCGCACAAGATGTCGAGGGTGGTCTTTGCGCTATATGAGCCTAGCCACTTTGTTCAGTGTCACGGCGCGGAGAATCTGAGACGTGCGGGGGTAGAGGTTATACACCTTGCAGAGTTTGCAGATGCAGTTACGGAGATAAATAGCCACGTTTTGGGGACTACTGCGGAATAAATATATAGGTGATAGTACCGCTATGACGAACAGGGGCTGATGTATTAACATCAAATTTTGAGGCACGTGCCGATGACAATGCGCTCTCCTGCATACACCTATCGCCACCCGAAGCGACCTCGGCACTCACCACCTCGCCACTATGGCTTACAGCGATATTAATGACCACTTGGCCACCTCCCTCACAAAGATATGCCGGCACGACCAATCGCTGAGCATGGCGCACGGGGTTATTCAGCGAGTATGAAACTGTCACATTTCCCTTCACCTTGGAATCTTTATGCTCGCTACTTGAATCGTTGTTGTTGGGCTGTTCCGTTGGTCGATCTTTGATTGCAGCAGCTTCGGCTACCCCACTCTCATATGTTTCGCGGTTTGCCGCCATTTTGCGCTGGAACTCCGCAGCATCATCGAGCAATTTTTGCACATCTGTGTTACGATCATCACGAACCCGTTCGTCGAGTGCATTCTCGTTTGAGGCGCGATTTTGCACACTCTCCCAATCATTAGGATCCCGATTCTGCTGCAACTCCTCAACGCTCTTCTTTAGTTCATCGCGTTGGCGCTCCAACTCTGCAAGCTCCTGAAGATCGATCATAATTCCCTTTGTGTGGGGGGTATTGTCGAGTGTGATTTTGGCCGTAAGGAAAGCTATGGCTACTAAAAGGTAGGTGATTATGGTTATACAGAGCCCCACTCGATGTGTGTAAACCCACTCACCGAGGTCGAATCGATCGCTCTCAAAAGGGAGGTCGAACTCTCTGTTATCGTCGTAATCGCTGCTCATTTATTCGTATATGTCGGAAATATTGGACAAAAGTAATGTTTTTTCTTAAAAAAATAGTATCTTTGTAGTCAATATTTAAGTAAATAGACTCACTTTGTTGGTCTGTTAAACAAAAAAACGAAAGCAAAGATGTCAACAAAACAACAAACGATCAAATCATCAATAAGTTTCAGCGGTAAAGGATTGCACACCGGAGTAGAGGTTACAATGACTGTTATTCCAGCTCCTGCGGATTATGGTATTGTATTTCGCCGCATAGATCTGGAGGGCGCTCCAGAGGTTCCAGCACTGTGTGATTTTGTTACTGACACCTCTCGTGGTACAACCATCGAGCGCGGAGATGCGAAGGTATCTACAATCGAACATATACTATCTGCTCTGTGGACATTGGGAGTGGACAACGCAATTGTTGAGATAGATAACTGCGAGACCCCAATTATGGATGGCTCAGCTAGAGAATATGCACGCGTCATATCAGACGTTGGCCTTGTTGAGCAAGCTGTAGAACGAGTTTTTTATGAGGTTTCGGAGAAGAAGATTTATACAATCCCAGACAAGGGTGTGGCGATCATCATCTATCCGGACGACGATTTCTCAGTCTCGGTACACGTGGATTACAACTCAAAAGTTATTGGAAATCAATACGCTACATTTGGCCTAGGCGACGACTACGCGACACAAATCGCACCATGTCGTACATTCTGTTTCGTCCATGAATTGGAGCCTCTGATGAAGATGAATCTAATAAAAGGTGGCGATCTAGATAACGCAATCGTGGTGGTGGAGCACCCACTATCTGAGGAGCAGCTAACTCACCTAAAGAAGATCTTCAACAAGGATGAGATCACAATTACGGGGGGATATATCAATAATTTGGAGCTTCGTTTCAGCAATGAACTGGCACGTCACAAACTCCTAGATCTATTGGGAGATCTAGCGCTTCTTGGTCGCAGAATCAAGGGTCGCGTTTGGGCAACTCGTCCGGGACACTTCGCAAATAGCAACTTTATGTCGCAGCTCAAAGCCACAATCCGCAAAGAGGGGGCTAAGCCTCGCTTCAAGTATGATTGTCGCAAAGAGCCGATCTTCGATATCAACGCTATCAAAAACCTATTGCCACACCGTCCTCCATTCTTGTTGGTCGATCGTATCTTCCATGTTGATGATGACTCGATCGCAGGAATCAAGAATGTGACTATGAACGAGCCTTTCTTTGTTGGTCACTTCCCACAAGAGCCTGTTATGCCGGGTGTTTTGATGGTCGAGGCGATGGCGCAATGTAGTGGTATATTGGTGCTTAGCAAGGTGGAGAACCCATCAGACTACTCAACATACTTCATGAAGATTGATGGAGTGAAGTTCAAGAAGAAGGTTGTTCCGGGAGATACGCTCCAATTTGAGATCCAATTCACAGAGCCACTTCGCAGAGGTATCGCAGTGGTTGAGGGTAAGGCGTTCGTAGGTGACACATTGGTATGTGAGGCTACGATGATGGCGCAAATAGCAAAAAATAAATAATATCAATATATGATTAGTGATAGAGCATATGTCCACCCTGATGCAAAGTTAGGTAGTGGAGTGACAGTAGAGCCATTCGCATATATCGCTGCAGATGTGGTGATAGGTGATGATTGTTGGATTGGACCAAATGCGGTGATTCACGATGGGGCACGCATTGGTAAGGGGTGTAAGATCCACACGGCAGCCTCAATTTCATGTCTGCCACAAGATTTGAAGTTCGATGGAGAGTACTCGACAGCCGAGATTGGAGATTACAACGATATCCGCGAGTGTGTAACCATTAGCCGAGGAACATCATCACGAGGCAAAACAGTGGTGGGCAACAACAATCTACTGATGGCCTATGTGCATATTGCACACGATGATGTGGTGGGTAATAATTGCGTCATAGCAAATCGCGTTTCGCTAGCTGGAGAGGTTGAAGTTGGCGATTGGGCTGTTATCGGAGGTCATGCTGCAGTCCACCAATGGGTGAAGATCGGAGCTCATTCAATGATCCAAGGAGGAGCGTTGGTAAGCAAAGATATCCCACCATTTGCAACAGTTGGTGGCGAGCCATTTCGCTTTGCAGGGGTGAATAAATTGGGGTTGAGTCGTCGTGGTTTCACGCCAGAGCAGATCTCCGCAATTTGGGATATGTCGAAGATAATCTTCGCAGGAGAGCTAGATTACGCGTCGGCTTGCGACAAGGTAGAGGCTGAGTTTGAGCAGAGTGCGGATCGCGATCTTTTGTTGAGCTTTATACGCGAATCTAAACGAGGTGTTTGTAGAGGGTTATAATATTTTTTATGTTTTTTTTGGCACATAAAAAAATTATAACTACCTTTGCAAGGTGAGAAGGCGGGAGGAGCCTTAAGTAATTAGGGAGACGAGCGGTCTCCCTATTTTCGTAGTTGTTAATATACTGAATGATAGATACTAAAAAAATAGTAGCCTCGGCTGAGGCTAAGATGCAGGGCGATGAACTATTCAAGGATATGTTCATTGTTCACTGTACATCTACCCCATCTAACGAGGTGGAGCTCTTTGTGGACTCCGATACAAAAGTCTCGATCGACGCGTGTGTTGCATTGAGTCGTGCCATCGAGGAGGATTTTGATCGAGAGCAGGAGGACTTCTCGCTTACGGTTGCATCCGCTGGCATTGGTGAGGATATTCGCCTATTGAGACAATACCCGAAGTTGATTGGACGTTCAATTGAGGTTCTTTTGCTGAGTGGTATCAAGGTGATAGGCAAGCTATTGGATGCTAGCGAAGAGGGTGTCAAGGTGTGTTATGAGGAGAAGCAGACGGTAGAGATGCCATCGGGCAAGAAGAAGAAACAGATCGTGGAGGTTGAGAACTCATACTCGTTCGATCAAATCAAATACGTGAGAGAGTATTTGGATTTTAAGTAGATAAAATAAAACATAATATATAATGGACAATCTTAATCTAATAAGTAATTTCGCAGAGTTCAAAGAGCTAAAAAACATCGACAAGCCGACAATGATCGGAGTCTTGGAGGATGTCTTTCGCCATGCGCTACAGAAGCAGTTTGAGTCGGACGAGAACTTCGATGTGATCATCAATGCCGAGAAGGGTGATTTGGAGATCTGGAGAAATCGAATGGTCGTTGCAGATGGCGAGGTTCAAAATCCAAATACTGAGATCTCTGTCTCGGAGGTTAAGAGTATTGACGCATCATATGAGTTGGGTGATGAGTATGTCGACGAGTTCAAGTTGTCGCAATTTGGTCGTCGCGCAGTCTTGTCATTGCGCCAGAATCTAGCATCTCGCATATTGGATTTGGAGAAGGCTAGCCTATTTGAGAAGTACTCGGAGCGTGTGGGAGATATCATCACGGGTGAGGTCTATCAGGTTTGGAAGAAGGAGGTCTTGATCCTCGACGATGACGAGAATGAGTTGATCCTTCCAAAGACAGAGCAGATCCCAAGCGACTACTATCGTAAGGGAGATACCATCAAGGCAATTGTGAAGGCGGTGGAGATGAACAACAACCAGCCTCGCATTATCTTGTCACGTACGGCAAACCAATTCCTAGAGAGATTGTTCGAGCAGGAGGTACCAGAGATCTTTGATGGACTTATCACAATCAAGAGCATCGTGCGTATCCCGGGCGAGAGAGCTAAGGTTGCGGTGGAGTCATATGATGAGAGAATTGATCCGGTAGGAGCTTGCGTTGGAATGAAGGGATCGCGTATCTATACGGTAGTTAAGGAGTTACGCAATGAGAATATCGATGTTGTAAACTATACGGCTAACCCATCGTTGATGATCCAGCGAGCATTGAACCCTGCAAAGGTATCAAATATCACGATCGACGAGGAGCGCAAGACTGCAGCTGTCTATCTTAAGCCAGATCAGGTATCGTTGGCGATTGGTAAGGGTGGTCTTAACATCCGTCTATCGAAGATGTTGACGGGTTATGACATCGATGTATATCGCGAGATTGAGGAGGAGGATGTGGCACTCACAGAGTTCTCAGATGAGATTGATGCATGGATCATCGAGGCGTTGAAGGGCGTTGGATGTGACACAGCAAAGAGTGTGTTGGAGCTATCAGCAGCTGAGATCGCGACACGTGCGGATCTTGAGGAGGAGCAGGCACAACGAGTTATTGAGATATTGAAGGCTGAGTTCGAGTAGCTAACTGTAAATATGACAGCTATGAGATAGGCTTTTTTTGGTGGTGGCGAGAGGTTAAAGTGTGGAAAATAAAGAATTTACGTTCACGTATATAATAAAGGAGGAAAAGAGAAAATATGAGTAATGAGAGGAAATTAAGGCTCATTCAGGTTGCGAAAGAGTTTAAGGTTGGCATCAACACAATCACAGACTTTTTGCAGAAGAAGGGTGTAAAGAGTGATGGATCACCCAATTCGGTGGTTGAATCGAGTGTGTATGCCGTACTTGAAAAGGAGTTCGGTGGCAATCGTGGTAACCATGATGAGCGTGCCTCTGTACGTGAACGAATCGCAAATAAGCCCGCTTCTGTTAGTATAGAGAGCGAAAACGCTTCGCAGAACAGCAGTGTTGAGGCGGAGCCAGAGGCGGAAATTGTAATCAAAAGCAATGTTATTGAAGCTCCGAAAACATTGAAGATATTGGGTAAGATCGACCTTCAACCAAAGAAGAGTCACCATAATAACGGTGGTCAGAAATCTGCTCCCGCACCAAAAAAGGAGGTTCAATCAGCTCCAAAAGTAGAGCAAGCACCGGCACCAAAGCCTGCTGCAGCACCTGCACCTGCTGCAGCACCTGCACCAAAACCTGCACCAAAACCACTAGCTCAACAAGAGCCGGTAGTTCCACAGCCACAACCAGAGGTGGCTCCGGCGGCTGAAAAGGGGAAGTCAGATGGATTGTTCCGTCCGACAAACCACACTCTTTCGGGCCCACAGGTTTTGGGAACGATGGATGTTTCGTCATTCTCTGCAGGAGGAAAACACAAACGCAAACGCTTGGGCAAGGAGAAGGTTGATGTAAACAAACCGGGAGCGGGATCAAATCGCCAAGGTGGTAACCATAACAACAACCAAGGAGGCAACCAAGGGGGCAACAAAAGTGGCCAAGGTGGAAACAATAATAATGCACAAGGCGGCCGCAACACACAAGGTGGTGGACAAGGAGGTCAACGTCCGGGTGGCAACCAAGGGGGCAACCAAGGAGGTAATAACGCTCAAGGACAGGGACGTAAGAGCCGCAATGCAGCAAACAACCATAGAAATAACCAACGCCCAAATGGACCAGCAGCACCACGTGCTGAGGTGAGTGATGAGGAGGTATCAAAGCAGATTAAAGATACTTTAGCACGCTTAACATCAAAGGGAAACAAGGGTAAGGGAGCTAAATATCGTCGTGACAAACGTGACGCATTCGAGGAGAAGCGTGGCGAGCAGATGGAGCGCGAGGCTAGCGAGAAGTCGACCCTTAAGGTTACGGAGTTCGTGACTGTTAGTGAGTTGGCGACGATGATGAATGCTTCGGTAACAGAGGTTATCACATCGTGTATGAATCTGGGTCTTATGGTATCTATCAACCAGCGTTTGGATGCAGAGGCTTTGGTTGTGGTTGCTGAGGAGTTTGGATATAAGGTAGAGTTTGTATCTGTTGAGATTCAGGAGGCTATCACGGATGATGTTGATACAGAAGAGGATTTGGTATCGCGCCCACCAATCGTAACGGTGATGGGTCACGTTGATCATGGTAAGACATCGTTGTTGGATAATATCCGTAAGGCGAATGTAATCAGCGGTGAGGCGGGAGGAATCACGCAGCACATTGGAGCATACTCAGTGGAGTTGAATGGTCAAAGAATCACCTTCCTTGATACTCCGGGTCACGAGGCCTTTACGGCGATGCGTGCTCGTGGAGCTAAGGTTACGGACGTTGCTATTATCATCGTTGCGGCGGATGATAGCGTCATGCCACAAACCACAGAGGCGATCAACCATGCACAGGCGGCAGGAGTACCGATGGTATTTGCAATCAATAAGTGCGATAAGCCAGCGGCTAATCCAGAGCATATCAAGGATCAGTTGGCACAGATGAACTACCTCGTTGAGGATTGGGGTGGTAAGTATCAGAGTCAAGATGTCTCGGCTAAGATGGGACTCAACCTCGACAAGTTGTTGGAGAAGGTGTTGTTGGAGTCGGAGATGTTGGATCTCAAGGCAAATCCTAACCGTAAGGCGAATGGTACAGTCATCGAGTCGACACTTGATAAGGGTCGCGGATATGTATCGACAATCTTGGTTCAGAATGGTACGTTGAAGGTGGGAGATGTAATCCTATCGGGAACATATACAGGTCGCGTTAAGGCGATGTTTAATGAGAATAGTATTAAGTTGGATTCTGCAGGTCCATCGACACCAGTACAGGTGTTGGGACTCAACGGAGCGCCTCAGGCGGGAGATACCTTCAATGTGATGGATGATGATCGTTCGGCACGTGAGGTGGCTACTAAGCGTGAGCAGTTGCAACGTATGCAGGGTCTGATGACACAGAAGCACGTGACACTCGATGAGATTGGTCGTCGTATCGCGATCGGGTCGTTCAAGGAGCTTAATATCATCGTTAAGGGAGATGTTGATGGATCTATCGAGGCTATGTCGGGATCGCTCATCAAGCTCTCGAAGGAGGAGGTTCAGGTGAATGTGATCCACGCTGCGGTGGGTCAGATCTCGGAGTCGGATGTATTGTTGGCTGCGGCATCGAACGCTATCATCGTGGGATTCCAAGTTCGTCCATCCGCTGCTGCGCGTAAGGTGGCAGAGAAGGAGGAGATTGAGATCCGTTTGTACTCAATCATCTACGATGCGATCAACGATATCAAAGATGCTATCGAGGGTATGTTGGAGCCAATCATGAAGGAGGAGATCGTCTGCTCTGTCGAGGTGTTGGAGGTATTCAAGATCACCAAGGTGGGTACGGTTGCCGGATGTTTGGTGCGTGAGGGTAAGATCACACGTAACACTCCGATCCGTGTTATTCGCGATGGTATCGTGATCTATACGGGTAAGCTCGATTCGTTGAAGCGATTCAAGGATGATGTTAAGGAGGTATTGAGCGGATTTGATTGCGGACTTAATATTGAGTCGTTCAATGATATTAAGATCGGCGACATAATCGAGGGATATGAGCAGGTAGAAGTTAAAAGGTAGGTAAAAAACTCTTATTGCACGCCATTTTTGGCACATCTCTGCGCTTTTTAATCCTCATGGGAATAGCCCACTGCGGTTAAAAATGCTCGCGATGCACCAAAACTGACGCACACTAAAAGTTTTTTGGCTGGTGCGACAGAGGTATGACGCACGCTGCAAAGCCTCGGGCTGACGCGTGTGGGCTGCTTGTAGGCTGACGCGTTGAAATATTGGAAATTACAAAATAACCAAAATATAAATTTAAATAGATGAGCACAATTAAGTTCGTAACGGCAGCAGAGGCTGTCAAAGCGATTAAGTCTGGAGATCACATCCACCTTAGTTCGGTTGCTTCGGCACCACAGTGTCTAATTAAAGCTATGTGTGAGCGTGGCGACAACGGTGAGTTGCGCGATGTACACATTCACCACCTTCACACAGAGGGCCCTGCACCTTACTCAGAGGCTAAGTATGAGGGAATCTTCCAGTTGGACTCTTTCTTCGTAGGAGGAAATGTTCGTAAGACAACTCAGGCTGGATATGCGGATTACATTCCTGTATTCTTGTCGGAGACTCAAAAGTTGTATCGTTCGGGAGCTGTTCCTTGTAACGTTGCGATGATTCAAGTATCGACTCCAGATCAGCACGGATATGTCTCTTTGGGAACATCTGTAGATGCTACTTTGGCTGCTGTTGAGACTGCAGAGACTGTTATTGCAGTTGTTAATAAGTATGTACCACGTTCGTTTGGTGACGCGATGATCCACTCATCACGTATCAACTTGTTTGTTGAGGAGGATTGTCCACTTGAGGAGGCTCACTTCTCTGAGCCATCGGAGGTTGAGGTTGCTATCGGAAAGAATTGTGCTGCTCTTATCGAGGATGGAGCAACACTACAGATGGGTATCGGAGCCATTCCTAACGCGGTACTTTCACAGTTGACAGGCCACAAGAACTTGGGAATCCACACTGAGATGTTCGCAGACGGTGTACTTCCACTTGTTGAGGCTGGTGTTATCAATGGTGCAGCGAAGAATATCGATAAGGGTATGATGGTCTCTACTTTCCTCATGGGATCACAGAAAGTTTACGACTTCATCAATGACAACCCGGGAGTACGTATGATGGATGTTGGATATACAAATGATCCATATATCATCTCGAAGAATGACCGTGTTACAGCTATCAACTCAGCGTTGCAGGTTGATTTGACTGGTCAGGTTTGTGCTGACTCTTTGGGAACAAAGTTCTACTCAGGAGTTGGAGGACAGGTTGACTTCGTCTACGGAGCATCATTGTCGAAGGGTGGTAAGGCTATGATCGCTATGCCATCTGTAACAAACAAGGGGCTTTCTAAGATCGCTCCAGTATTGACTTCAGGAGCAGGTGTTGTGACAACTCGTTCACATATGCGTTGGTTTGTAACTGAGTATGGTGCAGTAGATTTGTATGGTAAGAGTTTGCAGGAGCGTGCTCGTTTGTTGATCTCAATCGCTCACCCATCGGCACAGGAGGAGTTGGATAAGGCTGCTTTCGAGCGCTTTGGTCCACACCACACATATGTAAAGGGTTATATGGCTAAGTAAACGAGCTGATATATAATTTAGAAGCTGTCTAAAAAGTCATTTTTTTGCACTTCCCTCGTCACTGAAATGCTCACGTACCAAAGTACGCTCCGCTTTCAGCCACTTCACGAAGCCCAAAACTGCTCTTTTTATACAACTTCAACAACAGAGGCTGCCCAAATTTCGTTGGACAGCCTTTTTTTTAATAAAAAAATATGATTTCAACAGATATTCAAATTCGTTTCTCAGATGTTGACACGCTTCGACACGTCAACAATATTGTTTTGCAGCACTACTTCGATCTGGGAAAGGGGTACTACTTCAAGGAGATACTAGACGAAGCTCCACACAAATGGAGAGATAACGGGTTCACGACAGCAAGCACAACGACAGATTACTTCGAGGAGGTGCTGCCCGAATATAAAATATACGTCACTACGCGTGTAGAAAACATCGGAACAAAGAGCATGGTGTTTCTGCAGGAGATCTTGAATCATGATACACAGCGAGTTATGAGCCGTAGTCGCTCGGTGATGGTGGCCTTTGATCTTGTGAAGCGAGAGTCAATTGTTATAAGCGATGCTTTGAGGAGTCGCATCGAGACCCATGAGGCGGAGAGTACTATTTAGGGTGTATATCGTTCCATAAATAGATTTTATTTCGTATATTTGAGAAATGTGAAACTATTAAAATAGATAGAGTTATGATAAAGACAAATTCAGAGTTAAGAAAATCGGCTATGGCGTCGCTATCAGGACGTTGGACAGAGCCCGTGTTGGCATATGCGGCATATGCGGCAATGGTGGGAGTAGCGAGTGCACTACCGGGAGTGTCGTTTGTAAGTGTTTTGATTACGCTGCCACTCTTTTATGGCGTATCGTTAATATTTCTAAACCACTTTCGTTTAAGTAGTTACGAAGCAAAGGTGACAGATCTATTTGTCGGATTTAAGGATTATGAGCGTATCTTTGTCACACTTCTGTTACAGACTATTTATACTATATTGTGGAGCTTTGTATTTGTTGTTCCGGGTATCATTAAGGGGCTCTCATACGCTATGACCCCATATATCTTGGCCGATGAACCGGAGCTAAAGAATAATGGAGCTATCGAGAAGAGTATGGCGATGATGAAGGGGTATAAGATGAAGCTCTTTTTGATGTGTCTCAACTTTGCGATGTGGTCTTTTTTGTCGTTGTTTACATTTGGAATTTTACTGTTGTGGGTTATACCATACTGCCTAACAACCTTAGCGGCTTTCTATGAGGATGTTAAGGCCAACTATGAATCAAATAACGTTGTAATTATTACAGCTTAGATACTAAAAATCATATGAGAATAGATGGTTTATACAGAGTACTACTTGCAACTGCCATGAGTGTAGTGACGATGAGTGCGATGGCAGAGGTTACCTACTTTGATGGAGCGCAAGACGCTGAGAGCAAGCAGGTTATGAAGCAAGCAGCGAAAGATATTGACAAATATCGAAAGGGTAACTTTAGTGTTACGTTGGTGGATGCCACGAGCGGTGCATCAGTTACGGAGAGCGCCGTAATTGAGCTGGAGCAACATAAATTTGAGTTTGGAGTGAGCCTATATAGAGTTGCAGATCAGGCGGCAGAGCTAAAACGACGCGCATATGAGGTGACAAGTGACATATTTAATAAGGTAACAATATGTGACTATTTTTCGACGTGGAACTACTCAAGAGATGATGGCGTTGTGAGCAATGAGCAGAATTTGGATCCAGCTATGGAGCACATAAATTTTGCACAGGAGCATGGAATGGGGATGCGGTTTCATGCGGTATGGTACAATTTGCCGATGTGGTTAGATGGCGATGGATGGAGCGAGGAGGAGTTCTGGGTTATGTTCGAGGAGCGTATAAAATATGTAGCTGACCATTATGGAGATATCATAGATGAGTATGACGTCATCAATGAGACGGTCTTTTGGCATGGTGATTTTTATAAATCAAATCCGGGGTATCCAGATTTCAACGATCCAGAGATGGCAAAAAGAGCCTTTGATTTGGCTAGAAAATATCTCCCAGATCACAAGTTGGTGGCGTTGGAGGCGAGTATAGCATCTACGACAAATGAGACCTTCCTCAGAACAATTAAACACCATAAAGATTTTATCGAACATGGGGTAGATTATGACTATGTTGGATATCAAGGTCACTTCTACTATCAAGATAGAGATTATCGAGATGGACGCAGTGATACGGGGGATGATTGTTTCACAATGGCGAGAGTTAGTGAGGGGCTTGATCTGTTGGGTGATCTAGGGAAACCTGTTGTGATTACTGAATTTAATGGTCCGTCACGTTCAAACAGTAGTGTATTCGAGGGCGAGGTTGATCCTTTGTGGAGTTTGTCGGAGCAAGAGAATGCAGATTGGCAGATAAATTTCTATAGATTGGCCTTTTCGAAACCCTATATCCACCAGATAACACGATGGTTTGTTGTGGATCAGTTGGGAGGACGAGGAGTCGATGCTGGTATAATTACCGAGGAGGGTGAGGATCATGCGATATATGAGAAGCTAAAAGAGCTAATCCACAAGGAGTGGCATACAAAATATAGAGGTCAAAGCGACAATGGAGATCATGTTTTCATGGGTTTCTATGGTGACTATATTATTAATGTCGATGGTTACCAAAGTGCTAAAATAGAGCTATATGAGAGTGGTGATTATGAAATCAAGCTCGAAAAGTGCGTACAGTAGGCGAGAGGAATATAAGATACGCTTAAATCGGCTCTAAATAGGCAAATAGAGGGTATGTTGCGAGAAAAATGGCAAAAAAAGAAAAATAAAGTTGTTAATAATTGCACAGATCGTAATTAAATGCTATTTTTGAGGGTTGTAATATTAGTAACGAAAGTATATTTATAGATGTCTATAGAAGATCAAAATCAAGATGGTGCAAACCTAGAGGGCGCACCAAATATGGAGATTACACCGGCATTGGGCGGAGGACGTGTCATTCCGATCAATATCGAGGAGCAGATGAAATCTGCCTATATCGACTATTCGATGTCGGTAATCGTCTCGCGAGCCTTGCCCGATGTTAGGGATGGTATGAAGCCGGTGCACCGTCGTATTCTATATGCGATGAATTCAGAGCTGAATCTCTACTCAGATAAGCCACACCGTAAGTCTGCCCGTATCGTGGGAGATGTCTTGGGAAAGTTCCACCCACATGGTGATAGTTCGGTCTATGAGGCTATGGTTCGTATGGCTCAGGAGTGGTCGTTGCGCTACCCTTTGGTGGATGGTCAGGGTAACTTCGGTTCAATGGATGGTGACTCACCAGCCGCGATGCGTTATACGGAGGCGAGGATGAAGAAGATCACCGATGAGGTGATGGCTGATATCGATAAGGAGACAATTGATTGGACTCTGAACTTCGATGATACGATCCAAGAGCCTACGGTTTTGCCGACGAAAGTGCCACTATTGTTGGTGAATGGAGCGAGTGGAATCGCTGTGGGAATGGCTACAAATATGGCTCCACACAACCTGTCGGAGGTTGTCGATGCGTGCTGTGCATATGTCGACAATAAGGAGATTGAGTGTGAGGAGTTGATCCAATATGTGAAGGCTCCTGACTTCCCAACGGGAGCTTTGATCTATGGTTATGAGGGTGTAAAAGAGGCACTTATGACGGGTCGCGGACGTGTTGTAATGCGTGCAAAGACCGAGATCGAGCTTACGGCAACGGGGCGTGAGTGTATCGTTATTACAGAGATCCCATATCAGGTCAACAAGGCTGAGATGATCAAGAAGATCGCGGATCTGATCAACGAGAAGAAGATCGATGGAATCTCATATATCAATGATGAGTCGGATCGTATGGGAATGCGTATCGTGATCATCTTGAAGAGCGATGCGGTATCGAGCGTTGTCCTTAATACATTGTTCAAGAACTCGGCATTGCAGACATCGTTTGCGGTGAATAATATCGCGCTTGTAAATGGTCGTCCTCAGCTACTCAATTTGAAGGATTTGATCCACCACTTCGTGGAGCATCGCCATGATGTTATCTTGCGCAGAACGCGTTACGACCTTCGCAAAGCGGCAGATAGATTGCATATCGTGCAGGGGTTGTTGATCGCACAGGATAATATCGATGAGGTGATCCGAATTATTCGTGCAGCGAAAAATCCGGAGGAGGCTAAGCAGGGGTTAATCTCTAACTTTGGGTTGAGTGATATTCAGGCTGCAGCGATCATCGAGATGCGACTTCGTTCGTTGACAGGGCTGGAGCATGATAAGCTGACAGCGGAGCGTGACGAGTTGGAGAGCAAAATCGCATATTACAATGAGGTATTGTCATCAGAGGAGCTCCAGATGCAGATCATCAAGGATGAACTTCTTGAGATCAAGGAGAAGTATGGTGATGAGCGTCGTTCACAGATTGTCTACTCTTCGGAGGAGTTCAATCCGGAGGATTTCTATGCAGATGAGGAGATGGTTATCACGATCTCACACATGGGATATATCAAGCGTACTCCACTCACGGAGTATAGAACACAAAATAGAGGTGGCGTAGGTGCTAAGGGAAGTTCGACACGAGATGAGGACTTCATTGAGCATATCTACGTGGCGACAATGCACAACACAATGCTGTTCTTCACACAGAATGGCCGTTGCTACTGGTTGAAGGTGTATGAGATTCCGGAGGGATCACGCTCATCGAAAGGTCGTGCAATCCAGAATGTTATCCAGATCGATCCGGGTGATAAGGTTCGTGCATATATCAATGTTAAGAAGCTCAACGACGAGGAGTATATCAACTCGAACTATATCGTGATGTGTACTAAGGATGGTACGATCAAAAAGACTCAGTTGGAGGCATATTCACGCCCACGTACCAATGGAGTCAACGCAATTGTTATCCGCGAGGGTGATGAGTTGATCTCGGCAACACTTACGAGTGGAGAGGCTGAGGTGATGATCGCAGCACGCAATGGTAAGGCTATCCGCTTCAATGAGAGCACGGTACGTTCGATCGGACGTGTGGGAGCAGGAGTTCGCGGTATCATGCTGGAGGGTGACGATGAGGCAGTTGGTATGTTGTGTATCGAGCCAGATTCGAAGCAGGATGTATTGGTGCTAAGCGAGAATGGATATGGTAAGCGTACGGATTTGGATGAGTATCGTATCACAAATCGTGGAGGTAAGGGAGTCAAGACTATCTCGGTGACTGAAAAGACAGGTAAATTGATCTCGATCCAAGCGGTGACTGACGAGAATGATTTGATGATTATCAACCGTTCGGGACTCACAATCCGCACATCGGTAAGCCAGATACGTGTTGCAGGCCGTGCTACTCAGGGTGTACGCATTATCAACCTTCGCGATGGAGATGCAATTGCATCTGTAATGGCGGTGCCAAATAGCGAGGAGGAGGATATCGTGATTCCAGAGGCTGGAGCAGAGAGTGCAGTTGAAACAGAGACAACAACAACAACAAATACGACAACCTTAGAGGAGTAAATTTAGTAAAAGACAAAACAATTTTAAAAATTAAATTATGAAAAAGTTTGTATTAATCTTTGCAGCAGCCTTTATGTTGTGCTCAACAGCAACAATGGCACAAAAGGTTGATCTTGAGGGTATCATCTCTAAAATGGAGAAGGCTGATGCCGATGTTGCTAACCCAAAGAAGGGATCAAAAGCCTCAACTTGGATCTCTCGTGGAGATGCATATGTTAACTCTATCACTGCACCTACGGAGGCTCTATTCGTTGGTATGGAGTCAAAAATGGTACTTATTGCGTGTGGTTCACCAAGCGCTACTGGTAACGAGACTATCAATGGTAAGGCGTATGAGACAGCGACTTATCCTTATTTCACAATCTATTATGCTGACGGCAAGGTAGTTGGTTGGAGTGTAGACAAGATCATCCGCAAGGGTGCGTTGGATGTCGCTATCGAGTCTTACAACAAGGCGGTCGAGATGGATGGTGGCTCAGCTACCAAAGTGAAGGCAAGCCTTGACGTTGCCTCTAACTACTACAAGGTGATGGGAAACATCGCTGTAGAGTTGGGTGACATGACAGCTGGTGCTGAGGCATTCTCGACTGTAGCGGCATTGTCGGAGCTAGAGGTTAATGGCGGAAAGGCAGACCCTGCAGTTCTTTTCTATGCTGGTTATATGTTGACTGTTGATGGCAACGAGAACCCAGAGTCATTTGTTCAGGGCGAGGAGCTTTTGAAGAAATCTTTGGCTAATGGTTATTGCGAGCTTGAGGATGCTAACACAGAGATGGAGGATTCTGGTCGTGGAAACCTATACTACTACTTGTACTCTTGTGCTTATGGCCAACGTGAGGGTAACTCAGCGAAGTTGAACGAGGCTAAGGGGTATCTAGTTGAGGGTATCGATAAGTACCCAGCAAATGAGCGTATCTTCGAGGGTCTTATGCAGCTATACACTAACGAGGAGGGCATGGGGGATCCAGCAGAGTTACTTGTAACTGTAGACAAGGCTATCGCTAAGAACGCACAGGATCGCAACGCATGGTTCAGTCGTGGACGTATCTACTACGCTATGAAGAATTATGATGAGTGTATCGCATCGTTTGTAAAGGTGACTGAGATCGACCCTACATTCTTCGAGGGTAACTTCTTCTTGGGTCTATTCTATATGCTTAAGGCTGACAATATGCTTGATGAAATCAACGCTGCAACTTACACAGATCAGTCTAAGTACAATGCTGATATCGAGTCGTTGAACGATACATACGCTGAGTCAATCCCATGTTTCGAGGCTGCATATGAGATCAAGCCAACAGATCGTGGCACATTGGAGTATTTGAAGCAGTTGTGTTTCAGATTGCGCGATATGCCGGGTGTTATGGATAAGTACACGAAGTATAACGAGCTATTGAATGCACTTCCACAGTAGACGTACTTATTGATATTTTGAGAGACTTTCGCTTTGCGGAGGTCTCTCTCTTTTTATAGAGGGGAGGGTACAATTTTCGAGCTGCCCCAAACGTTAGGATATAGAAAAAAATCATAAATATGAAGAGGATATATTTTATTTTATTACTTGCGTTGACTCTCTCGAGTCAATGGCTATTTGCGTCGGATGCAGGTAAAGTTGTGGCGAGCGATCCTGAGTTACGACGAGGAGTGTTGAGTAACTCATTGAGCTATTACATTCGTCATAATGCGCGACCAAAGGGTCAGGCGGATTTCTATATCTTATCAAATGTTGGAGCGATTCAGGAGGATGATGATCAGCAGGGGTTGGCGCACTTCATGGAGCATATGGCATTTAATGGGACGCGAAATCTACCTGATAAAGAACTAATTGAGTATCTGGAGAGCATAGGTGTCAAGTTTGGGGCAAACCTCAATGCCGCGACTAGCTGGGATTACACGGTCTATATGATGAAGGATGTGCCGGTTTTACGCCAAGGGGTTATTGATAGCGCACTACTTATTCTACACGATTGGGCAGGATTCATCGAGCCACAAGTGGAGGAGATCGACAAGGAGCGAGGTGTGATCAAAGAGGAACTACGAACTCGCGATGGGGCATCGTGGCGCTCAACAATGGCGCTTATTGGTGCGTTGGGGCGAGGAACAAAGTATGAGGAGCGAAATTTGATCGGATACCTTGACTACCTGAGCACATTTGAACCCGAGGCATTGACCCGATTCTACCATGAGTGGTACACGCCAAACCACCAAGCGATAATCGTTGTGGGGGATATCGATGTGGATCAAGTGGAGGCGGATATTAAGAGCCGATTCGAAGATCTGCCACCAGCTGCGGAGGATGCTCCCCAAAAGGAGGTGATCATTGTGGCGGATAACGATGAACCAATCATCGAAATATTCACCGACCCGGAGATGCAATACTCATCTGTTCAATACTTCATCAAGCGCCCGGCACAGAGCAACGATTACGCATCGAGGATGGGATCTATGCGAAAGGCGATTGAGGAGGCGTTTATTACACAGATGCAGAATGACCGCTTGAATGAGGTTGCGATGTCGTCAAACGCCCCTATTTTGTATGGTGGGATGAATCTTGGCAGGGTGGGTGTAATACCAACTATGGAGGCAACCTCATATGTCGTACAAGCACCAGAGGGAGAGATAGAGGAGGCACTTCGTGAGGCTGTAGAGCAGATGGAGCGCACCAAAAGATATGGCTTCGAGAGGGGAGAGTTTGAGCGAGCACGCCAGAATTTGATGAGCAGTTCACGAAACGCATACCTCAACCGAGGTGACAGAACGAACAACTCATTTGTAAATCGATATATCAGCAACTACCGATTTGGAACGCCAATTCCGAGTGCAGAGGAGGAGTGGAAGATCGATAGCGTGTTGATCGCTACAGCTTCGTTGGATGTTGTGAATCACCGTGTGAAGTCGCTATTTTCGGATAATAACCACGTTGTCTTGATCAATGCTCCGCAAAAGGATGGGCTCGAAGTACCAACAGATCAGGAGGTTATGTCGATAATTAGTGAGGTGATTGCAGGTGATGTAACCCCGTATGAGGATCAGGAGTTAGAGGATGATTTGATCGCGGATGATGTCATCTTGGAGGGGTCGCAGGTTGTTGAGACTACATATAACGAGAGTTACGAGACGACAGAGTGGTTGCTTGGAAATGGCATCACGGTGGTTGTGAAACCGACAAAGTTGAAGGCTGACGAGGTGGTTCTATCAGGATCATCAGATGGCGGATCTTCGACTATTGAGGATGCTAACTACTTGGAATCTCAGCTGTTAAGTTACGTCATATCACAATCGGGACTTGCTGATTTCAACGCCATAGATCTAGGTCGTCAGCTCTCGGGCAAGATCGCATCGCTGAATCTGTGGGTTGGTCAACATGGTCAGGGGGTGAATGGTATGAGCTCACCAAATGATATTGAGACTATGTTGCAGCTGTTGTATCTAAACTTCACCAATCCGCGATTCGGTGAGGATGATTTCGAGACGCTGCGTAGACAGATTCGTGGAAATATCGAGAATCAGATGAGCAATCCAGATTTTATAGCGGGTAAACGATTCTCAAAGGTAGCGTACGATGATCATCTTCGAGCTCGCCCATTTGATCTGGAAATGATTGATATGCTGGAGTTTAACAAGTTCGAGGGGATTCATCGCGCGCTCTTCTCTGATGGTGATAATTTCCGTTTTACAATTGTTGGAAATGTCGATTTGGAGAGTCTGAAACCACTTGTTGAGAGATATATTGGCTCGTTGCCTACAGATTCGACAACACCAAAGATGGAGTATGTGGATAATAATGTGCGACCTGTAGATGGTGTGGTGCGCGATGATTTCACCACCCCAATGGAGCAGCCAAAGGTGGGTGTGCAGATGTTACTTTCGGGTGAAGATATTGAGTATTCATTGCGTAGTAGAGTCATTGCCAGTTATTTACGTGCTGCGCTCGATGACTTATTACTGAAGAGTGTTCGCGAGGAGTTGGGAGGCACATATGGTGTGCACGCAAACCTTTCGATCTCGAAAGAGCCATATCAACACTACTCGCTATCGATCGATTACGACACCAACGAGGAGCAGGTCGAGCAGCTGCAGGAGACTATCTTTGAGCAGTTAGAGATCCTTGCTGCCGATGGCCCAACGGCTGAGCAAATGAATAAGAGCCGCGAGTTTATGTTGAAGAACTTCGGAAATACGCAAGAGAAGAATAGCGGTTGGATGGGATATATCAACTCCCTCTACGAAGATGATATCGACTTCCTTCGAGACTACGTAAACATCGTAGAATCAATCACTTCAGTGGATGTAAGCCAGATGATGCAGAGAATCCTAGATGGTGGAAATAGGATCGAGGTTTTGATGCACCCAGCAGAAAAAAGATAGAGCAAACAGAGATAAAAGCCTCAGTAGAAGTGTAATAACTCTCTACTGAGGCTCTCTATTTTATTTTTATCGAGGATTAACCATTATATTTCGAATCACCAAACGCAAGGATTGGAGCGAAGATAAATGGAAGGAATACAAGTCCCGCTGCAAAGAGTGTTCCACGCCCAAATTTCGAAGCGATACCCATCATCATCAAAACCATAAAGATGAAGTTCACAACCGGAATCAAGAACAAGAAGATCCACCACCAAGGCTTACCCGCTGTCTTTAGCATTATAAGGAAGTTGTAGATCGGAATAATAGCTGCCCAGCCCGGAAGACCAGCTTTTTGGAAGATAACCCACCAACAGATGAGTGGCAAAAGGACAAACAGAAGGGATAGAAGTGTCATAATATGAGAATTTTATCGGGCTCTATTTTATTATGCTAGCACCTTAAGAAAGGGAAGAACCCATTTACCCTTTTGCCATAACGCGGTACACCTACAAAAATATGACAAATAGATTAAAAAACAAAAGGTTGTGGCAAAATATTAACCACAACCCTCTATTTTAATATGGCAATTCCGCCCTTTGTTATCGAATAATTGTCTCCGAGCGATCCGGACCAACCGAGATTACCTTGATCGGCACCCCTGTCTCAGCCTCGATAAATGCTACATACTCCTTGAACTCCACTGGGAAATCCTCATAGTTCTTCACATTACAGATATCGCACTTCCACCCCTTGAACTCCTTGTAGATCGGTTTGATCTCACCCTCTACAGTGTATGGGAATACCGTAGTCTCCTTGCCATCAATCTCATACGCCACCGCGATCTTGATTGTATCGAAGTCATTCATAACATCCGACTTCATCATGATAAGCTGAGTCGCACCATCAATCATAATAGCATATTTCAACGCAACCATATCCAACCATCCGCAACGACGCTCACGGCCAGTCACAGCACCATACTCGCGACCAATATCACGCATCTGACGGCCACTCTCATCAAACAGCTCAGTTGGGAACGGGCCACTACCAACACGTGTACAGTAAGCCTTGAAGATTCCAAAGACCTCACCAATGCGGTTTGGAGCAACCCCCAAACCTGTACAAGCACCTGCACAAACCGTATTTGACGATGTAACAAATGGATAAGATCCGAAGTCAACATCAAGCAACGTTCCCTGAGCTCCCTCAGCCAAGATCGACTGATCCGTGTTGATCATATCATTTACCGTCTGCTCCGAATCGATGATTGTGAACCTCTTAAGATACTCAATTGCATCGAACCACTGTGCCTCCAACTCCGAGATATCGTATGTGTAATTCAACGACTCAAGTATTTGAGTATGACGAGCTTTCGCCTTTGCATAGATCTGCTCAAAATTGAGGAATATATCTCCGACACGCACTCCATTACGAGAGACTTTATCAGTATATGTAGGGCCAATTCCCTTACCTGTTGTACCGATCTTACCATCACCCTTAGCGGCCTCATATGCAGCATCCAATGTACGATGAGTAGGTAGGATTAGGTGTGCCTTCTTCGAGATATATAGTCTCTGCGTTAGGTCATGGCCACTCTCAGCAAGTGCCTCAGCCTCCTCGCGGAAGAGTACCGGGTCGAGCACTACCCCACCACCAATAATATTGACCTTGTCACCTTGGAATATTCCCGATGGAATAGAGCGCAATATATATTTTTTGCCATCAAACTCTAGAGTATGACCAGCATTTGGGCCACCCTGAAAGCGCGCTACCACCTTATAGTTAGGAGTTAGGACATCTACAACTTTTCCTTTGCCTTCATCTCCCCACTGCAATCCAAGAATCACATCTACTTTTTTCATCGTCTATTTAACTTTGTGTAATTTTAAAATAATCCGCAAAACTCCGCACCGGGAGTTGACTCACGACGCAAAAAATATCTTTTGCCCTCAAAGATACGAAAAAAATATTACAAATCAATCTATTAACTCTATTCTTTTGCGTATGAATAAAAAATAGAGTGTTGAACTAGGCATCATAGCCTATAGGAACAAACACCATATCAAACTCATACTAATTCAGAGTCACCACAATCTGCTGAAGATCCTTCTCGCGCGACGAACTTCCAACCATAATCAGATAATCCCCACTTAGAACCGCCATCTCTTCCCCCTCCAAAAGTGGTGATATACCCCCAACGAAGATAATAACATCGGCCGATGCTACACCCTCAACCACCTCGGCAGGATCAAGAATTGGATCTAAATGTTCGCACCCTTTGATGTAGGTAATCTCGAAGTTAGGAAATTCGCTCTTAATACCCTCAAGTATTGTTATTGTGTGGCTTGGCCTTCCGTGATAGTTACCCCACAACATCCTCTGATCATCGGCATTAGGGCCGACAACAGCTATATGTTTGATATTTTTATCGAGCGGCAATATATTATCCTTATTTTCGAGCAGCACAATACTCTTTTCGGCCATCTCTAACGCCTTACTAAGATGCTTTTCACACTCCACGACCTCCATCCCAATCTTACTAAAGGGCACTATCTCCTGCGGGTCGAACATTCCGAGCTCCATACGGCTTTTCATAATTCGGCGAATTGGCTCATCGAGGATTGTGGCATCAATTGAGCCATCATTTAACCCCGGAACAAGTGTCAAGAATTGAGATCCACACTCATAATCTACACCCGCTTCAATTGCCGCAATAGAGGCCTCTACCGGGTTCTTGTGGGTTTCGTGGTGACCCTCCTTCCAGAAATCTATAATACCTCCACACTCCGAAAATATAAGCGCCTCGTAGCCCCATTTTTTACGCAATATCTCCTGCAGCAAGAAATCGCTACAACTACATGGCACACCATCATAACGGTTATAAGCCGCCATAACCTCCTGAACATTAGCCTCCTTGATAAGTACTTCAAATGGTGCGAGGTAGGTTTCGTATAGATCATAATCCGACACACTTACATCAATGCTATGGCGATTCCACTCAGGACCACTATGCACTGCGAAGTGTTTAGCTCCAGCGTGGAGTTTAAAATATTTGGGATCATCACCCTGCAATCCCTTTACAGCCGCTACACCAAATCGCGTGATCAGATATGGGTCCTCTCCATAGGTCTCCATGCCACGTCCCCAACGTGGATCGCGAAACAGATCGGCACTTGGAGTCCAAAATGTCAATCCAAAGAAACGACCATAATTCTGGTTCTTCTGCGCATCGTTATACTTTGCTCGAGCCTCATCGCTAATCATCGTGAAACTTTCGAGCATCGCCTCTTCGTCAAATGTTGCCCCCAACGCTATAGCCTGCGGAAACATCGTTGCTTTGCCTGCCTGCGACACCCCATGTAGAGCCACAGACCACCAATTGTAGGGCGGAATATCGAGATGAGGTATCGCATCTGCCGCATTGACCATCTGACGTATTTTCTGCTCTGGAGTTAATCGACTTACTAAATCCTCGACTCGCTCCTCTATTGGCAAATTGGGGTTACGGAATGGGTATTTGTAGTTGTCCGCATAGAGCTGCGGAGCAATAACTATCGCAAATAGCGAGATAATAACTTTAACGTTCATATAATTAAATGATTATTTAAACGTAAAATTATATATTTTTTTCTAATAACAATAGATATTTTGTGAAAAACTTGTTTTTACGCAAAGTGGAGGTGGATTTAATCACAAAAAGATGGCTGAGTTTGCACTCAGCCATCCCTAATTTCACCTCAATAAATCTTGACTACATATCATCATCGTCGTTAGACTCATCATGTGGTCCCATATCGGCCTCCTCCTTGATCTCGTCATCATAGAGCCCTTTATCGTCATCATCGTGACTCTTATCATCGATCTTCACATTGATCTTTACTAGATAATCCACCTCATCAGTAGCATATGGAACGGCATAAAAGAAGTCACCATTTGGCTTCTCTATGCGCATCATCGCCTCTGTATATCCAGTCGGATAGTGCTCCTTTACTAGATCCTGCAACTCTTGAGATAGGTTATTAATACTTGTTACTATCCTCTTCTTTCCGGGTTTGTGTAGTGCCATTCTCTTAACGTCAGCTATAATTCGTTGTTTATAATTCTAAATTTTCTGCAAGTATAGCAAAAAAAATAATACTGATAAAATGTTTTAAAAAAAAGTGTGAATATTTCTCAATTTAGTTGAAAATATCTACCTTTACAACGTAAATACATATGTATAATAGATGCGGGAGAGGATCGAGGAGCTCAGAGCACAGCTCAATGAGTATAACTATAAATATTATGTCTTGGCTGAGCCAGTGGTTTCGGATCAACTTTTCGATGAGTTGATGCGCGAACTTTTAGATCTGGAGCTGAACCATCCTGAGTTTGCCGACCCGAACTCACCTTCGCAAAGAGTGGGAAGCGATCTGTCGAGCGAATTCGAGACTGTAGAGCACCGCTTTGCTATGTTGTCGTTGGGCAACACCTATTCGTCCGAAGAGATCAGGGAGTTTGTGGAGAGGGTGGCACAGGAGGTTGATGGTGCGGAGTATGTGTGTGAGTTAAAGTTCGATGGAACAGCTATTTCGCTCACCTACGAGGATGGTAAATTGGTACGGGCGGTGACTCGAGGTGATGGTACTCGGGGTGATGATGTTACTCGTAATGTGAGGACTATACGCACCATACCGTTGCAGCTCATGGGGGGTGACTATCCCGATATCTTCGAGATACGTGGCGAGATACTACTTCCGTTTAGCAGCTTCAATAGACTCAACGAGGAGCGCGAGGCGGCAGGCGAGAACCCATTTGCAAATGCGAGAAACGCTGCGGCAGGTACTTTGAAACAACAATCATCGGCGGTGGTTGCCAAGCGAGGGTTGGATTGCCTACTCTATCAGGTTGTGGGGCGCGATCTACCCTACGAGTCACATTGGGAGTCGCTACAGAGGGCTGCGGAGTGGGGTTTCAAGATCTCCGATTCGCGTGTGTTATGCAAGAGTGTTGAGCAGATAGAGGAGTTTATAGCCTATTGGGATACGAAACGTTTCGATCTGCCGTTCGCTACAGATGGTGTGGTGATCAAGGTGAATAGATACTCAGATCAGCGGGCGTTAGGATTTACGGCAAAAGCTCCGAAGTGGGCGGTGGCATACAAATTCAAGGCTGAGGAGGCTACGACAAAGCTGCTGAGTGTTGATTTTCAAGTTGGACGAACTGGGGCGATAACCCCAGTGGCGAATTTGGAGCCTGTTTTATTGGCTGGAACGACTGTCAAAAGGGCATCGCTTCACAATGCGGAGCAGATCACAGCACTCGATATTAGACTTGGAGATACGCTCTATGTGGAGAAAGGTGGCGAGATCATCCCAAAGATTACGGGGGTAGATCTGTCGCAACGAGGGGCGGAGAGTCGACCATTCGAATATATTACGAAGTGTCCGGAGTGCGGCACAGAGTTGATGAAATATGAGGGCGAGGCGAAACACTACTGCCCAAATTCGAGCCACTGCCGACCTCAGATTGTGGGGCGAATAATACACTTCATACGTCGCAAGGCGATGGATATTGATGGGTTGGGAGATGAGACTATCGAGCTGCTTTTTGATCAGGGTTTGGTCAGCAGCATTGCCGATCTCTACGATTTGAGAGTGGAACAGTTGGAGGGGCTACCTCGATTGGGTAAGAAATCTGCGGAGAATATCGTTAGTAGCATCTGTGAATCTAAGGCGATCCCATTCGAGAGGGTACTGTTCGGGGTAGGAATCAGATTTGTTGGTGAGACAACGGCCAAACATATTGCGCGCCACTTTGGATCACTCGAAAGAGTTATGAGCGCCACACGAGAGGAGTTGCTCGAGACCGAGGAGGTTGGCGAAAAGATCGCGGTATCAATCGAGGAGTTCTTCGGGGATGGCCAAAATATAGAGATACTAGAGAGGCTCAAGAGTGCAGGGGTACAATTCGAGGTGGAGCAAAAGGAGCTACTCTCAACGAGCTTCGAGGGTAAGAGCTTCGTGATATCGGGGAAATTCACAACCCACAGTCGCGATGAACTAAAGGCGATGATTGAGTCACATGGAGGGCGAAACTTGGCAGCAGTATCGGCAAATGTAGATTATCTGGTTGCAGGCGAGAAGATGGGACCGGCGAAGTTGCAGAAGGCTCAGAAGTTGGGGGTTAGGATAATCTCGGAGTCTGATTTTTTGGCGATGCTAAACAGCGAAGATGAGAGCGCTCCGACCCAAGGAAGCCTATTTTAGAAAAGAGTAAAAATAAATATATAAGTAAGATGAAGAACTTAAGCGGAGTAGGAGTGGCGATGGTAACTCCATTTACAATTGAAGGACGTGTTGACTATACGGCACTTGCGAAGATGATCGACTATGTTATCGAGGGCGGTGTAGATTATATCGTAGCGCTCGGCACAACTGCCGAAACACCAACACTTTACCTACAAGAACGTGCGGTAATCGCAATGTATATCACAAACCATGTAGCGGGACGTGTGCCGGTCGTTATGGGGGTTGGAGGAAACTCAACTTCGGAGGTGTTGGATCAGTTGCGTGAGTTTGATTTGCGCGGTGTGGATGCGATATTGAGCGTTACACCATATTATAACAAGCCATCGCAGGAGGGGTTGTATCAACACTTCAAGGTGGTTTCGGAACACTCGCCACTTCCAATCATACTATATAATATAGCGGGGCGCACGGGGGTAAACATGACTGTCGAGACAACGCTTCGTATAGCACGTGATTTTGACAATGTGATCGGAGTAAAAGAGGCATCGGGCAATATCGAGCAGATCCAGAGCGTTATAGACAACAGACCAGAGGGATTCTTGGTTCTAGCAGGCGATGATGGCATAGCAGTTGATATTATGCGACGTGGTGGCGATGGTGTGATCTCGGTCGCTGCTAACTGCTTCCCGACGAAGTTCATGCGCTCGATCAACCTCGCGAAGGAGGGTAAATATACTGAGGCTGAGGAGCTTTACACCGAGATGGCAGAGGCCGTAGATGCTCTATTTGCCGAGGGTAACCCAACGGGTGTGAAGTGCGCATTGAGCACAATGGGGCTTATCGAGAACAAGATGCGATTGCCGCTAGTTTCGGGATCTGCGGAGTTGGAGGAGCGATTTAAGGGTCTGATCACGAAGTTTAATTTATACTAAAAAATATGAAGTTTCTACTGAGGTGTGCAGCGAATATTGCTGTTGTGGCGTTTGTGTCGATGTCGTTTTTGCGGGCTGCAGTCCCGGTGGAGGATGATATCCTTGCACAGACCATATCACCTCAGTCGGAGAACTACTACCCCAATTTGTGGCTTCGCTACGAGATGGGGGATTCAACGTTGACAGCTGAGAACTACCACTATCTATACTATGGGTATGCCCATCAGGAGAGCTACAGACCGCTCGTTACAAATCCGCATATGGATAAGTTCTTGATGCTGGCTTCGGGAATAGATCTCGAAGATCCCAACCCAGATGTCTTGAGGAGTGTGATCTCGGCCGGAAGGGATGCCTTGACGTATGACCCGTTTAGCCCAAAGATCTGGAATCTGTTGGCCTTTGCATATGGGGTATTGGGTGATGAGGAGAGTGAGCGTTTGGCCTATTTGAGGGTGGAGAATATCTTGTCGACCATCCAATCATCGGGGGGTGGATTCAAACAGAGCGATCCGCAACATATCTTGATGTTTGACCATGCGTTGGATCTGATGACAAGCGAGAATTTAAACCATACAAAGGCGTTGGTTGTATCACGAGAGGTGGAGTACGTACCACTTATCGCACCGGTCAAGACGGCAGATGGGAAGAAGGTGCGAGGGCTCTACTTCGATTTTAGTAGGATATATTGGAACAAGCCAGATAGCGTCACATATAAGCGTGATAGGACGTGGCAATTTAACAACTTGAAACCTAGAGAGTATAAATAATGAAGAGATTTTTACTATACATATTCACTCTACTTGCAATTGCATCATGTAGCAAGAATAAGATTATTGACCCGATAATCGACCCAGACACCACAAAATCGGTCTCGGATGGCACACTAGAGAACTCCTGCAACCAGACGACCTTGATCTACTTCATGGGGACAAACCTCAGGAGTTACTTCAACACCAATATCTCTGACGCACAGACAGCTATAGCCTCGGGAGCGTTGGGCAAGGGAGGTCGTTTTTTATATCTGATCCCTACGTCATACTACTCTGCGACACTCTATGAGTTGATCCAGAACGGAGATGAGTGTTACAAGGTAGAGGTTAAATCCTATACATTCAACTCGCTTCTCTCGTCGTCCGTCACCGAGGTTATCAACGATGTGAAGGATCATGTGGATTATAGCACGGGGTCGATGTCATTGAATATGGTAGTGAGTGGTCACGGCACGGGTTGGGTATTGCAGGATCACCCATCTTTGAAATCTATCGCAACAACGGAATCGATCTGGGATAAGGCCGAAGGGGCGCTACAGACTCGTTTTCTGGGGTGTTCGAGTGATGGATATATGGATATCGAAGATCTGCTTGTGGGGATCGAGGATAGCGACACGAAGCTAGGATTCCTACTCTTTGATATGTGTTTTATGTCAAATATCGAGGCACTATATCGTCTAAGAGAGTGTAGCGAGTATATCGTTGCATCACCATGCGAGGTTATGGGAACAGGTTTCCCTTACACCTATGTACTGCCGAATTTCTATACGGATAATGGCTATAATTTCGATATGGTCGCTGTGTGTGAAGCCTACAACAACTACTACACGTATATTGCATCATACAAATATGGGTGTGTGGCGATGTGTGTCACAAGTGAGCTAGATGAGTTGGTAGATGCTATGAAGGGGTTGACCTACGAGGAGGAGATCGACACAACTGAGCTACAATCATATGAGCAGCTGACGGATCACGTATTCTATGATTTTGGGGATTTCATAAACCAAGCCTATGCCAACGATATCAATCTGGAGGCGTTCAACGAGCAGTTTGACTACACATTCCCGAAGGCGGCAAGGCTAAACACCGATCAATACTACACAGCACTCACCGGTACGCAATTTGGGGCTTATAGTGTCGACTACTATTCGGGGGTTACGACAAGCGATCCGAGCGTAAAGTTCCGCGATGATTGGGCACTTGAACCTTGGGTAATTGATACGGGGCGCTATCTTTCTATCGAATAAATGTGATATTTTTTTGAGATTATATTTTTTTGCACTATCTTTGTTGCGATGTCGGGTAGATCTATCCGATTTCTCAATTCACGATCGAATTTTCTCGATTAAAACATCAAAGATAATATATGCAGAATTTAGAGGCGTTGTTGGCTAAAAGCCTTGCCGAATTAAAGACTATCGGTAAAGCGGTGGGTATTAAAAATGTGAATCTACGTAAGCAAGATTTGGCTGCGAAGATTATGGAGAGTGGGAATAGCGAGGCGGTAACAGCAGTACCAACAAAGCCGAAGGGCAAACCGGGACGAAAACCAAAAGCTAAGGCCATAGAGCCCGAGTTGGAGTTGGGATCATCAGGCGGCAGCGCAGCAGGGGGTGCGTCAGAGGGCAGTACAGCAGAGGTCAGCACGTCAGCAGATGGTGCGCCTAAAGGGGAGGTTACGCAGGAGAGTAACGAGCCAAATAGCGCGAGAAATTCAGCACCTCAACGCACTCAAAATAAGCGAGGTCGTCGTCCGAGGGTAGCTCCAACTGTGGCAAACGAAGGCGATGCAGCTGATAGATCAGAGTCAAACATGGAGGTTGCAGCAGAGAGTCCAAAAGAGGTCTCGGCAGAGCCTACTCAACACCCAGAGCAGCACCAAGCCCAAAATAAAAGCCACAACAACAACGGCCGCAACAACAGATACGAGAACCAAAACAATCGCAATCAGCACAACAATAACAACCAACCAAATCAGCAGGCAGCTCAGTCAGCTCCGGCACCGATAACAAAGGATGATTTCACGGCCGAGGTCGAGGGAGAGGGTGTGTTGGAGGTTATGGCGGATGGTTACGGATTCTTGCGTTCAGCAGATTACAACTATCTCAACTCGCCAGATGATATCTATGTATCTCCGGCACAGATCAAAAACTTCGCGCTCAAGGCTGGTGACACCGTGCGCGGTGTGATACGTCCTCCACGCGAGGGCGAGAAGTACTTCCCATTGGTTCGAGTGAACGAGATCAATGGGCTTCAACCAAACTATATCCGCGACCGAGTACAATTCGAGTTTATGACTCCGCTCTTCCCGAGCGAGAAGTTCCGCTTGACGGGGGGCATCCATAACAACTTGTCTAATAGAGTGATAGATCTATTCTCACCAATTGGCAAGGGTCAACGAGCACTCATCGTAGCGCAGCCAAAGACAGGTAAGACGATGTTGTTGCAGTCGATTGCTAATGCGATTGCGGACAACCACCCAGAGGTCTATATGATTGTATTGCTGATCGATGAGCGCCCCGAGGAGGTTACCGAGATGGCACGTAAGGTAAAGGCCGAGGTTGTTGCATCGACCTTCGATGAGCAGGCATCACGACACGTAAAGGTTGCGGAGATGGTGCTTGACAAAGCTAAGAGGATGGTGGAGTGTGGTCACGATGTAGTGATCTTCTTGGACTCGATCACACGTCTGGCACGCGCATATAACTCAGTACAACCAGCATCGGGTAAGGTGCTATCGGGAGGAGTAGACGCCAATGCACTTCACAAGCCAAAACGATTCTTCGGAGCGGCACGTAACACCGAGGAGAAGGGTTCGTTAACCATCATCGCTACGGCACTTATCGACACGGGATCTAAGATGGACGAGGTGATCTTCGAGGAGTTTAAGGGTACGGGAAATATGGAGCTTCAGTTGGATCGTAAGTTGGCCAATAAGCGCGTATATCCAGCTATGGATGTCATTGCATCGGGTACACGCCGCGAGGATCTGCTTCTGGATAAGGAGGTATTGGGTCGCACGTGGGTGTTGCGCAAATATCTCTCGGATATGACCACTGTAGAGGCTATGGAGTTCCTCCAAAAACAGATGTCATTGACGAACAGCAATCAGGAGTTCCTAGCTACGATGAACCAATAAACTCGATAGGTATGAGACTTTTAATCACGATACTATACTTGGTGGCTCTACTCCCCCAATCAGCTTGGGCATGGAGCAAGAAGGGGCACGATGTGATCTGTTACATTGCGGAGAATCACCTCACAGATAAGGCGTTAAGCAAGGTTACGGAGATCCTAGAGGGGAAATCTATGGTCTACTACTCATCGTGGATGGACACGGCGAGCCACACAAAAGAGTATGAGCATACAGCGCAGTGGCACTACTTCAACATCGACAAGAGTGTTGCGCAGACGGAGCGTGTAGAGGGTGGCGATGCGCTATCAGCTGTGGCGGCTCTTGTGGCGCAACTTGGGAGTGGTACGCTAGAGGGTAAGGAGCAGAGCGATGCCTTGAAGATGTTGATCCACATAGTTGGGGATATGCACCAGCCGATGCACATGGGTCGCAAGGAGGATTATGGCGGAAATACTATTCCGGTGGTCTACTTCACGGAGTCGACCAACCTCCACACGCTGTGGGACTACCATATTGTCGAGGGAGCACGTAGTTGGAGCTATTCGGAGTGGCAGGATCAGATCGATAGGGCTTCGAAGAGGGAGATAAAAGAGATCACCTCGGGCAGCTATGCGGATTGGGCGGCTCAGACGTTTGAGGTTGCAAAAGAGGTCTATAAAGATACCCCTGCCGAGACGCGTGTCTACTATGATTATGTTGCGAAGTATGGCCCTATTGTGGAGCAGCAGTTCTTGTATGCTGGGCTTCGCTTGGCGCATATCCTAAACGAGATATATAATTAGCTCAGCGGAGAGCACTCCGCCCGCCGGAGGCAGTTCTCACGTGACTTTCGCTCTCTCTGCTAAAAGGAGATTTTCAGAAAAAAATCTCCCAGAGAGCGGAGAGCAAGCTCCCTTTTATCCTACATGTCAAGTATCTAATTGTTCCCGTCATCCTGAATCAAGTTCAGGATGACGAGTGTGGGTGTGCGGGATGACGACGAGCGGTGTGTAGGAGCACCCAAAGCACCCAAAAACAGCAAGGCCCCCACTATCACTAGTGGAGACCTCGCCTATACTCTCTAATTGCTAAGCCCTGCTACTACTCTACTGCTGTGCTAACAATTGTCGGTGAGCCGTCGCCTGTTGTACCTGCTACAAACTCGTAATCTGTCATCTCAGCGTTCATCGTTGTTAGGTGTGTACCGTTAAGATCCTCCAAGCTCACAGAAGTAGCACCCTTTACAGCCGCTGATGTGTAATCACCCTCAACCTCTACAACATAGCATGTTTTAAGATAGGTATCGTTATATGAGCCAGTGTAGACTCCGATATTTGTCCAATCCGTACCGGTTGACTCTGTATCCGCCTTATATACTCCACCTGTTGAGTAACATGAGGTTACGTAACTTGTCGATCCATTATTATACAATAGACCTCCAGCACGATAATAGTTTGTGCCACTATAAACATGTACTCTAGCATATAGATCACCCGTATTATAACATCCAACGATATTGCTACTGCTAGCATTATAAGCTATACCACCAATATATCTGCCATATACATCTCCTGTATTATACGATGCTACAACATTCGAGGTAACAGTGCTACTTTGGATAATTCCAACGATTCCACCTACTTGAGCAATATCGCTATTCTCACCGATAGTACCTGTGTTGCCACATAGCTCAATATCTGCTCCCGTAAGTTCACCAACAATACCACCAACCATATGGTTGTTACCAGATTTATTTATCTCTAGATCACCACTATTGTATGAATTAGATATCTTAATGGCGTCAGCTGCAAACGGATTTCCATAATCATCTTGATTCTTAGCGCAACCAACAACACCTCCTACATATTGATAACCAGTGACATCACCCTCATTTGTACAGTCATCAACATCACCATAGTACACAGCTCCAGCGATACCACCAGCAGAATCATATCCCGTAACTGCCTCGTAATTATTACATCCTGATATTGACCCAGTCTCTGAGTAGTAGTATCCTACGATACCACCAGTATTATAACCGTTAGAACCGTCAGAACCCAAAACTACTCCATAATTATTGCAGTCTGATATTGATCCTGCCGTTGAAGAATAACATCCTACGATACCACCAACATTCTCACTGTTACTTGAAACCGTAACTGTTCCGCTATTCGTACATTTAGAGACAGAGCCTGTGTAATATCCTACGATACCACCAACATGATAACCGGTTGTTGCAGTTACCGAACCTGTATTAGTAGTGACGCCAATAACTCCGGTGATTGAACCCGTGCCATTACCATTTGATCGTCCTACGAGACCACCAACAGATAGAGTTCCCTCAACCTCAGTTCCCGTATTTGTACAACCTGTAATAGTTGCATCATTTGCTGTACCGACAAGTCCACCGACACGTGATCCTGAGCTTTTTACCGAACCGCCAACTACATGACAGTTATCAAGAGTCGAATTGTATAGATCTCCGGCAATTGCTCCGGCCTCTGCAGCACCTGAAATAGCTGGATTGCTGATAGTTAGATCTTTAACCACACAACCACCATCAAGACAGTAGAATAGACCAATGAAGGCATCGCTCAGACCTTCAGTATGTGTATCAGCACTTGTAATAGATAGATTGCTGATAGTAAACTCACCACCATCAAATGTTAATCCTGTGATTGCAGTTCCGTATGAGATAGTTGTGAAGTTGATGCCATCCATGTCGATGTCGTTGGCCAACTCGAAGTATGTGTTGTCAAGAGTGTATCCGCCCTGACTAATCGCAAGGAGCTGTCCTGCTGTCGAGATTTGGTATGCTTTAGCTGCCGAAGATCCATCGTTCTCGTCATCGCTCTCTACGCTATAATCTACGTTGTCGAAGTCAGTCGTCGATTTGATCAAACCATCATCTACCAATGTAACAGTGGCGCTAGTGCTGTTAGCATCAAAATTTTCTACTGCACCTGCGATGTTGATCACAACGTCAGTTGCAGCCGAATCTACAATAAGGTTTTCCACCTCAGCATCACCGCTAACAGTGACAGTTGTACCACTCGATACGTAAAGTGTCGTAACCGAACCCGATGTGATCACAAGCTCATTAGCATCAACATTTAATTCAGTTACTATCACACCCTCACCAAACGATAGGGTTAAAGAATCTTCACCCGAGAATTTAAGCTCCGGTATTGAACCAGATACGATCTCAAGGCTACCCTCGCTCTCTACTTTACCTACATTATCATCGCCAGCATCAAGAGTTGCATCACCATAGAAGTAGATAGCATCAACATCAGTTGCGGTTCCGCCCTCAACAGATACGCTACCATCTGCATACATATGGATCTTATTGATATCAGAGCCAGAGCGAACTACCAACTTGCTCGCGTAGCTTGTTGCACGTGTGATATCAGATTTTGTCCCCTCATCCAGATAGTTAACCGTGTCGATCACAGCATTAACATAGACTACTGTACCCGGCAAGTTGATCTCTAGGATACCGTTATCAGCGTCTTCTGAGCCATCTGTTGCAGCATTATAGTTAGTAAGTGTAACCCAAACCTCGCCATCGATAGTTGCGCCATCTGCTGCTTGAATAGTTACTACCTCGGCATCAGTTGTCAAATACGACTCCAAAGTAAGCATTACAGTTTCGCCTGCTGCAACGGTTGGGATCTCGATAACATTCTCGTCCTCAAGTCTAGTAGAGTACTCCACAACCGCTAGATCGCCATCCGCAAGCTGAGTCTCGATGCTCTCTGTGATAGCCGCCAAGCTATCAACCTCAGTAGCCTCACCTGCTAGCGAGATAGTGATCACAACAGCTGACTCCGCGCCATTGCTCGCAATAGCTGTGATCTTGAGTAGGACGCTCTCCTTGCTATCTACTGCATCCGCGCCAACTGTAACTGTGACAGTCGCCTCGTCATCCACGATAGAGGTCGCAACCTCCCAATCCGTACCACTACGTGTTGCTGTGCTCTCCGCAGTGCCATCTGTAGCCATCACCTTCGCATTGACAGCTACGCAACCTGCAGGCAACTCCGATAGGGTGAAGCTCAACACCTGACCATTCTCCGTGTAGTAGTAGTTGTCGCCAACTGTAGATCCCGTAGCGGTCTCGAACAAGAACATCTCGACAGCCATCGGGATATAGTAGGTCTCGCCCGTCTCGCTAAGGATGAGGGTGATAAGGCCATTGTCCGTGTCAACATCCACAGAGTCGAACATCGACTCTCCGTTTGTTCCGTTCGATCCGTTGGTACCGTTCTGGCCATCCTCGCCATCTTCTCCATCCTCGCCATCTGTTCCATTCGCGATGGTTACTTTGCCATACTGCGCAAATGTGATGTCGTAACCAACAACCTCGCCATTGACTGTAATAGGCTCTACGTCAGTGACGTAGTCATTAGCCTCGAGTGCCTCGGTGATGGTTTGTAGAGCTGCGATCTGCTCCTCGATTGACAACTGCCAATCCTCTAGTGCATCGAGTCTATCCTCCGCACTCTCCATGTCGCTCTTAAGCTCCGAATCGTCATATGACTCGCAACCCACGAGAGCCACTGCCCCTGCCATTAGGCAAGCAAAAATCAGTTTTTTCATCTCTGTTTGGTTTAAATTATTAAATGTTTTTTTGTAGATATTTTGCGTTTTGGATCTGCTATCTCTTTTTCAGAGATACAACGATCGCATAATATCCTGATTGTCAAGTATTTGCAAGAGTGTATTTTGCTCCTAGCATATCATCTTCCTATCGTTACCCAAAATTCTCATGCCCTGTATG
>JBCQTX010000093.1:0-3173 GCA_047174605.1 Rikenellaceae bacterium | reverse complement strand
CGTAGATCTCCGCATAGAGGGTAGTGACCCCCGAAGATAGAGAGAACGGAATCGCCGGAGCACCATCATAGAGCAGCCCCGAGAAGTCATCGAAGTTAAAGACCTGACCGCCATAGGCAAAGGTGTAGGGCTCTGAAACGCCACTAAGTGTGATGGTCACTACCCCATCCTCGATCTCCACCGAGACAAGATTTGTCGCTGCACCTGCCGCCCCCGTAGAGCCGGTGCTACCCGTAGAGCCATCCGCGCCATCTGAGCCATCTGCGCCATCCTCGCCATCCGTACCATTATATATAGTGATAGCATCCGAGCCCGAGAATGAGATTTTGTAGCCCACAACATCGCCACCATCATCGAGCACCTTCTCCACGCCTGTCACCGAGTTAAGTGCCTCTTGGCGAGCCTCCAGCGCCTCGATAGCCGCTGCAAGGGTTGTTATCTGCTGTGTGAGTTCGCTCTGGTTCTGCTCCGCCTGAGCCAGATCATCCATGAACTCCTTGTAGTCGTCGCTATCTTCGTATCTCTCGCTGCACCCCATAACCAGCGCAGCCATCATAAATATTCCTAATATTCTTTTCATTGTTTTGTTGGTTGGTTAGTTTACGTCTGTGTAGGTTGGGTTGGTAGTATCTACCGTTATTGATTCGAATGTGTAGGTATCCGAATTAATAAATTCAGCCGTATTATCGGTTGTATTGATCTCCGTCACTTTCGAGTTGGAATTCTGCCTTCCGATGGTCAGGGTTATTTGTGTGGTATATATCAAAGTATCATAATCCGCATCCGCATATCCAAAAATATAATTGCCCAAAGATGTTATCTGACTACTAGTCGCCAAGGTGAGAGTCGTAAGGCTTGAGCAGCTCTCGAATGCATAGTGACCGATAGAGGTTACCACAGGCAGCGAGATACTCACGAGGTTTGTGCAACCTACGAATGCGCTACCACCGATCGTTGTTGCCTCTGGAAGCGAGATCTCCGCGAGTTTTGTGCATCCATAGAATGCATACCCTCCAATCGTTATTGCTGCTGGTGCATCGAAACTCTCGAGGCTTGTGCAACCATAGAATGCGCTATCTCCTATCGTTGTTGCCTCTGGTGCATCGACACTCTTGAGGTTTGTGTAATCATCGAATGCTCCACTGTCTATCGTTGTTGCGTTAGTGAGAGTAACATCCTTGAGCGAGGTTTCGATGGCTGATAATGTTAAAGAGTTGATAGTCTCTAACCCTAGGGTTACATCCTCTAGGCTTGAGCAACCTTTGAATACAGAAGATCCTATAGCTGTTGACTCTGGTGCATAGAGACTCTTGAGGTTGCTGCAGTCATAAAATGCGCTATAACCAATCGTTATTGCTACTGGTATATCGATACTCTCGAGGTCTGTGCAATTATTGAATGCGTCTGCTCCTATCGATGTTGCGCTAGGTAGCGAGATGGTTGTTAGAGCCATGCAGCCCTTGAATCCTAAGTCACCTATCGATGTTGCGCTAGGTAGCGAGATGCTCTCGAGCCCTGTGCAGACATAGAATGCTCTTTTACCAACCGACTCTACATTAGGCATAGAGATCGATTTCAGGGCGTAACACTCATAGAACGCATAATCAGGAAGATCACCCACAAGATTAGGGAACGAGAGGGAGATAGTGCCCATATTAGCGCCACCGTCACTAGTCTCGATCGCTTGGAGCGCACTTCGCAACGCCACAAAATCATCATCGCTCATCGTAATATTGCTGAGCTCCACCTCGCCTGAGCTTGGGACAATACCCGCCACAATATCTGCAACAGAGTAGACACCATCAACCACATATCTAAATGGCAGAGTGTCAGAGCAGGTGACCCCATCCGTGTCGAGAACCGTAACCGACAAGATACCCTCGGTAGTGTTGCGCTGAGGATCTAGGAGGGTTAGGGCGATGGTGTAGGTCGCATCCTCGTTGTCGGTAATGATAACCTTCCACATACTAGGGGTTAATGTCGCCTTGGTGGTGACGCCCATGCCAGAGCCGCCCTCCTCATCTACTACGCTTGCCCAGATAGAGCTGATTTCGCTACTTACCGTAACGGTGATGGTGTTTGCACTCGGGGTTAACGCCGCAACCTGATCATCTCCCAACGAGATGATGGTTGATGGGACGATGTAGGGGAAGGTGTACTCCGTTGTGCCGTCGAGTGTGATGGTCACCTCGTCACTCTCTACCGAGATGCTCACAGTTGTTCCTGCCACACCTGCCGAACCCGAAGATCCGGTCGATCCTGAGCTGCCGGTTGCGCCATCTGCTCCATCCGCGCCATCCTCGCCATCCTCGCCATAGTAGAGGTTGATAGCATCCGATTGAGCAAACGAGATTTTGTAGCCCACCTGAACGCCATCCTCATCGAGCAGAGCCTCGACGGCGGTGATCTCGTCGAAGCTGTTCATGCGGCTCTCCAGCGCCGCTACGGCTGCCAACAGATCGCTTAGTTCGGTTTGACCCTGCACAACTTCATCCAACGCTGAGTTGATCTGCGAGTCATCATAGCTGTCACACCCCGTCATCAGGGCTGCCAGCATAAGGAATGCAATGTACTTTTTCATATTGTTTTAGTTTTTGTTGTCAAATATAGGGCTCGGTACACGGTGTCACAGAGCAGTTATTTTACTTAGCAAGTTCACACTCTTTTCAAGAGATGAATTTCGTGGGTAAAGGTAAAAAAAAATTATAATTCGAACATATCAAAACGACAAAAAAATCCAGCAAGTTACCTTGCAAAACACAATTATTTAGCAATTTATCTGCATAGAGAGCAACACAGTGCGCCATAGAGCGTTTTTTGCCCCTTTGCATCTCTTGAAAAGAGAAATTAGCGAATGGGGAGCTACCCTATCTTCAGAATCGAGTAGACCGAAAATAGAGTAGATACATTCGGAAGTAGCTTCAACCACTAGTATTTCGAGATCACAACATATAGATTTGAGGTCACAATTTGTGATGTCAAACACACCACACAAAAAGAGCCACCCCGAAAGGGTGACTCTACCCTAGATCAAACCACAAGTGTGGTGGGAAGTTACAAAGCAGGAATCAAGAGCATAGAGTTGGATCTGCCTCATAGCGAGAGAATCGACCAATTGATCCCCGAAGAGGGCGATAAACTAATGGCTCAAGCGACAAAGTCCGTGGATGCCC
>JBCQTX010000039.1:0-18093 GCA_047174605.1 Rikenellaceae bacterium | reverse complement strand
TCATCCCGCACTTGATGCGGGATGACGGGTGTGGGGGTGCAGGATGACGGGGTGGTTGTTCAAGATGACAAGAAAACAATGGTAAAATAGACCAAATATATTCATTTTCACATAATTATAACGTTTGATTGATATTTTTTTAATATAATATTTAGTGTTTTTTTGCTAAATATTATTTAACTTTGTGACAGACGCTCGCCCAAATGAAATATCTTATAGCAACAATTATATTGGTTGTGTTATTAATCCAACCTATTTTTGCCCAGCTCAAGGAGGATTTATCCTCTTCTGAACGGGGCAGAGATGGTATATTTGAGTCAAAGGCGTATAAGATGTGCTATGTTGGGGTGCCGGTTATGGTGGCTGGACTTATTGTCAAGAAGCAGGATGATTCGTTCCGTGCGCTTCGTGACTTCTACCTTCCGGAGTTTGATTGCCATGTGGATGACTATCTGCAATACTCACCTGCGGCATTGATGTTGGGGTTGAAGGCGGCAGGTGTCGAGAGCCGGAGTTCGTGGGGGAGGATGTTGACTGCCGATGCATTCTCATCAGCCTTTATGGCCATAGCGGTCAATTCACTGAAATATACGACCGATGTGATGCGCCCCGATGGGTCGTCCCGAAACTCATTCCCTTCGGGACACACAGCAACTGCCTTTATGTGTGCGACAATGCTCCACAAGGAGTATGGCGTGGTGAGCCCTTGGTATAGCATCGGAGGATATAGCGTCGCTACAGCGACTGGGTTTATGCGCATGAGCAACAACAAACATTGGTTGAGCGATGTGATGGTGGGTGCGAGCATCGGTATCCTCACAACAGAGTTAGGATATTTTATCTCGGATCTAATATTCAAGGATCGCGGCATAAACAAAGATCTTGTGGCTCAAAAGCCTAGCTGGTTCGACTATGATCGCACCACCTCGATTGGAATAAGTCTGGGGGTCGGCTCTACAATTGGGAACTTCGACCTATGGGACGGAAAGGAGCTTCAGGTCGATGCTGGCAGCCGTGTGGGAGTTGAGGGAAACCACCTCTTTAACCAGAACATTGGAATCGGAGGCCGTCTGGTAGCTACAACCTCTAAACTCAGAATCGATGATGAGCCTATCGAGGAGACTTTGAGCGTGATATCATATGGCTTAGGCCCATACTTCGCATATCCACTCACTCCGCGTTGGAGGGTCGGGGCGAAGGCACTGATGCAGTACAACGTATATCATGATTGTCAGGTCGAAGGGTATGACATCGATGTTATGGATGGCGGATATTTCGGAGTGGCAACTGGTGCATCGGTCGAATTTTTGTCGAATGCTCATTGGGTGTTGAAGTTCTTTGCCGATTATGACCTTACGCTTCTTCGAGGGCTTCCTCGCTCGAATAGCCACCAACAGATTGTCGTTGGTGTTAATGGAAATGTGCTCTTTTAACGCGATAGCAGAGGAGCGTGATTAGACCATAAAGCAGGTAGATTGATAGGGTCTCCCACAATTCGAGCCTTAGGGCGATCGGCTCTGCGATGCTCCCAACAGCGTAATTCTGGATAAGCGTCATCCCCTCAATAACTTGCCCAACGATGAGTGCTGGCAGCTCGCCAAAGCCAAACAATACCCACAGCAGCGACACTGTGAGGGTGATGAAGGTGGTGACAATGAGCAGTGGATTGAGCAAAATTCCGAGCAGCGAAACATAGCCAAATGTATATGAGATCAGGGGAAGAAGTGCAACGGAGCAGGCGACCCCCACGATCAATGTCGCCACTACCGATTCAAAAAGAATCGGCATGAGAGGTCCCCAATTCTGACTCCAGCTCCACCGATCCAACGGCCGAAGGAGCGGAGCAGCCCAAAAGAGAATTCCCAGAACCGCAACCACCGAGAGCTGAAACCCGACATCGAAGAGTATGGAGGGGTCGAGGAGCACCATCGCAACTACGGCTATCAGGAGCGCGTTTATGGAGTAATAGCGGCGATGGATGAGAGAGATGAATTGATAGAGAGTGAGCATGGAGGCGGCACGCACAACGCTTGGACTCATGCCAACTATCGCGGCGTAGAGCCATAATATGATGATTATTAGGATCTTACGTGCGATGTGGCCATACGGGAAGATGTTGATTATGAGAAGTAGGTTGTTGACCACCAAGAATATGATTGCGAGGTGCAACCCCGATACCGCCAAAATATGAGCCGCTCCGCTCTCGCGGTAGCTCAAGGTCAATTGCCGATCCATCAGATCGCGTCGCCCGAGCAGCATCGCCCCTGCGACAGATAGTGCGTCGGGGCTCAGATCAAGCTCTTCGAGGCGGCTATATGCCCAACTATTTATGTTATGTGCCCATTCGCAGGATGACTCTTCGCGGTGTGTTTCGCTTACGTGAGCTTCGTTGTTGCGCCATGCTGTTGTGGTGGTGATCCCTATTCCGAGGAGCATTAATGGCACGAATATGTTGCGGCGTGTTGCGATTAGCAGTAGGGATGCGAGGAGTGTGGAGGGTAGTATCACCCATATGTCGAAGGGGTGTGTCCATCCGATAGCGAGCCCTATAATTAGGAAAATGGCCACTGCAATGATTGGTTGCGGTGGCCGTCTGTTTGTTTTGTACTGTAACATAATCAATATAATTGCACCAGCGGAGGTGCAATCTCCGCCCGCCGGAGGCAGTTCACGTGTCACATTCGCTCTCTCTGATAAAAGGAGATTTTCAAGAAAAAAATCGTCCAGAGAGCGCAAAAGTCCCTGCTACTTCTTCGAAGTATTGATGATATTCATAGCCTCGTCGAAGGTGAGCTCCTCGGGTTTCTTGCCCTTTGGAATTCTGTAGTTCTTCGATTTATAGGCGATGTATGGGCCGTAACGACCGCTCTTCACCAATAGCTCTGCATCCTCCTCGAAGGTTTTGATTGGGGTGTTGGCCGCAGCCTTCGCCTCGCGCGAGGTGACCACCAACTCAACAGCTCGATCATAATCTATTGTGTATGGATCGTCTGTTTTGGCCAACGATGTAAAACCCTTACCATGACGTATATAAGCTCCGAAACGTCCGATTCCAACCACCATCTCCAACTCCTCAAACTCGCCCAAGAGACGAGGCAAAGCAAAGAGCTCCAACGCCTGCTCCAAAGTGATAGACTCTATGAGCTGCCCCTTTTTGAGGGCTGCATACTTCGGCTTCTCACCCTCGGGTGCAACGATCTCGACCATAGGGCCATAACGTCCAATTCGCGCCTTGACATCGCGCCCCGTTGCAGGGTCAACACCCAAGATCTTCTCGTGTGCCGAACGTGATACTTGTGTCTCCACAGCGGTCTCCACCAAAGTGTGGAAGGGTTTGTAGAAGTCATCGATCATCTTATTCCATGAGATCTCACCATCGGCCACTCTATCGAACTCCTTCTCGACATTTGCCGTGAAGTTATAATCCAAAATTGAGCTAAATTGCGACTCCAGATAGTCATTAACCATCATCGCAATATCGGTCGGTGCTAGGCGATTCTTCTCCTTTCCATAATTCTCGCTAAGCTGCTTCGAGCTCACCTTGCCCTTTTCGAGTGTGAGCTGTGTGTACTCTCGCTTCGCACCATCTGAGCTCTGCTTCTCGACATATCCGCGATTGATAATCGTGGTGATAGTCGGTGCATAGGTTGATGGACGGCCGATTCCCAACTCCTCCAATCTCTTCACAAGTGATGCCTCGTTGTAGCGTGCTGGTGGCTGAGTATAGCGCTCCGTAGCAGTGATTGTGAGTGGGTTAACTGCCTCGCCAGCCACTAATTTAGGGAGCATCCCCTCTTGTGAGCTGTCAGCTGAGGTATCCTCATCGGTCGACTCCGTATATAGCTTCATAAATCCATCGAAACGCAACACCTCTCCCGTAGCTGTGAAAGTCCCCTTCTTGCCACTTCTGTCAATGGTGATGATGGTGCGATCCATCTGTGCAGGAACCATCTGTGAGGCTACCGTGCGCTTCCATATCAGATCATAAAGACGCTTCTCGGCCGTTGTGCCATCGATCGTTTGGCGATCGATATAGGATGGGCGGATCGCCTCATGCGCCTCTTGCGCACCCTTGGTCTTGGTCTTATAGTTGTGCACCGCCGAGTAGTTCTCGCCATAGTTATTCACGATCTGCTCCTTGCACATCGCGAGCGCTTGGTTCGAGAGATTCACCGAATCCGTACGCATATAGGTGATGAGTCCCTGCTCATAGAGCTTTTGCGCCACCGACATCGTCTGCGACACTGACATTCCCAACTTTCGCCCTGCCTCCTGCTGGAGTGTAGAGGTGGTGAATGGTGGTGCTGGGTGGCGTGTGACAGGTTTCTCCTCGACCTTAGTAATCGCGAAAGCAGCCCCTACACTCTCATTGAGGAACTCCTGCGCCTGCTCAAAAGTCTCTAATCTCGTGGTGAGCTCCGCCTTGAAAGCCCCCTTCTTGTCGCCATCCTTGATGAATTGCCCCACCACACGATAGAATGGGGTTGACTTAAAGCCAATGATCTCTCTCTCGCGAGCAACCAACAACCTCACAGCGACACTCTGAACACGGCCAGCCGAGAGCTGTGGGCGAACCTTGCGCCACAAAACTGGCGAAAGTTCGAAGCCCACCAAACGGTCGAGTACACGACGCGCCTGCTGGGCATTTACTAGGTCGAGGTTGACTGTTCGAGGGTTCTCAATAGCCTCCAAAATTGCACGTTTCGTGATCTCGTGAAAGACGATACGCTTGGTGCTGGCAACATCAAGATCCAACACTTGAGTCAAATGCCACGCAATAGCCTCCCCCTCACGGTCCTCATCGGATGCTAGCCACACGTGCTTCGCCTTGGATGCCATGCTCTTCAAATCATCGACCACCTTGCGCTTATCCGCCGGGATCTCATAGACCAATTCGTACTCCTTCTCAACATCGATACCCAGACCCTTCTTCGCCAAATCGCGAATGTGTCCGAAGCTCGACTTCACCACGAAATCCTTGCCCAAAAACTTCTCGATAGTCTTGGCCTTGGCTGGTGACTCGACGATAACTAAATTCTCTTGCATAGTTTATCTTATATTTTCTAACCTACTGCTTAAGCAGCGTATATGTAATTCCCAATCTAATAGGGGCTGTAGTCGCTACACCCTGCACATTATCCTCCCCTGCGGCACCCTGCAACGTTACGTAGCGTGGTGTCATGAGGTTGTCGACCGTTGGTGCGACATACAACTTATTCCACTCTGCACCATCCCAATCAATGGCATCTGCATCGCCGCCTGCCTCCTCCTTAGCTTCGAGGTATTCATTCCAGATATACTGCATCTGGAGCGGTATATGCATCTCATAACACCCCTGTGTGCGGTTCAAATAACCACCATACGTCAGCGTCGTACCATAGGTCAACTCGCTTATATAATCATAATCGATCGCCTCCTCAAGCAGCGTATATCCATCCTCATCCTCGAAGGTGTTATAGAGATTATAGAGCGCCAATCGCGTAGGGTAGAGATTGAGCTGATCAATCTCCTCTGGTGTGAATTGCTGCTCCGACTCGATCTCTCCATCGCCCGTTGCCATCTCCGTATAGATTCGCATATGTGCCAGATTGAAGAACATATTGGTGTACTCATCACCACTATCCTCCATCACCTGCTCCAACTCATCGAAGAGTGGGCGTTCGAACGAGATCTCGCTCACCACGCCTCCCATACCCTCGACATAGAGACGGTTGGTTCTTATCCCCGTAGGGTTTGTGTCGGTTCTTACATCCGACTCATCAAACGAGGCTGTTGAGTAGTCATGCTCCACTGTCTGGATTGAGACTCCTCCCAAATTATCATCCAAATAGCTATTTCGGAAGGTGTAGGTCATACCGATCGTATCCGCAACGATTGTCGGATCCTCCTCATAGAGGCTACGTCCGAAGAATCCAAAGCCCGACGATGCGATCGCCGTGCTATATGTTGCACCCTCTCCATAGCCGATAGTTGACTCTTTCGGGATGATATAGAGCCCCTTGAAGTGATCCAAGAAGTCCTCGTACTCGTAATCAAGGTAGACATCGGAGTCCAGATCTACCGACTCATCCTTCAACATCAAACGATCTCCTAGCGCGATACCCGACTCTGTCATATTGATACTCATCACATATGAGGTGTAGACATATACATCATCATCCTGATCAGGATATTTGAACTCGAGGAGTGGCTCCGGATTGATATATTCCGAATTCAACATATCGAACTTCACATTGAAGATCGTATCTGCGCTATTTGTCAAGAACGAATCATCGATCACCTCATAGACCTCATAGGTACATACGTAGGTTGTATCGCCCGAATAGTCAGCCACAGAGATGTAGATAACCATCGAATCCATGAATGGCATATATCCAAACTCATCATCCTCGTCGAGAGCGCTGGCTTGGGTATATTGGACATAGAGACCACTTCTACGCAATCCAAACTCCTCGTTATGCTCCAATCCAAACGATCCATATGTTTGGTTCGCCGCATTGACATTCTCGGTGGTGAAGAGTCGTGTCGAGAGGATACTCTCGCCATTACGATTGATCCCCTTCAGATCGAGACTTCCGATCAACATGGTTTGATCCTCCGGAATTAGATTGCTTCCCAGATCATTATCGATGTCGGAACATCCAACTGCAACAACGGCCATCACGAGTGTGATAGCCATAATTAATTTTCTAAAGTGTCTCATAGAATTTCGCATAATTGTCGTAATAATCAGCCTCCTCTGGATCTTGGTACTCCAAAAATGGCTTCCCACTTGCACGTGCTATCTCAACCACCTTCTCGTCACACTCCTTGCTTGAGATGACTACAGCATCGGCATAAGAGATAACGAAACGACAATAGTTTTCGTATGTTGGCTCTGTTATAAACTCCAAATTTTCGCCTACGATACCCTCGCCCTCCAGCTTTGATCTAAAGGCTGGGTCGAGCGCTTCGCGGAATCCATCGCAATCCAACGACACTACAACCTTCACCCCTGCGAAGATCGGATCGTCGGCAAACGTGTGGCGCAGATAGGCCGCCACCAAACCCGAGAACCACCCATGAGTATGGATGATCGATGGCTCCCAACGGAGCTTCTTCACCGTCTCCAACACACCTCGTGAGAAGAAGATCGCGCGTTCGTCGTTATCCTCGAACTCCTTGCCCGTCTCATCCTCCAAAATCGCTTTGCGCGAGAAGTAGTCGTCGTTGTCGATGAAATATATCTGAACCCTTGCCGATGGGATTGAGGCCACCTTGATGATTAGCTGGTGATCCGTATCATCGATTATTAGGTTCATTCCCGAGAGGCGAATCACCTCGTGGAGCTGATTGCGTCGCTCGTTGATTGTTCCATAACGTGGCATAAAGGTGCGGATCTCATAGTCTCGTTCATTCATACCCTGCAACAGATTGCGTGTCGCTACAGAGCGTGGTGTCTGAGCGATATATGGGTCAACCTGTTGGCATACATATAATATCTTCCTCTTTTGAGCCATTAGTTAAGTCGTAATTTGTGTAACAATTTATATTTGGGTTTATTTTGTGGTGCGTCGCCTCTCAACATTAGAGAATCAACATAGCATCACCATATGTTCCGAAGCGGTAACCCTCCTGCTTCGCCACCTCATAGGCGTTAATTATTGTATCGTAACCTCCGAATGCCGCCACCATCATCAACTGCGTTGAGTATGGGAGGTGGAAATTCGTGATCATAGCATCTGCAACCGAGAAGTCGTATGGTGCGAAGATGAATTTATTGGTCCATCCATTCATCGATTTCACCATTCCTCCTGTCGAGACCGATGACTCCAATGCTCGCATAACTGTTGTTCCTACCGAGACCACTCGACCGCCCTCCTGCTTAGTCTTATTGATCTTATCCGCTGTTGATTGCTCCAAACGGAACTGCTCCGAATCTACCTTATGTTTCGACAGATCCTCGACATCGACCGTGCGGAAGCTGCCCAAACCAACGTGTAGTGTGATTGGTGCACTCTCCACCCCCTTGATCTCCAACCTCTTGAGCAGATGGCGCGAGAAGTGCAATCCTGCTGTTGGGGCAGCTACAGCACCCTCATTCTTGGCGTATATTGTCTGGTAACGCTCAACATCCTCTGGCTCGACCTTTTCACGAACCCATCGCGGAAGTGGCGTCTCTCCCAATTGGTATAGTGCATCGCGGAACTCCTCGTGTGGCCCATCATACAAAAAGCGAAGTGTTCTTCCGCGCGATGTTGTGTTGTCGATAACTTCCGCTACCATCAACTCATTATCTCCGAAGTATAACTTATTACCTATACGGATCTTACGTGCTGGGTCGACCAAAACATCCCACAGGCGTAGCTCCTCGTTGAGCTCGCGCAACAGGAAGATCTCGATCTCCGCTCCGGTCTTCTCCTTATTGCCATATAGGCGTGCCGGAAAGACCTTTGTGTCATTTGTCACGAGCAGATCATCGCTCTCCAAATAGTTTATAACATCTTTAAAAATCTTGTGCTCGATCACTCCCGTCTTGCGATCTAACACCATTAGGCGTGATTCATCACGCTCCTCAGCAGGATATTTCGCTAGTTGATCCGCCGTCAACTCATATCCGTATTGCGATAATTTCATACTTTTCCTTTAAAATATAGAGACCCAATAAAACATATACGTAAAAATTACGATTTTGTTTCAAGCAACTCGACATTTTTTAAAAAATCTTCCAAATCCCACCCATTTTCCACTACAAATCCACCACTTCGGGTACGTCGCAGGTATGAGAGATAGCCTCCGCTTTGGAGTCCTTCGCCTATTTCGTGAGCTAGGGAGCGGATGTAAGTTCCCTTGCTGCACTCCACTCGGATGCGTAGCTTTGGCATTTCGAACTCCTCGATGGTGATCGAATATATTGTGATGAGCGCTTGTCGTAGCTCGACTGTCTCGCCTGCACGTGCCATTTCGTAGGCTCTCATCCCCTTTCCTTCGACTCTTTTTGCGGAGTATATTGGGGGTGATTGTAGCCTCTCGCCCTCGAGATTTCGTAGCACCTCTTCGACCATTTCGCGTGTTATATGCTCTGTGGGATATGTTGCATCTATCTCATGCTCCATATCATAGCTTGGTGTTGTAGCGCCGAGTGTCACCTCCGCCACATACTCTTTGCGTTCGCTTTGGAGTGCATCGACCATCTTTGTCGCTTTGCCGAGGCATACGAGTAGCACCCCACTAGCGAGTGGGTCGAGTGTTCCTGCGTGTCCGACCTTTAGTTTGCGGTATCCTTTGCGCCCGAGTGCGTATTTCACTTTGCGCACCACGTCTGTTGATGTCCACTCTAATGGTTTGTCAATCAGGACTATGTAGCCTTCGCGGAAGTCTATTCCCTCTAGGTTTTTATCGTTTTGTATATCCATCTAATATTAATTAGCTCCGCGGCGAGCACGCCGCCCACCGGAGGCAGTTCTTAAAAATCCACACCGCTTGTCGTCATCCTGAACTTGATTCAGGATCCCTAGTTATGGGGTGCGTGTGAAAAGTCGTTGCGGGATCCCGGATCAAGTCCGGGATGACGGGGTGTGTCTATATAAAATAAAGAGCAATCGAAAGGAGACCCACCACACCGCAGTAAAGAGCGAAGTAGATCAATTTTCCGCGACGCACAATCTCAATCATGGCGCGGCAAGCCAACGCTCCCACCACAAAGGCGGAGAGGAAACCAGCCATCAAAGCACCTCCACTAACACCCTCAATAGCGATTGTGCCACCCCCTTTCACCAAATCCAAAAAGGTATTTCCCAAAATCGGAACTAACACCATCAGAAACGAGAATCTCGCCACTGCACTTCGGTCATCCCCCAATAAAATTCCGGTGGCGATGGTCGATCCAGATCGAGATAGCCCCGGCATGACAGCTGCCGCCTGCGCTATACCTATAATTAATGCATCGCGGTAACTAATCGCACGCCCCGGCCTCGAAGAGCTCCCGTCACGCCTAAAGTAGGTGAAACCCAATAAGATGGAGGTGAGCATCAACATCAACCCCACGACCAACATACTGTTCCCCCCATTGAGCAGCTGCTCGATATAATCCTTGCAGGTGAAGCCCACAATCGCCACAGGGACCATCGACAAGATGATCTTGAGCGCATAGGAGTGTGCATCGTTGAAGCTCCGCGAAAAGAGCCCCCTCAGAACCCATGATATCTCGCTCCACAAGATCAGAACAGTGCTGCAGACCGTGCCGGCATGGAGCGCGACATCGAAGCTCAGATTCTCCGTTAGGTGGACTCCCAACAGCTCCTTGGCTAGTTGGAGATGTCCGCTACTCGATACGGGGAGAAACTCCGTGATACCTTGGACAACCCCCAGTAGAATCGCTTGAATAGTTGTCATCGCCTACTTTTTTAGAATCGCGTAGATCTCGAATACGAAGCCTGCGACCAAGACCAATGGCGCAAGTGTGATACGTCGCCACGAGAAGATATTCTCGTTAAACCCCTCAGCCGATGCTGGCTCACCGCCCACCATCAGTATGAAGCCCAGTAGGATGATCCCCAATCCGATCAGCAACAATTTGTAGTTTTTCGTGCCTAGTGGCAACTCGCCATCACTCACCTCTGGCCTCTTATCCTCATTACTCATATAGTTGTATCTTATTTGATTTTACATTTACAAAGCTATTGACCGAGATCCACGTAAAGAAGATCGAGATCAAAACTCCACCACCAATCATGCTCCCCATGATATAGCCTGCGCGATAGAGTTCATCGAGCGAAACCACACCCTGCAAAGTCTCTCCAAGGGCATAAATCGAACCACCCAACAACAACGATGCTACGACACCTGCCCACAAACCGCTCCACAAACCGCTCCATAGGAATGGCTTGATGATGAACCACTTAGTAGCTCCGACCAGCTTCATGGTGTTGATCAATCCACGCCTAGAGAAGATCGCCAGACGGATCGTATTGTTGAGCAGCACCATCGAGATGAACAACAACGCACCTCCGAAGAGCAGAATCACCAATTGGAATTTATTCACTGTTGTGTGCACCTGATCAACCAAAAATGCTGGGTAGCTCACGCGATCCACACCATTCATCCAGCCGATGCTCGCTGCGAACTTTTCGAGCTCCTCCTGATCCTCGTAGTAGGCCGACAACGACACCTCGAAGGTATCCATAAGGGGGTTATCCTCCAATATCTGTTCAAACTCCAAGCCGAACATCTCGCGGAACTCTTCGTTTTGGATCTTCTCCTCTTTGGATGAGAATCGCACCTCGCCTGCTATTGGGTATGATGCCACCTCGCGACGTATTATCTCACGCTGCTCCAATGACGTCTTTGAACTAAGTTCGACAGTTGCCGTGATGCTCTCACGAAGTGTTTGAGCCACATCCAACGCTGCGAACATCAGATAGCCCACAGAGCCCAACAAGAAGAGTACCAACGAGATACTCAATGTCGAGATAAGGTATGAATTGCGGACTCTACGCTTTAGTCTCCTGTTTGATGCCATATATTTTAACTGCTGCTAATATGATTATTGATAGTAATATCACGATTGATGCTGCGAGCGACAACCCCTCCACAACGCCCCACTCAGGAGCTCTGAATCGCCACTCTACGGTGTGCTCGCCGGCCGGTAGCTCCATTGCGCGGAGCAGGTAGTTTGCCCTTATGTATGGTGTCTCAACTCCATCCACATATGCTCTCCACCCTTTTGCGTAGAAGATCTCCGAGAAGATCGCTAGTGACTCTGTTGGTGCGCTATATTTGTATGTTAGGTGGTGAGGATCATACTTCACAAGTTCGATCTCGCCCTCCGCTCCATATTTCGTTGACGAGGTCTGGAAGTCGCTACCCACCACAGCGTAGCGGCTCAGATCCGCCTTGCCCAACATCTCGATCTCGTATTGCGGTGAATTCACCTTTTCGACACCCTCAACGAACCACGCTGCGCCTAGCTCCGTGTCTCGTTTGACAACCTCGCGTCGTGTGCCATCTTGCGATGGGACGATTAGGTAGCGCGTGTTGAGCATATCCAAAATTGAGGGATCTAGCTTCGAGAGATAGTAATCTATAAGATCTTGGTAACGAGAGAGTTTCGCACCGTGATAGCCACCCACTGAGCGGTGGAAATAGCTTGTCGTAGCGTCATTGAATGGACTCACCGTGAGGTTCATCACTCGATATCCGACCTCACCATCATCCCCCAAAATCTGCTTATCCGCCTCCGTAGCGACAATCTTTGAGCGCGATGCCGAGCCAAAATCCTCATAGCTAAGGAAACGATTTGCAACACCTGCCAGATCGATCAGAGCCAAGAGTCCAATCGCCGTAACCATGATGCTGCGCGGGATCTTCTTGCGCACAAACCCAACAATTGTGAGTGCCGCCAACGCCACAAATATCGCTGTTCGCCAACCATCTGCCGCCGCAATTGCCATTCGCTCCGCCACCATTGCCGAGGCGACTTGATCGGCCAGATCTGCCGGGAATTGTGCCGAGAGCAACATCCTGAGCGCATCGGTTCTACCATATTCGAAGAAGAGAGATCCTGCAAGGGCAACTATGATTGCAACACCCCCCGTGAGAGCTGCCGAGATCGCTATCTTCTTGTTTATATTTTGCCCCTCCGTATCGCCCCGATAGAGCATCCACAGAGCGTATGCCGCCATTAGCGGTGCTGTCCACTCCACGACTACTTGGGTCATGGAGACGGTTCTGAATTTGTTGTAGCCGGGGAGTACGTTGAACATCAACTCCGTGAACCACATTAGGTTATGCCCCCACGAAAGCATCAGCATAACCACCGAGATAGCCAATATCCACCACCTCTCGCGCCCCTTCGAGAGCAGGAATCCGAGTGCCGCCAAAAATAGCACCACCGCTCCCAGATATGTTGGTCCTCCGGTGAAGGGTTGCGCCCCCCAATAGGCAGGTAGCTGCTGCGCCACATCGGCCATGTTGTATGGTGCGAGCGACTTTGCGACATCGCCATCTTTGCTAAACGAGAATGATGAATCGCGCCCCGTGAAGTCGGGAATCAACAGATTTAGACTCTCCGCAATGCCGTAGCTCCATGCCGTTGCATACTCCATATCGAGTCCGTTGGACTCCACGCCATCCATAACAAGCTCCGACCCTCCGCGAATGGTATCAGGGGTGTGTTGCGCGGTGTACCAAAGTGGCGAGAGGTTGGAGATAACTCCCAGTAGGCCAGCTACTAACACCAATCCCGTGCGTTTGAAGTAGCTTGTGACGATCTTATCTTTATAAGCAAAATAGAGCTCCGAGAGCCAGAAGAAGGCTGCCGCCATCAAGAAGTAGTAGGTGATTTGAGGATGGTTCGCACCCACCTCCAGCGAGGTGAAGAGTGCCGTGAGAGCCGCTCCCCACCACATATTGCGACGTAGAGTCATATAGATCGCACCCATCATCACTGGGGCATAGACCAGAGCCCACATCTTGGTGAGGTGACCCGCCTCGATGATGAGGAAGAAGTAGGTCGAGAGACCAAACATAGCGCCACCAACGATAGCGACATAGCCACCAACCCCCATCATAACCAACATGAGCCACATGGAGAGCATCGCGAAGAAGATGAATGCTGCTGGGGTATCTATGATTTTGGTCACCGAGCCGATCCACTGCTTTATGATTTGTGATGGGTAGTCGACATTGATTAGGTAGGCTGGCATCCCGGAGAACATCGAGCCGCTCCATTGGGGATCTTCGCCCGTTCTGTCGCGCGTTTCGAGGATCTCTTGGGTCATCCCCTTATATTGAGTGACATCGCCCTGCACCAACACCTCGCCACCCAACTGCGGAGCGAAGTAGATAGCGGCAAAAAGTGCATATAGCACAACAGCTAGAGTGAAGGGTATGAGCCCTCGCAGATTGAATTTTTCTCTCATAAATGCGCCTACAGATAAAAATGACCCCACAAAGATAGAAAAAAACTTTGAGAGAGTGGGTCAAATCACAAAAAAAGAGTACTTTTGCACACTATAATAATGAGAAACGCTATGGTAACACTCACCCAGATACAAGATCCCATACAAGAATCACTCGCCGAATTCGACAAATTTGTTGCCGAACAGTTCCGCACAGATAACCCTATCTTAGGCAAGATGCTGATCGATGCCCTCTCCTCGCGAGGTAAGGGGGTGCGACCTATGTTGGTTATGTTGTGTGCTGGGTTGACTTCGAACAGTGGGGTGGTTACTCGTCGCGCACATATCGCGGCGATGATGGTCGAGATGATCCACCTCTCATCTCTCATCCACGACGATGTGATTGATGAGGCGCTCACGAGGCGTGGCAAACCATCGCTCAACGCCAAATGGCAATCGAAACGCGCTGTGTTGACGGGGGATTATATCTTGGCTCGCAACATCTCGATCGGGTTGCAGAGTGGTCAGTTTGATCTGGTTACCCACACCGTGGGAGCTATCGCAACGTTGTGTGAGGGTGAGGTTATACAGGATGATTTCGCTCGTAAACACACCATGACACGCGAGGGTTATCTGAGCATAATCGCCAAAAAGACCGCTTCGTTGATCTCGATCAGCGCCTCGGCAGGTGCTAAGGCGGCCGGAGCTACTACCGAACAGGTGAATCTGATGAGGGAGTTTGGTCGAGCGGTGGGAATGGCGTTCCAGATTCAGGATGATATTCTGGACTACACCCCCACCTCGAATAGCGGCAAGGCGACCTATCAAGATTTGATGGATGGCAAGATCACCCTTCCGCTCCTGATCCTCTTGGAGCGTGCATCAGAGCAGGAGCAGCAGCGGATTCAGAAGCTGGTGGAGCAGGCTACGACAAGCGACGAGGCGATCGAGCAGCTGGCGGCATATGTCGCCCAGAATGGAGGTGTGGAGCTAGCACAGGAGGTTATGCAGGCCTACATCGAACGTGCTATCGCGATCCTTGGGGAGTTCCCCGATTCGCCATTCCGCACGTCACTCATAAATTTATGCGCATTTATAACACAACGAGATAGATAATGAAAAAAGGATATTTAAGTCCAACTACAGAGCAGACATTCGAGATACGCATGGGAGATGATGGGATGAGCAACTTCGCTCAGATCCTCAAAAAATCACAATACCTACAGTCGCAAGGAGAAATTGAAGAGGCGTGTAACTTGCGCTTTGCAGCGGTGCAGACACTTCAAGATATCCTAGGCGATGAGGATGAGGTGTGGTTGGAGTGGGGTGATGACAACTCCCGTTCGGCGATTGAGATTCTTAGGCTGTCGGGGATTGATCACTTCCTGATCAACGACTTCGAGATGTCGAGTGCGCTGCTGGAGATGGCTTTGGATTTGGACCCGGAGGATCATTTGGAGTGTTCTAACTTGTTGGCGTATGACTATTTAGCGATGGGGGAGTATGAGCTTTTTGATGAGGTAATCAATGATATCTCGGATAAGTATGCTTCGCGAACGCTGTTGCTGTTGTGGTCGTCATATCTTCGTGATGGTGCACTTCCTACGGGGGAGCTTCACGCCTTTAAGAGTCGTTTTGCGGCCTATCATGCGGAGTTTGTTGGGGCGTCGCATGATGCTGACGATGAGTATTTGAGTGATATTGAGAGTGAGCGCCCTTCGGTGCGGGCTCAGGCTCGCGAGATGTGGTTGCAGACGGAGAATTTGTGGAGGTTGCACCCCGATTTCATCGAGGCGTTAAAGATTAATTAGCTCAGCGGAGAGCACTCCGCCCGCCGGAGGCAGTTCACGCGTTATCATCGCTCTCTCTGCTAAAAGGAGATTTTCAGAAAAAATCTCCCAGAGAGCGAAGCCCCATATTAATAATATATATATTACATGGACATAGCAAGATCATTAAGAGAGAAGAACATAGCGGAGTATATATTATACCTGTGGCAGTTGGAGGATCTGTTTCGAGGGTTGCAGTTCAGCCCAGAGGCGATATTCTCACAATTCGTGGCACCACGCACAAATCTATCACCCGAGGAGGCGGCAGCGCTACACAGATGGTATATGGAGTATTGCCAGATGTTGGAGGGCGAGGGAAAGCGCAAGCAGGGACATTCGAACCATACGCTACACCTCATAGCAGATCTAAATGATCTACACCTACGACTATTGAAACTGCCAGCAGGGGCGAGATACCGCACATTGTGGATCTCGTCAGAGGAGGCGTTGGCCGACCTTCGCGCGACGTATGGAGGTGCAGAGGGGGTCTCGGATATTGAGCTCTCATTTCGTGCTCTCTATGGTGCGATGCTATACCGAATCAAAGGTGAGCAGGGGCGCGGCGCAGTGGAGGATACATTGGCATATATCTCACCGGTGGTGGCGGAGCTATCATCGATATATCGGCAGGTGGAGCGCGGAGAGATCGATCTATTCAAGGAGTAGATTATTAAGTAGTGTAAAACAATTATTGCCATATTTTTAACAGCACTCTCGGAGCGATATTTTTTACTATTAAATCTCAATATAGAATAACTATATTTTCGATTCAATTGCAAAAAATCTCATCTCCAATAGCACTCTTAAAAACACACCAATAATTATTTTACCCTACTTAGTTGTGGCACTTATTACCAAGTTTGTTACCATTATTTTTTATTGGGAATCATTAATAGCGTGAATTAATGGCTCAAAAATTGCCGGATCAAACAATAAAATCTATTGGTTGATCGTTAGTTACGTGTAGAGGTTAGCGATTTTGAAAGAAAAGATAAAAAAATTGAAAAAAGTTTAGTGTTATTTTTGTAACATATAAAAATTATTGCTACCTTTGCAACAAATCCCGGGGGCCGAATTAGGGGCGGTGGCTGAAAAGCACAGTGGCTACGGCTAGGTAATAAAGGAGGCTGAAGGGGAGATAAAGGAGCAAACAAATAGAAAGATTTAATAACTTAATAAAAACACAAAAAAAGTATGGCTACAATTGATTTGAGCAAGTATGGCATCATTGGTGTAACAGAGATCGTACACAACCCATCTTATGACGTTCTTTTCGCTGAGGAGACAAAACCTGAGCTAGAGGGATTTGAGAAGGGACAAGTAACTGAGATGGGCGCTGTAAACGTAATGACAGGAGTTTACACAGGTCGTTCACCTAAAGATAAGTTCCTTGTAATGGACGATACAACTCGTGACACACTTTGGTGGACATCTGACGAGTATAAGAATGATAACAAGCCTATCACAGAGGCTGCTTGGGCTGAGCTTAAGAAGTTGGCTACTGAGGAGTTGTCAGGAAAGCGTCTTTTCGTTGTTGATACTTTCTGCGGTGCTAACGAGAACTCTCGTATCAAGATCCGTTTCATCATGGAGGTTGCTTGGCAGGCTCACTTTGTAAAGAACATGTTCATCCGTCCTTCTGACGCTGAGCTAGCTGCTTATGGCGAGCCAGATTTCGTTGTAATCAACGCTTCTAAGGCTAAGGTTGAGAACTACAAGGAGCTTGGTCTTAACTCTGAGACTGCTACTGTATTCAACCTTACTGAGAAGATGCAGGTTATCTTGAACACTTGGTATGGTGGTGAGATGAAGAAGGGAATGTTCGCTTACATGAACTACCTACTTCCATTGAAGGGAATCGCTGCTATGCACTGCTCGGCTAACACTAACGAGAAGGGCGAGACTGCTATCTTCTTCGGTCTTTCAGGAACAGGTAAGACTACTTTGTCTACAGATCCTAAGCGCCAGTTGATCGGTGACGATGAGCACGGTTGGGATGATGACGGTGTATTCAACTTCGAGGGTGGATGCTACGCTAAGGTTATCAACCTTTCTCAGGAGCACGAGCCAGATATCTGGAAGGCGATCCGTCGCGATGCACTTTTGGAGAACGTTACTGTAGCTGAGGATGGTAAGATCAACTTCGCTGATGGTTCTACTACTGAGAACACTCGCGTTTCTTACCCAATCAACCACATCGACAACATCGTTCCTCCTCCATCAAAGGCTCCAGCAGCTAAGAAGGTGATCTTCTTGACAGCAGATGCATTTGGTGTAATGCCTCCAGTATCTATCCTTACTCCAGAGCAGACTCAGTACTACTTCCTTTCAGGATTTACTGCTAAGTTGGCTGGTACAGAGCGTGGAATCACTGAGCCAACTCC
>JBCQTX010000092.1:0-3237 GCA_047174605.1 Rikenellaceae bacterium | reverse complement strand
GTATCAACATCGCCAGAGCCCGAACCCGAACCCGAACCCGAACCCGAACTAACATTGCCCGATCCAGAATCAAGGTCGGTAGAGGTGATTAGATCGTCTGCCGAACAGCCAACAGCCAGCGCAAACATCGCCGCTGCAACTATGAAATTTCTTGTTATTATTCTCATGATTCTTTATGTTTTATTCGTCACCCTCGTTGAGGTCAATATCAAATGTGTAAGTCTCGGTTATCTCGCTGTTGATCACAATAGTAACCGAGGCCGAACCCGTCTCCGAAGCATCTATCACCACGCTATTCATCTGCCCCTTGTTGACTGTGCCAACAGAATTCTTGGTGAATGTCACCACCGGAGCTGTTCCCGTTCCCGGATCTTGCTTTGTCGCCTCGCCACTAAAGAAGATCTCCGACTCTGGGTCTACAAACAATATCGGCTCCTCAGCACCTGTTGCAAGTGGAAACTCTACCGTTAGCTCCGAACCTGCTGTCGTTGTGAGTGTTAGCTTAGAACCACCCTCGAAGTACTCGTTGAAACGATCTGTTGTCTGGACTCTGATTGCTGCGTTTTGGAGTGTCGCGGTCAACGCGCATGTGCCACTTGTCTTTTGTGCGACGATGGTGAACTCACCCTCCGCTGCAAAGCAAGCATTTGTAGCGCTCTCCACCGAGGTATCACGAAGATCTGAGATCGTCACCGTGTAATCTCCTGCCTTTAGGTATGGAGGGGTTGTCTTACTCAAATCCTCTGGATCCAACTCTGCATTGTTATAGTCATTAAGACTCTCGTAGCTACCGGCAACTGCCCCCTCGCTATTTTTGATCTCGACCTTGAACTGCTCAGGTAGAAGATCCTCCGCAAGTTCATAGGTCTCCGTTGCGCGAGTCGTGGTCACCGACTCAATCACACTCTCGCTCGTTAGCGAAAGTGCCACACAGCCCATCTCGTCACGATTCTCCACACTCTCGCCGATAAGATCTTCCGAAGAGCATGACGCAAGCAGAGCCGCTGCAAGCATGATGTAAAGATTTTTTTTCATATTTTTTTAGTTTGCTATTTGTACTTTTATTTCATCGATGTATAGCCAGAAGTTACCGTTACCATTCGAGAATGAATCATTGTCCATTGTGTTACGCACTCGCCAAGAGACACGCGTAGACGATGTAGCAGATGGTATCTCAAAACTTGCATTAGTAGTGATGCTGTCATAATTCTCCGTATTGGAGTTATATGATGAGGTTGTATATGGGATTGTTATACTACTATCATTCGTGTTATCAGAAATCGTTATCCCATCGTCATCTCCACTCAACGCTCCTGTCGATGTTGTTGAACCACGATCATATATACCGTTACCATTTCCGACACTCGCTGTTCCAATCAATTTGAACTGCAAAGTATATCGACCTCCCTTTATTTTATATGAGACTTTGATATTTGATGCTGATTTCAACCCTGTTAATGCTGGAGAGTCAAGCCTTCCGTCGTAGTATGTCGGAATCCAAACTGCGATCTCAGTTCTACTAGTTATTCTCACGGCCTTTCCTGCACCACCTCCTATACGATCACCAGTCCATCCAGAGACCTTAGTACCACTCAAGGTCATCGTTCGGTCATTTCCTGTCTCTGTTTTTGTACCTCCAACTGCAATGTTATCACCATTATTAAAGCTAGATATACCACTAAAATCCTCCTCCAAAAGATAAGGAACAGTATCGTCAATAGTATTAACCGCGTTATCCGTAATAGAGCTCAACGTAATCGTCTTTGTCATCAATGCATGCTCAGAATCATATTGCACACTTAGGGAGTTGCCCTTGAAGCTATCCCCATAGAACTCAGTGATATAGCTTGCCGAATATTTACCTACACCCGTATATGTCAATGTCAATGAATTTGTGCCACTCTCATTGAATATACCTCCCGAAGGAGCAGTCAATTTGATATTGTCGACCTCCTCACCGAGGTTATTAGCTGTGATGTTAAGCTCGATAGTGGTTCTTGGCATCGGCTCCCCAATCTCCGCATTCACCGGAGTGACATAACCCGCTGCGAAAGTCATGCTGCTAACCGGAATATCGTAGTAGTACGACGTCTCGTCAGTTACACTAAAACCCCTAATTTTGATATCGCCCGTGACATTCGACACCGGATTGATAAAGAGCCAAACGGTATCACCCTCGTCGATCGGATTGCTGCTCAGATCAAGTGTTACAACGTTGCTCGCCCCCGTTGGACTCAACACCGGAGCAGTAGATGTAGCGCCCATACTAAGCGCCACACTACCCACAATATTTACCCCATCGGGGAAACTAATAGTCAGTGTCTTAACCTTCTCACCTAGTAGATTATGCCCCGTAGGGATCGTAACCTTAAGCGCATGGGTCAATGAACGGAAACTCAATTTGCAATCGCTATCAGCTGTGAGAGATAGCGCTGAACCGGTAGCGGAGTCTGCGATACGATAGTCATACTCACCATCATACTCACCATATTGGGTCGATGGGATGGTGTATGAGACACTCTTGCCGCTAATAGTGGCTTTAGAGTGGGGGTAGAATCCCACGTAATTATACTTTTGGGTTGATGACATCGAGGCCGTAGAGGATGATGCGAACTCCGCAACATTGAATGCCGACCCATAATATTTGAGCTGGAACATCTCGCCCGAAATATATGTTTGGCCATCAGCACCATCTGCCCACAGCGCGATCTGGTCACCAACGCACCACGTCACACTCTCGTTGTCCGAAGAGTCGATAGCGGTACGTGTCGAAGCGACCTGTGATACCCCGATCACTAGGCCACCCAACCCATCTTCGTTCTCGTCCGGTTGGATAATATCTTCATTCGATTCGCTACAGCCGGTAAAAATTAGTAGGAGGAACAGAATTGTAGTTTGGAAAAATCTCATAATTATTTGCATCATATACTCAACTACAAAAATAATACAATTTCAATATATAGCAAAACTTATTCAACAAACAGCCATTAGTCATCAATGAACAGCGGTATATATGTAAATATGAGCCCGAAGCCACACTTTGAATGTGGCCTCGAACCCATATTTTTAGCCTTATTGAGGCTTAGAATCTTAATCTAACTACTCGTGTGCTACGATACGAAGCAACTCATATCCAGATGCTATAGCTGACCCCTTAGCCACACTCTTTGTATCGATATCATATACATAGACTCCGATAAAATCCTCAGCGTTTACTCCAATATATGCATTATCCTC